>SUXG01000014.1 GCA_015061085.1 Bacteroidales bacterium
TTTACTGCTAAGTTACTAAATATCAGTGATATAACCAAAAGAATCGGCAGCTTTTTAAGGTTGCCGACTCTTTTTTTATGCCTTTTTCTAGAAAACATTTAAGCTTCTCTTATCCCGAATTCGCGTTCATAAGTTGTTCGGGTTGAGGAAGAGCCGTCCGAACTTCTAAAAGACTTTTCCACCATCTCGCCTTTTGAATTATACTTAAATACAAATTTGCCTGAGCCATAATACTCACCATCGGCAGAGAACGAATCATCACAGAAAATCTCATCATTCTGATATAATCTGTGCTCTACAACATTGCCCTCCGCGTTATAGATGTAAGTAGCCCTTTCCATCAATTCATTAGGGTAATAAATAGCATACTCCGTCATACGACCTTCGGAGTCGTATTGGTAAATAAACTTTTGATACACCGAACCGTCCGAAGTGTACTCTATCTTCTCTATAATATTACCATTGGAGTCATACACATATGAGAATTTTTCCGTTGTAGCGGAGTCTGTGCTGTATATATTCTTTTCTACCACATTTCCGTGGGAGTCATATTTGAATACAATTTTAGTTTCACCCCAAGGCTCGGTGTCGGATTCAACGACTGAGCCACACAACAAGCTATCGAATGAAATTATATCTTGCTTAATGACTTTCCCATTTGAGTCATACACATAAAGATTCTGTATCTTGCTGCAGCTATAAGAATTCTCCTTGAGCGACTCTATCATATTGCCGTGGGAGTCATATTTGTAGGTATTCTCCCAGATCATAGGAAAACCATTGTCTTGACCCGACTCTTTGACCACATCTCCTCGCTCATTGAAGTCGTAAGTGATGACTGATGCCTCTTCTCCAACATTATTATACATATTATAACGTGTCAACGTCACAGACTTCACATCACCATGCAGAGTCCAATCCTGCGACCATCCTTGACGATCCCCGACTTTAGATGCACAACCTGTTGCAATAAAAGCAATTACAAATAAAGAGACGAAAAGCCTTTTAGAGTTCATAGTTCCCTAATAATAAATGTGTTAATACGACTTCTTATTGATTGTAATTTGCGACCTTTATTTAGGAAGGGATCAGCCCTCTTTCTCCATGAGTTCGAGCATACGCATTTCGACCATGTCGATTTCGTCGATGAGTTCGCTGACACGTTGTGAAGCCTTCAAAAGCTCATTGGTTGACAATTCTCCTGACGACATTCTGCCCTCCAAATTATTCTTTTCCGTTTCCAATTCAGGCAGTCGTTTCTCGAGTTCTTCAAGTTCACGCTTTTCCTTGTAGGAAAGTTTGTTGGAATTATCACGCTTTAGTTTACGTTGCTCTGATGCTTTTACTGACTCTGCCTTGGCTTCTGTCTTAGCCATTTTGCTCTCCATATCCAAACAGTGGCGATAGGTGGAGTAATCACCTGGGAAGTCCTTCACCACACCATTGCCCTTAAAGACAAATAGATGATCTACTATTCTATCCAAGAAAAATCTGTCGTGACTCACCACGATGACACACCCCTTAAACTTCGACAGATAATCCTCAAGCACCGATAGCGTGACGATGTCCAAGTCGTTGGTAGGCTCGTCGAGAATGAGAAAATTAGGGTTGCGCATCAACACTGTTGCCAAGTAGAGACGACGCTTCTCTCCACCACTGAGTTTGTGTATAAACTTCTGCTGAGTGTCAGGAGTAAACAGGAAATGGCTGAGAAATTGCGATGCCGAGAGTCTTGTTTTCTCATCTATATAAATCTCTTCGGCTATCTCTCTGACAGCGTCAATCACTTTCTTCGACTCATCAAATTCGATTCCATCTTGGCTATAATAGCCCCACTTTACAGTCTGGCCGATGTCGAAATGTCCAGAATCCGGCTCTACATGTCCGAGCAATAGTTTGATGAATGTCGATTTGCCAACGCCATTATCACCTACTATGCCGACCTTGTCGTAACGCGCAAACGTATAGTTCCAATCCTTCAAGATAACTTTGTCGCCGTATGACTTACAGATATCCTTAGCCTCAAAAATCTTTGAGCCAATGTAAGAGCCTTTGACAGCAAGCTCCACATTTCGCTCCGATAGATTAACCTGCGAACGCTTCTCCAACTCATAGAAATTGTCGATACGATACTTCGCTTTAGAACCTCGGGCTTGTGGCTGACGACGCATCCACTCCAACTCGGTGCGCAGAAGGTTTTTCACCTTTGCCAATTCAGCAGTCAGATTCTCCATGCGCTCCTCACGCTTCTGCAAATAGTAGTCGTAATTGCCGTTGTAGGTAAACGTTTGCTCACGGTCGATTTCGATAATCTTATTGCAGACATTGTCCAAAAAATAGCGGTCGTGAGTCACCATCAGAAGTGTAATATTCTGCTTCGACAGATACTTCTCCATCCACTCTATCATCTCGATGTCAAGGTGGTTGGTAGGCTCATCGAGGATAAGCATCTCTGGCTCAGAAAGCAACACACGAGCCAATGCCACACGCTTCACTTGTCCGCCCGACAACTGTCCTATCGGCTGCGCGAAATCATTTATCTTAAACTGTGATAGTATCTGTTTGGCACGATCCTCGATATTCCAGTCTTCGGGGCCCAACACCGCAGGCATGACAGCTTGCAAAACGGTCATATCGCCGGCAAACTCCGGCATCTGCTGAAGATAACCGACCTTAAGACCGGTGCGAAACACCACATTGCCGCTATCATAATCCATATCACCGGCTATGATACTGAGCAACGTACTCTTTCCCTTACCATTTTGCGCTATAATACCTATCTTATCACCTTGATACACTCCGAAAGTCACATCGGCAAAGAGCATCCTGTCGCCGAATGACTTGGTCAAACCTTCTATCTGCAAATAGCTTACCACTGTGTCCTTATCTGATTAATTGGAGATTAAAAAAAGAGGGTCTATGCATACATCACCGACCCTCCAAACAAAAACTAAAAAATATGAAAAAAATAATATTTATCAGATAGTTGCAATTACTTCAATTTCAACCAAAGCTTGCTTTGGAAGTTCTTTGACAGCAAATGCACAACGTGCAGGATATACTTCCTTGAATTCAGATGCATAAACTTCGTTCATTGCACCGAAAAGGCTCATATCTGCAAGTAAAACTGTAGTCTTAACTACGTTATCAAGTGTTGCACCTACTTCAGCGAGGATAGCCTTGATATTTTCAATTGACTGAGCTGTTTGAGCCTTGATGTCTTCCGGCATTTCACCTGTCTCAGCATTGATTGGGAGCTGACCTGAGATAAACACTAAGTTACCTACTACTACAGCTTGGCTATAAGGACCGATAGCGCCCGGTGCTTTTGTTGATTTAATTTCTTTTTTCATTGTATCGTTTATTTTTATATTATATTTCATTTTCTTGTCTGATATTACTATCCGACATCTTTCAGCCACAAAGTTAATAAAAATTATTCAATCCACAATACATTCCCCAAATTTATAATCCCATTACAATCCCACTCCACCACATTTCTCCCAGTTTTTCAGAGTATTATCTATCGCAAAACACACTCCTTACACTTGTTAGGGGTTGTTGAGGAGGTGGCGGAGGCGGCGGTAGTCAGGGCAGTATTGTGCAACGAGATTCCAAAAATCTTTACTGTGGTTGGGGTGCACGATGTGTGCCAATTCGTGGATTATGACATATTCGACACACTCGCGTGGCTTGTAAGCGAGCATCAGATTGAAGGTCAATACGCGTGTTTTCGATTGACATGATCCCCATCGACTGGTCATCATTTTGAATACCACCTTCGATGCCTGGAGCTGCATACGTTGTTCCCATTTCTCAAATATAGGTTTAAACTCCTCTGCCCAAGCTCGCAACATCGCCGGATCGTGCTTTGTCGGCGTGGCTTCAGCACGCTTCTTCACTTTGCTGACTGCCTTGTCTATCCAGTCGCGCTTACTTTCAAGCAGCTCAAGCACTTTCGCTTCGGGATAGCCCGATGGCACCGACATTCTGACTTGAGCGTCGGGTGGAGCGACTTTGAGCGACACATTGCGCACATTTTTCCACATCACGACGACCTGTTGTCGGCCTATCTGATAATGGCGTATTTCTGAGATTCCTTTCATGCAATTTAGAATTGAGACAATATTGACCGAATCAAAAGTTTGTCAGCGAGGCACGGCACAAACGTCTGAGTTGACAATGACTATAAATCTATGCCGACCACTAAAAAACTATGGGCAACACCAAAAGTGCTGCCCATAAGAGTTTGAAAGTATTACGTGTTATTAAACGATACCTTGTTCGAGCATAGCTTGAGCAACCTTCATGAAGCCTGCGATGTTAGCACCCTTAACATAGTCGATAGTGCCGTCAGCCTTCTTACCGTATTTAACACAAGCAGAGTGGATGCTTTCCATGATATAGTGGAGTTTTTCATCAACTTCAGCACCAGACCAGCTGATGTGCATAGCGTTTTGTGTCATTTCAAGACCAGAAACAGACACACCACCAGCGTTAACAGCCTTACCAGGAGCGAAGAGGATACCATTGCTTTGGAAAGTTTCGATAGCTTCTGGAGTACAACCCATGTTAGAAACTTCGCAGCAGCACCATGTACCGTTAGCGATGAGTTCCTTAGCGTCGTCACCGTTAAGTTCGTTTTGGAATGCGCAAGGAAGAGCGATGTCACACTTCACGCTCCAAGCCTTCTTACCAGCAGTAAACTTAGCAGCTTCTGGGTACTTAGTAGCCATGTCTTCAACCTTGTTGCGGTTAGAAGCACGCATTTCGAGCATGTAGTTGATCATTTCGCTTGTGATACCACCAGGGATTTCGCAAACACCGTCAGGACCAGAGATAGCAACAACCTTAGCACCGAGTTCAGTAGCCTTGAGAGCAGCACCCCAAGCAACGTTACCGAAGCCAGAAAGAGCTACTGTGCAACCCTTGATGTCTTTACCTGCAGTCTTAAGAACGTGTTCTGTGAAGTAGAGAGCACCGAAACCTGTAGCTTCAGGACGGAGGATAGAACCACCCCAAGTTGCGCCCTTACCTGTCAATACGCCTACGTTGTATTCGCGAGCAAGTTTAGTGTACATACCGAAGAGGTAACCGATTTCACGACCACCTACACCTACGTCACCAGCAGGAACGTCAGTGTCAGGACCGATGTTGTTCCACAATTCGAGCATGAATGCTTGGCAGAAACGCATGATTTCAGCGTCTGACTTACCTACCGGGTTGAAGTCAGAACCACCTTTACCACCACCCATAGGAAGAGTAGTAAGAGCGTTTTTGAATGTTTGTTCGAAACCGAGGAACTTCAACATTGAAGGGTTAACAGCTGGGTGGAAACGGAGACCGCCTTTGTAAGGACCGATAGCACCGTTGAATTGTACACGATAACCGAGGTTAGTTTGTACTTCACCGTTATCATCTACCCAAGTCACACGGAATGTGAAGATACGATCTGGCTCAACCATACGTTCGATGATGCGAGCTTTTTCGAATTCTGGGTGTTGGTTGTAAACTTCTTCAATTGAGTGAAGAACTTCAGTCACTGCCTGGATGTATTCGTTTTCACCAGGATGTTTTGCCTCAAGATCGGCAAGAATTTTCTTAATATCCATGTTTTACCGTTTAGATTTATATGGTTTTCAATATTGAATGCAAATGTAGTGCCTTTTTTTGAGAAGTGCAAATTTTTTCAGACAATAAATCAAATAAAAAAATCGGGTAAGATTTTCTCACCCGATTTCTTCATTTTTATAGCTTTTTTTATTAGTCTTCCAATTTGTGAATTACAAGACCTGAACGAAGTTTTGGTTCAAACCAAGTTGTCTTAGGAGGCATGATGTTGCCTGTGTCAGCAATGTTGATGAGCTGATCCATTGTCACAGGATAGAGAGCGAGAGCCATCTTCATTTCGCCGCTATCAACACGACGTTTCAATTCGCCAAGACCACGGATACCACCTACGAAGTCGATACGCTTGTCTGAACGGAGGTCAGTGATACCAAGAATATCGCGGAGGATAAGGTCAGAAGATACTGTCACGTCAAGCACGCCGATTGGGTCTTGGTCGTTGTAAGTACCTGCCTTAGCTGTCAATGAATACCATTCACCTTCGAGGTAAAGAGCGAAGTTATGAAGAGCAGATGGATGATAGATTTCAGCACCTTTCTTTTCAACGTCGAAGTTTACAGCGATCTTTTCAAGGAATTCAGCAGGAGTCAAGCCGTTAAGGTCACGAACTACGCGGTTGTAGTCGATAATCTTAAGGTGAGAAGCAGGGAATGCCACTGCGAGGAAGTAGTTATACTCTTCGTCACCGCGGTGGTTAGGGTTGTTTTGCTTCTTTTCGTTGCCGACGAGAGCTGCTGCTGCTGAACGGTGGTGACCATCTGCGATATAAAGATTAGGGATCTTTTCAAATTCTTCTGTAATCTTAGCGATAGTCGCTTCGTCTTCGATTACCCAGAAAGTATGACCAAAGCCATCATCAGGAGCTACGAAGTCGTATTCAGGTTCGCCTGCTGTTACTGTGCGAATGATTTCTTCAAGCACTGCATTATCAGGGAAAGCAAAGAACACAGGTTCGATGTTAGCATTGTTGCAACGAACATGTTTCATGCGGTCTTCCTCCTTGTCGCGACGAGTAAGCTCATGCTTTTTGATACGACCTTCCATGTAATCTTCTACCCAAGCACCTACAACAAAACCGTATTGAGTTCTGCCGTCCATTGTTTGCGCATAGATGTAGTAGTTTTCTTTTTCATCTTGTACCAACCATCCTTTTTCTTGGAACATTTTGAAGTTTTCTACTGCTTTGTCATATACTTTTGGATCGTGTTCATCTGTTCCAGGTTCGAAATCGATTTCAGGTTTGATGATGTGATACAATGATTTTTCATTGCCTTCAGCTTCTTTACGAGCTTCTTCTGAGTTAAGAACGTCATAAGGACGTGAAGCCACTTCTTCAATCATTGATTTAGGAGGACGAACCCCCTTAAATGGTTTTACTCTTGCCATGTTTTTTAAAGATTTATAATTTGTTATAACATTTTCTATTTTGAAAGTTGTTTACACACTTTTCAGCGATAAAGTTATAAATTTATTTCCAAATGCGCAAAACACTTTTCTATATTTCTTTTATAATTCTTTACGAATAATTGTCTGACTACGGTCCGGACCGACTGAAACTATGCAAATCGGAACATTCAATTCGCTTTCGAGGAAATCAATGTAAGCCTTAAATTCTGTAGGGAATTCTTCTGCCGATTTCATTGAAGTCATATCTGTGTTCCAACCTTTCAACTCCTTATATATAGGTTCGATATTTTCATCTTTAATATCAAATGGGAATTGATCCGTAACAACACCATCGATTTTGTATGCCGTACAAGCTTTAATAGTCGCAAAGCCGTCGAGCACGTCACTCTTCATCATGATGAGTTTTGTCACTCCATTAATCATTATTGCATATTTTAACGCCACAAGGTCAACCCATCCACAACGACGTTCGCGTCCGGTCACAGCACCATACTCATGACCTAAATCACGAATTTTAGCTCCTGTCTCGTCAAACAATTCAGTTGGGAACGGACCACTGCCGACACGCGTACAATATGCCTTAAAGATACCATATACATCACCTATTTTATTTGGAGCCAAACCAAGTCCGACACATGCGCCGGCAGTAATGGTATTAGAAGATGTCACAAACGGATATGAACCGAAATCGACATCGAGCATTGTACCTTGTGCACCCTCACAGAGCACCTTCTTGCCTTGCGCCAAAAGACTGTTGACTACGTATTCGCTATCGATGATATCAAAGTCCTTAATATAGTCGATTGCCTGCATCCATTGAGCTTCAAGTTCTGCCACATCAGTGTCTCCACCAAGCTGAGTGAGCGTAGCGATATGCTTCGCCTTTGCTATGGCATATTTTTGTTCAAAGTTGCTGAAGATATCGCCCACACGCAATCCATTGCGCGAAATCTTATCAGTATAGGTAGGGCCGATACCTTTGCCTGTGGTACCGATTTTGCTGTCTCCCTTAGCTTTCTCTTGAGCAGCATCAAGGCGACGATGAGTCGGCATGATAAGATGAGCTTTCTTTGAGATTTTGAGAATCTTTTTAATGTCTGTACCACTTTCTTCGAGTGCCTTGGCTTCGTCCATAAATAAGATTGGATCAAGCACCACGCCGTTGCCTATGATATTGACATTATTGTTTTGGAAAATACCTGAAGGAATCGAACGAAGAACGTATTTCTTACCTTCAAATTCAAGTGTATGACCTGCATTCGGACCACCCTGAAAGCGTGCAACGACATCGTAACGTGGGGTCAATACATCGACCACCTTACCTTTTCCTTCATCGCCCCATTGGAGACCGAGCAATACATCTACTTTATTCATTTCGAATGCTGTTTATTTTGTTGTTTTTATTTTCTTCTTATTTTTACGCACACATGCCGAACACAATCCATAAAGATAGGTCGACATATATTCCGGAGTAAATGCTGTGTAACGTCGCGACACAACCTGAGATATGATTTCATTTGCTTCTACCTCTTTCACCTTCCCACATTGTGTACACACCAAATGAAAATGACTTCCGAGTGCGACTTCATATTGAGCAGGCTGCGAATTGAATTGATGCTTCCTCAAAAGACCACACTCCATCAGCAAGTCAATAGTGTTGTAGACAGTAGCACGACTGACATGATACGCATCACGCTCAAGCTCATTATAGAGTGTCTCAACATCAAAATGCACTTGCATTGACCACACCTTTTCGAGTATGGCAAAGCGTTCCGATGTCTTACGCAATCCCTTAGTTTCAAGATATTGCGTAAACGTATTTACAGCATTTTTTAGAGAGTCAACTTCCATTATTGGTCAACTTATCACAAAATCCTTGCAAAGATAAGAAAATGAGACCACAACACCAAACAAATTCATAGATTTATCTCTAACCCAAACGCAACTCCTTTGCCTTTAAGCTCATACATATATATATAATTATCATTTTTAGCAACGAAATCCCACTTATACTTACTTTCCGATAAGACTTCTTATTATACACATATAATTTATTTATGACTATTTTGACAAAAATCAGCCACCGAAGCAAACAATTTCATTCATTTGCACGTTTGACAATAAAACAACAAAAAACATTAACAATAAAAACACAAATCGATATGAAGAAATATATTTGCAACGTATGTCAATGGGTTTATGACCCTGAAGTAGGCGATCCTGATAGTGGCATCGCTCCCGGCACAGCTTTTGAAGACATTCCTGATGATTGGGTTTGCCCTCTTTGTGGTGTAACCAAAGAAGATTTCGATCTAATCGAAGAATAATAGATTTTTATTTAATTAACAGAGGGCTGATTCATGAATCAGCCCTCTAAGTTTTTATGTATTTTATTAATCAATAGCTAAATCCTCCTAAAACGATAGCAGATTCCGATGTAAAGTCTGTCGCAACAAATGAAGGAGCAACTTTTGAGCGAAGTGCCTTTTGAATCTTTTGATTTCCGGTTGCAGTGTAAGAATATTCATCAATTCCTACTGACACACCATCTATTTCGAATGACACTTGATTATAGTCAGCTTCCAGATTAAGAATTACTTTCACTCCTTGCAATTTTATAAATTCACGAGCCGGCATACCATTGTAAGCACCCGACTTAGTACGCAAATTAGGAGTTGCTGCATTAACACACCAAATATCACCTTCCTCATTAGCTGTAGCATACATTATGTCTTGACCATTGAGAGAGAATGTGCAATAGATCTCGTTGTAATCTTCCATTGAATTGTATTCCTCTACGACTGTCAATTTATCATATAAACCTTCGACAGACTTTGGCAATGTTTTATAGTCCATACCTACTCTAATCGGCCCTACACCATCTGCTTCTACATAGAAATTTTGTGCAGACAATAACATCGGACTAACTAAAAGCATGACTACAAACACAAAAAATTGAACTAATTTCTTCATATCTTAAAATATTTAATGATTTTATTGCAAATTTAATTATTATAAACTATTTTTCCAAAGATTATCATTCATTTTTTAGTCTTTTCAAATATTTTATTGTAATATGTATTCATTTAGACTAACAAATATTTAAAAATGCGGTTCGTTGACATCTGCGATGACCTTGCAGGCGTCTATCCGAAAGACTTCAAGTTTGTAGGTTGGCATCCTCATTGCAGATGCTACTGCGTTCCGAAGCAAGCAAGTAAAGAGGAATTTATGGAGTATCAGCAACGTTTATTGAATGGCGAGGATGTCAGCAACTATCATTTCAAAGGCGAAGTGAAAGACTTACCCCGGAACTTCAAAGATTGGTACACTGACAACACCGACCGAATAGCCAAAGCCAAGTCGCAACCGTACTTCTTGAGGGATAATGCGAAGTTGATAGGCAGATCAAGCAGTATAACACCATCAAATCAAGAAATTACAGTACATAACAATAAAGAAGAATTCAGAAGATTACAAGCAGAAGCGAGGCTGGAGTTAAAACAGCATGGAAAGATATTCGTTGAATCGCAAAATATTTATTCTAAAAGATTGTTTTTTGGTAAAGAAGAACGGAACAGCGTAGTCGGGCATTGTTATGATGAAGCTGAAATCAAGGCAGTGAAACAATTACCAGAACTAATTCATAAACTTAAAGGAGGAAGATATGAACCTATTAATACAAGTCGCCCCAATTATAAATCTAAAATGAAAAACGGAATGCGAAATTATGTCGTGTATAATATTAAGGTAGATGGCAAAATCTTTGAATTAAAGTGCTATGCAAAACGAGATATAAGGAGACACAATAAAATAGTTGAATACCCATATTCATTAAAAATAAAAAGAGATTAAATGAGCTGCCAATTGCAGAAGCCTCCGCTCGGACAAGTCCTCAAATAATCCCTTTCGATTGCAAAATTAATCCAAAAAGTTCAATTTTGCAAGTTTTTATTTATAACGCTCAAATGCGTTTAATAGTTTTTGCTACATCTTCACCGAAGTAATTGACAATTAATCCATACGCAGGAGCATCACCCTCCCAACCGTAGCAACATTCGTGATTGTTGTATTCGTAGAAATAGACTTCTTGTGGATCACATTCTTTTGGTATTTGTTTATCACGCTCTTCGTAGAAATACATGAAATCGTCGATACCTTTGCGAGTGCCGATGATACCGGCAGGTCCTCCACAGAGTTTGTCACCGTCTTTGATTACACCCTTATTGACTAAATTCTTGTACCCACGCTGAAATTGCTCGTTGCTGAAAGCCCAAAACACCCCGTACTTGTCAGCATCAGGGTGTTGGTCTTTGATTTCTTTATATCGGTTTATTGTTTTGGCATTGAGCATGACGACAAATCCGTCGTTATCGAAGTCACGATAATACTTCAATGTGCCTTTCGTCGTTTCGATTGTTTTAATTTCTTCAGTTGTGATTGTTGCTTTCATTGTTGTGATTTTTTATAAAGTTTAATCGATTAACAATCAATTTATGTAGTTTTAACATAGTTTTTCATACCAACTTTTTTTGAGGTTGGGAAATTTTGTGTAATTTTGTATTTAAAATGCAGATTATGGCTAAATCAGCATTCGAGAAAATATAAAAATTTATAACCATGCTAAAAAATAATAAAACCGGATTAGCGAAATACGCAGTCTTATTTGGTCATATTGCCGCAATACTTACAGTCATTGCGTGGGGTTCTTCTTTTATTGCGACTAAAGTTCTTATGGTTGATGGTGGTTTCACCCCTGTTGAAGTCTATGCTTATCGTTTTGCCTTGGCCTACCTCTTGCTCTTGGCAGTGACTTTCAAGAAGCTTTGGGCTAACTCTTGGAAGGAAGAGCTCAACTTCCTCGTCTGCGGTGTCTGCGCCGGGTCGCTGTATTTTATCACTGAGAATTACGCACTGAAGTTTACGACCACCAGCAACGTTTCGCTTCTGGCATCTATCTCCCCTATCTTCACCACAATTTTGATGGCTATTGTCTTCAAGACCAAGATTAAGGCCGGGGAAATCATCGGTTCTATTATCGCATTTATCGGGGTTATATTCATCATCTTCAGCACCGGCGAAGGCTTTGAAATCAAGCCTAAAGGTGACCTATTGGCTCTCTCTGCTGCATTGAGCTGGGCAATCTATACTATTGTGGTTAAGAATCTTATCCCTAACTATAGCTCGCTTTTCATCACTCGCAAGCTATTCTTCTATGGCACACTGACATCGTTGCCATTGCTTTTTACACAATCAGATCCTTATCACTTCGAGCTTCTTTGGGACTTCAACAACCCTCAGTATATGCTCAACCTCCTGTTCTTGGTGGCTATGTGCTCTGTTATGGCTTACTTGCTCTGGAATGAAACTATGAAAGCCTTGGGTCCTGTGACAGCTAACAACTACCTTTATGGTCAACCACTTGTAACTATGATTGTGGCTGCTATCATCCTCGACGAACGCATCACTATGATGGGCTACATCGGTTGCGTTCTCATCATCGGCGGTCTTATCCTTTCAGATAAGCTCAAAGATGCCAAGCGTTTTATTCGTAAATAACACCGTTTCTTATAACGACCTCGATAAGACCTCCTATTTCGGGAGGTCTTATTTATATCTTAGTACTCTTAGACTGCCCTAATTCGGCAAATCCTTTAGCTTTATGGAGATTTACGCCTATGTTTTTAGATAATTTTGCTAACTTTGCAAGCAATATACATCTAAATTTCACTGACATGAAACTACACTCAACATCCACTTTTGCAATTATCGCCACAGCTCTCTGCATGTTATGCTCATGCGCTAGTAATAACCGACACCCTAACCGTCAACTCATCAACAAAGCCGACAATGGAAATATGACAGCTCAATATAAGGTGGCTGAAGCATATTTGGCATTGGCTGAGGAATATTATCGCATGGCAGCCGACAATGGCTATGAGCCGGCAAAAGTTAGACTGCAGACATCGTTTCATGAGCCAAAAGAAAAATGCTATGAAGACTCAACTTTGGTCAAGCAGGTCACAACTAATGCCGAGAATGGCGACACTTACTCACAGCTCACGCTTGGCGATATGTACTATTATGGCGACAGTGTGACACAAGACTATGATACAGCAATGCTATGGTACGAAAGAGCCGCATCACATGGCTCCGCAGAGGCCTGCAACAAGTTGGGGCTTTGCCTATATCTCGGACTTGGCTCTCACAAAAGTCAACAAGACGCTGCCTATTGGTTTGAAAAGGGGGCTCAACTCGGTCATGCCGATGCTTGCTACAATTATGCCGTCTGCCTGCAAAAAGGTGCAGGCACCAAACAAAACAAAAGGGCTGCAATCTCCTATCTGAAGAAAGCAGCCGAATTAGGACATCTTCGCGCTAAAAAGATGCTCGAAAATCAATGATGTAGTCGAGGAAAGTCAATGTTGTATTTTTCAAACACATCCTGTGCTGCTCGGTTAAAAGCATTCCAAGTCGGACGTTGAGCCGACGGAATGTGGTCGCTCATCCACGACGGCACGACTATGTAGTCTGTGGCTCCCTCCACGGGTCGCACAGTGAAAAACGTGTCATAATTTGCTTCGACAAATCGTGCTTTGCCGTCTGCCGCACGCTCAATGCGACATCTCACCAACGCGCCTCCACGACCATTGACTATCTTCATATTGGAGATGAAATTACCCAACGAATATACCACAGGCACTCGCTTGCCTGTCGCTTCATCAACGACAATCTTCATTGGCTGAATAACGTGAGGGTGGCTGCCTATTATCATATCAACCCCTTGATCGATAAGAAATTGTGCCAATTGACGCTGCTCAGCGTTTTCGGTCAGCACATATTCTACGCCCCAATGCATACAGACGACTATCAATTCAGCACCGGCTTCGCGCGTCTCTGCAATCTCGGCTTTCATCTTCTCCTTATCAATTAGCGACACCTCTGCCCCACTTCGAGGATTTATGCCATTGGTGCCGTAGGTGTAGTTTAGAAAACCCACTCTAATACCTTTAATCGATTTAATAAAAGGCACAAGTGTGTCGCGTTGCTGAGCGTTGTAGTAGGTACCTATATGGTCAACACCTAATGAATCTAACGCTGTCAGCGTGCGTCTTAACCCTTTATCCGAGCGGTCGAGACAATGGTTGTTGGCTGTCAGAAACATATCAAACCCTGCATCTTTCAATGCCTTTGCATAGGCATCAGGAGCCGAAAAACATGGATAGCCACTATAATTTCTCCCTCCTCCAAGAGGTACTTCCAAATTGCATACAGCATAGTCTGCCTCCATTATCGTCGGAGCTATAAATCTAAAACAATCATCATAGACATAATTCTTCCCATCGCCCTTTATAAGAGCCTGATCTAATTGACCTTGGTGTTGCATGGCATCACCGACAAACAATAATTCTGCCGTCACCGGCTCTCCCGGAGAATCAACACCTACCAAAAACGATAATAACGAAAAACAAAGAGACAGCAAATTCATAAGTATATATTCCAGCAATAAGTTTATATTAGTATAAAAGAAAAGACTCAATATGTGCCTTTCAGCTCATATCAAGTCTTTTACATAAATATTTTTCTTAGAAATTAAACACTTCGCCCTTACGAGCCAAAAGTGTATTCTTCATTAATGAACAAATTGTCATCGGACCTACGCCACCCGGCACAGGAGTAATAAATGAGCATTTTTCAGCCACATTTGCATAATCGACATCACCACAAAGACGATAGCCTGACGGACGAGATGCATCCGGAACTCGTGTTGTACCAACGTCAATCACTACTGCTCCCGGTTTAATCATATCTTCTTTCACAAATTCAGGACGTCCTAAAGCTGCAATAACAATATCTGCTTGCAAACAAATTTCTTTTAGATTTTTAGTCGATGAATGACACACAGTCACTGTGCAGTCACCCGGTTGAGCCTTTTGCATCAATAGCATAGCGATTGGTTTACCGACAATATTGCTTCTGCCAATAACCACTGCATGTTTGCCTTTTGTCTCTATACCATAACGATCAAGCAATTCGATGATACCTGATGGAGTGGCAGACTTAAAACAAGGCAAACCTATAGAAAGACGACCCACATTGATCGGTTGGAAACCATCGACATCCTTATGATAATCAATAGCCTCAATCACACGTTCCTCATTTATATGCTTAGGCAATGGCAACTGAACGATGAATCCATCGACATTAGGATCCTCATTAAGACGTTGGATTTCAGCAATCAATTGATCTTCTGTGATTGTGTCATCAAAACGCAAAGTAGAACTTTCAAATCCACAATCTTCACAAGCTTTCACTTTATTGGCAACGTATGTTTCGCTTCCGCCATCATTACCGACAAGGATTGCTGCCAAATGCGGAGGTCGTTGACCTGCTTCCACCATTGCTGCGACTTCTGCTGCTATTTCTTTTTTAATGTCTTGAGCAGTCTTTTTTCCATCAATTATTTGCATAGTGTATGATGTTTTTTATTGATTAATATTTTTATCGACGTCTTCCTTGAGCCTTCATTTGCTTCATCATCTTCATCGGATTCTTCATAGTTGTAGCCATGTGCATCATCTTTCTGGTTTCTTCAAACTGTTTTATAAGACGATTGACTTCCACCACTGTTGTACCCGAACCACGAGCGATACGCTGACGTCGGCTTCCGTTAATAATTTCAGGTCTGCGACGTTCATCCGGCGTCATAGAATTGATAATAGCTTCAATACCCTTAAACGCATTGTCATCTATATCAATATCTTTGATTGCCTTTCCTACTCCCGGAATCATTGAAGCCAACTCTTTCAAATTACCCATCTTCTTAATTTGTTGGATTTGCTTCAAGAAGTCTTCAAAATCAAATTTGTTTTTCTTTATCTTTTCTTGCAGACGTTCAGCTTCTTTTTGGTCGTAGATTTCTTGTGCACGCTTAGCGATTTCCACGATGTCACCCATACCAAGGATACGGCTCGCCATACCTTCAGGATTGAACTCTTGCAAGTCTTCGAGTTTTTCACCCGAACCGATATATTTAATAGGCTTATTAACTACCGTACGAATTGACAAAGCGGCACCACCACGAGTGTCACCATCAAGTTTAGTCAATACCACGCCGTCGAAGTCAAGACGATCGTTGAATTCTTTCGCTGTGTTGACAGCATCCTGACCGGTCATTGAGTCAACAACGAATAATGTCTCTTGAGGATTGATTGCTGCTTTTATAGCTGCGATTTCATCCATCATTTGCTCATCGACAGCAAGACGACCTGCTGTATCGACAATCACGAGGTCATAATGGTTTGTCTTGGCGTATGCAATCGCATTTTGTGCAATTTGTACAGGATTCTTGTTGTCCTCCTCCATATACACAGGCACGCTTATGCTTTCACCGAGCACACGAAGTTGCTCAATCGCTGCAGGACGATAGACGTCACAAGCCACGAGCAACGGACGCTTACCCTTCGATGACTTTAGCTTGCGAGCCAACTTACCCGAGAAGGTAGTCTTACCCGAACCTTGAAGACCTGACATAAGGATAACAGCCGGATTTCCTGTAATATTAAGTGGCGCTTCTTGACCACCCATAAGAGAAGCCAACTCATCATGCACAATCTTCACCATCAATTGCTCAGGCTTCAATGCGTTAATTACATTTTGACCTAAAGCTTTGGCTTTTACTGTATCTGTAAATTGTTTAGCGACTTTATAGTTAACGTCGGCATCAAGCAATGCACGACGAACATCTTTAAGTGTTTCGGCAACATTTATTTCGGTAATCTTGCCTTGACCTTTAAGAATTTTAAACGAACGCTCCAGGCGCTCCGATAAGTTTTCAAACATATATATTCTTTAATCTATTATTTTAATTTATTGGTTTTTGTATCGGGAAAAATCACAGAAGGGCGAAATTCTTTAGCCTCTTCCGGTGTCATTTGAGCATACGCCATGATTATCACAATATCGCCTGGTTGCACTTTTCTTGCTGCAGCACCATTAAGACATACGACACCACTGCCACGCTCGCCTGATATTGTGTATGTATCAAAACGCTCACCATTATTGTTATTCACAATATAGACACGCTCTCCTTCTAAAATGTTGGCAGCATCCAACAAATCTTGATCTACTGTTATGCTTCCTATATAATTAAGATTCGCCTCGGTGACTGTCACACGATGAATCTTAGATTTCATCATCTCTATCAACATAGCAACTTTATTTGCGATAAGTTATATTATCAATAAGTCTGACTTCTCCACAATAAACTGTAATACAACCAACTATGTAATCAGAATCCTCCCAATCGGAAATATTCTCAAGAGTATTTCCATCTACGATTGAAAAATATTCCACTTCACACTCTGGAATTGCATTTATTCTTTCCACAACTGTGTCGTGAGTTGCCTGTACCGAATGTTGCATCGAATATTCTGTACTATATCTCAATGCTTCATATATGCCAGGAGCGACGGCACGCTGATTAGCCGAAAGTCGCACATTTCGACTTGACATTGCCAATCCGTCCTCCTCTCGTTTTATTGGACAAGATACGATATCAATGTCAATGCCCTCTGTTTTAGCCATTCTTCTTATCACAGCTATCTGTTGAAAATCTTTTTCTCCAAAATAGGCATGCGTCGGCTCTACCATTCTGAATAGTTTGCTAACGATTTGTGCCACGCCTTGAAAATGTCCCGGACGAAACTTACCTTCCATCACTTCCGCTACCTTCCCCAAGTCGAAAACATGAACATCCTTATCTGCATCCTCCGGAGGATATATCTCCTCTACACTTGGCGCAAATGCAGCTGTAACGCCTGCAGACTCCAACAAATCGAAATCTGCTTGTTCATTTCGAGGATATGTCGCAAGATCATTAGGGTTATTGAATTGAGTCGGGTTGACAAAAACGCTGACGATAGTCGATTGGTTATCCTTAACAGCGCGTTCAACCAAAGAAATATGCCCTGCATGCAAAGCACCCATAGTAGGCACAAGTCCTATCGTTTTGCCTTCATTTTTCAATGTAAGAACAAACTCTTTAAGGTCCTTTACTGTTCGTAAAACTTTCATTTTAATAATTTGTAATAACATCTATCGGTAGAACAATGTTGCTACCCATTGACAATTCCATATTTAATCTGCAAAATTAATCAATTATTTGCCAATTTATCAAATAATTCATCAAAAAATACTATTCAATTCTTAAAGTAATTTAAAAATAACAGTTAGGCTATTATTTATACCATAAAATTCAAGTTTTTTTCGTAACTTTGCAAAATATTGCGCTTGCAATATTTAATTTAAAATAAGATATGGCAGACAAACGAATTTTATATGTCTCACAAGAGGTAAAACCATACCTTCCTGAGACTCCGGAGTCACTTTTAGGAAATAAACTTCCACAAAGTATCCAAGACAAGAAATACG
Source organism: Bacteroidales bacterium (assembly GCA_015061085.1). Taxonomy (GTDB): domain Bacteria; phylum Bacteroidota; class Bacteroidia; order Bacteroidales; family Muribaculaceae; genus Lepagella. The sequence continues at coordinate 18,469 of SUXG01000014.1, forward strand.
AAGTTCGCATCTTTATGCCTAAATATGGAGGCATAAATGAGCGCAGAAACCAACTCCATGAGGTTATCCGACTCAGTGGTATGAACATCATTATTGATGATACTGACCACCCTTTGATTATAAAAGTTGCGTCTCTTCAACCATCTCGAATTCAAGTTTATTTCATTGATAGCGATGACTATTTCCAGAAAAGCAAAAACGACATTGATGACTTTGGAAGCAACCGTACAGACAATGACGAAAGAGCCATCTTCTTTGCTCGTGGAACTATGGAGACTGTCAAAAAGTCAAGTTGGAAGCCATCTATCGTTCATTGCAGCGGTTGGATTTCTATGTTGACTCCGTTATATCTTAAGAAAATGTATAGCGAAGATCCTTGCTTCCGCGACGCCAAAATTATATATACCATATTCCCAGGAACATTTGAAGGAAAGCTCGATTCAAGACTAATCGAAAAACTTAAAATGGATAATATCGATGACACATTCCTTCAAAACGTTGACATAGAAAATCTCGACATTAACGCAATGCACAAAATCGCTATTGAATATAGTGATGCCGTAGTTTTTGGAACAGAGAATATCGATCCTGAATTAACCAAATTTATTGAAGCCAAAGGATTGCCATATCTAACTTACGAAAAGGCTTCGGAAAGCATCGACGCATACAATGAAATCTACAATTCTTTGATTGAAGATGAAAATTAAACGACTTTTGTATATTCTCCCGGCATGTTGTCTTTCACTACTTTCTTGTGAAAGCGACTATATCCCCGGCGACTCTCTCATCCGAGGAGAGGTTGCTATCGATATAGACTCTACATTTGTAGTGACAGGTCATTCTATATACAATCCACAAATCAAGACAAAATCACTGACTCAGCTAATCGGTAATTTATCAATTCCGGAATATGGTGATCTATCATGCTCATTTGTGACTCAATTTATGCCGGCAGAATCGCTAAACATTCCTGATAGCATTCCTTTGGAAGATATTAAGTCCATGAGATTGCGATTTCGTTTCTCTAATATGTCTTTTACCGGAGACTCATTAGCTCCTCAGCAATTAAAGATTTATCGTTTGACAAAGCAATTACCAAACGATATAATGAACGATTTTGATCCTACCGGCTACTACAATCCAAACTCTCCAATCGGCATCAAGAGCTACACAGCATCTCACTTGGGCATGGCAGACAAGGTATATAAAGGACAGTACTATGGCGATAATTTCAACCCAACTTGGGAACGTGCCATTTGGGTTGATCTCCCAAAAGAATTTGCATTAAATATTGTCAAAGAGTATCGAGACAACCCTTCTACATTCCAAACGCCCTCATCATTTTCTGAATATTTTCACGGAATATATGTTGAGCCATATTTTGGTAATGGTTTGGTTGTTGACATAACAAATACTGAAGTAATCACATATTATAATTATACTCGCAAGGTTACTGTAGTAGAAAACGATCAATCCATCACAAAAGATTCTGTAATGACAGACTCTGTCACATTATTTTGCGTTTCGCCTGAAATTATTTCAAGCAATAATATCAAATACAATGTTTCAGATAATCTAAAAAATAAAATTAACGAAGGTCAAACCATAGTATCAGCTCCTGCAGGATATAACGTAGAAATAACTTTCCCGACAAAAGAAATTATTGAAAAGTATGTTTTATCTAATGCAAATATGTCGGTTGTCAATAACTTGACTATTTCTATCCCTGTAGAAAATATCAAAAACGACTATGGTCTTACTCCTCCTCCATATCTTTTGATGGTCAAATCTTCAGAAGTTGACAAATTCTTTACAGAGAATATAATCCCTGATGGCAAATCTTCTTTCTGGGCATCATACGATGAATCTTCACAATCTTATAATTTCACATCCATGCGAGATTATATTATTCAAGCCATAAAGGGAACAATTGAAGAAGATGATTATCAATTCACAATTATCCCTGTACAAATTACCACTGATACTCAAGGCACATACGAGACAACAACCATTGTCACAAAATGCACGCCTTTCATTTCACGTCCGGTAATGGGAAGATTAATCTTGGACAAAGCAAAGATTAAATTTACTTACTCAAAACAAAACCTACGCAAATAAGAATTTACAAAATGTAATATGACTAAGAAGCTATATCTTTAGGATATAGCTTCTTCTGTTTTCTGCATCATATATCAGTTGCCTTTTCGGCTTGAACTCGATGTCATAATTAACAAACTGCACTATATTTCACCAACTGTATTGACCAATTGACCACAAATCTTAGTATTGCTCATTGTAATCAGGCATAAGTTGATTACTAACGCGCTTACTTTTAATTCTTCTTACAATTTAAAATTATTGAATAAAGAGGCTGAGTCTTCGCAGACTCAGCCTCTTTCATCTTATTTCTTTACAAATTATTATCTACCCGAATGATTAATCATATTTATTAATGAATCATTGAAACTTGTTTCGCTCATTAATTGCTCAACTGTTATATGCATACGATATTTCCAATAATGACGACTTATCGCAGGAATGTTTATTAACTCCTCATTAGGATTCATACGACGAAGGCTGCCATCAATAGATAGCCAATCTTGCAATGGCAAAACACAAAGCATTGCTGGAGAATTCAAATGTAAGTCAAGAATTTTGCTACAAATCCATGGCTCAGCAAAATATGGAGCTTCACCACCCTCATGCAACACATTATTATAGAATCGTTGAGACATCGCTTTGTCGCTTTCCCACCAAGCACGAATGCCTGGCATGTCGTGAGTAGATGTCGTACAAACAGAGTAATACGGATATGACCATGTATTACCGAATTCTACTTTAGGGTCTTTCGGCATACGCTGAATTTCCAATGCCAATATTTGAAGTTCATCCATTACTGCCGGGACACAATCCGGGATCATACCCAAATCCTCAGCACATGTCAACATCGAATTAGAATCAAGCAATGGCGGGAGCTTCCACATGGCCTTTCCATACCAGAACTCATTATGACGACGATAGAAGAAATCATTATATAATCTATCATAGCACCATTTTTCATATTCTGAAAGTGCACGATAACTATATGTGTGCTGACCGGAAATACGCGGATGATATTTACCCTTTTCTGTGGCATCTTCGATGAACAATACATCATCAAGCAATCCTAATAATGCATTTTCCAATCTGTCGTTCTTGTCATTTTTCTCTTCGTTGGCAAAGAATTCCACTACTTTCTTCTGCGTATCGACAAATTCTTTGAGTTCATATCTACCATAACCCAAATCATTCAAGAAACGCTCTTTTGCTTCTGTAGTGAATTCACCAAAGAAATCTGTCAATAGCCACTCCATTATAAACGGACGAGCTTGAACTTCGGGATTAATCCAAAAATCATAGTTATTACGCAATTCTTCTACACTATATGGCATCGCAGGGTTAAATGTACCTAATAAGCCATGCACTGCATTCATCGGAATCTGCCATATACGGAAGAATCCTAAAACGTGGTCAATTCGATAAGCATCAAAATATTCTGCCATTTTACGGAAACGAGCTTTCCACCATGCAAAACCATCTTTAGCCATCTCTTCCCAATTATAAGTCGGGAATCCCCAATTTTGACCAAGTATAGAAAAATCATCCGGTGGTGCTCCCGCTTGACAATCCATATAGAACAGATGAGGATATTGCCAAGCATCAGCACTTGTGCGACTGATACCGATAGGTATATCGCCTTTCAATACCACGCCCTGCTGATGAGCATAGTTGCGAACATCCTTTAATTGTTTATCCAGATGATATTGAACAAAATATACAAATCTTATTTCCTTATCATTTTCTGCACAAAGTCTATCCACCCTTTCTTGGTTATAGACAGAATATTCACCCCATTTATCCATTTCAGGAGTGCCATTCATGTCTCTCAAAAGGCAGAATGCGGCATATGGTTTGAGCCAATATTCATTCTCTGCCACAAAAGTTTTATAAGCCTTTTCTCTTTGTACTGACGCTGACTTTTCAACAAAGATTTCACGTAAGAATTCTTTCTTACCGTTATTGACTCTTTCGTAATCGACATCAGCAAGCTGATTCAATTCTCGTCCAAGATTATCATAATATTCTTGACGTTCTTTGTTTTTAAGTTTACCTACTGCAGACAAACGTATATACATAGGATGCAAAGCAAACGTAGAATTCGCATTATAAGGGTAAGAGTCTGTCCATGTACCTGTCATCGTTGTGTCATTGATTGGCAATAATTGTAACACCTTTTGACCTGTCATTTTACACCAATCCACCATCTTCTTCAAATCTATGAAATCTCCGACACCGAAATCTTCTTCTGTACGTACAGAGAAAGTCGGAATTGCTGTACCGGCACATTTCCATGGCTGAAGAGGATTGACAAATCTCATTCCACTAACGACAATATATTCATATCCCTTATATGGAGTTAATTCAAGACGTCGATTGCTACACATTTCCCATGCAACGACTTCTAATGTATCCTTTTTGAGTATAACAAATTTATATTCAAAAGTATCTTTTAATAAGTTAATATCTATATTAGTTTCCCACTCAGGGAAATTAGCATCATTCATGCGTATTGCCTGCTTAACATCCCAATTGCCCAACGCATCACCTTCTCCTGCAAGCGCCAATATTTCATCCGGCTGAATCATTGGTGCTGCGACACGAATATTAAGCACTCCTTTTTCTGCGCTCAAAGCCTGGTCTTTACATGAACGATAAAGCATTCCTTCGACAAATGCCGACGAATAGTATGGTTTATCCTTAGGCATATCTTGCCAACGATCGTTGACAACTGACAATTTAACACCTTTCCCAATACGATACTTATGAGGAGTGCCCCATTCAAAACGCCATGCAGCATTTTCCGGTTTTACGATGTAATAGTAGTTAAAATCTTTTGTTTTAGCTGAAATCTCAACATCTATTGACCAATTTTCTGCTCCGACAAGTCGCATCGGAAGAGCCTTTTGCTGATCTCCACCTCCGAGTTCCGGAATATCACCACAGATATAGAGACTTTCACCCCAATTTGTGCGATAATCAATATTAAATGTTATTCTCATAATATATGTCTTATTAAGAATTTATTTAGTACTTTGTATTTATTTCTACGCCGTAAAATTACACAAAAAAAGCCATAGAGCGAAATATACTCTATGACTTTTTTTACTTTTATTTTATGTTTTACAACATATTATTAAAAAATCGTCAATTTTACCCACATCTTGAAGTACCACATGACTTACAAATCAAGCAACCTTCTTGATAAATAAGTGTTTCTGCTCCACAATGAGGACATTTTTGTCCGCTTGCCTCTGCTCCATTTGGAACATATTTTTTCAATGCACGTTCGACACCGTTCTTCCATGTATTGATGTAGTCAGAATCAAGTTCAAGCGCTCCTACAAGTTTGAGAACTTGATCGATTGGCATACCATAACGCAATACGCCCGAAATCAATTTCGCATAGTTCCAGAATTCCGGATTAAATTTATCACTAAGGCCTTCGATTGTTGTTTTATAGCCTCGTTTATTGACAAATTGGAAGTCATAACGCTTATTGCCGTTTTCGTCGATAGCTTTGATGATTTTACCACGATTAACACTTTTAGGACAGAAAATACCATCCTCATCATCTGCCAATCCGGTAAAAATCTCATAAGGTTTCTCATCAATCAATCCGACAAATGCAATCCACTTTTCTTTATTGTTTTGAAATCTGACAACATCTGCTTCAAGTTCGACCGGACGCTTAGCGACATGCTCCGGAGTATGGATGTATTGCTCTTTTACTTTTGGTTCTTTCTTTATCGACTCAAGCACATTGTTTCTTGAACCATCGCGATATACTGTACATCCTTTGCATCCTGCCTTCCATGCTTCTACATACAACTTGCCTACCAACTCTTCAGAGACATCACTTGGAAGATTAATTGTCACACTGATTGAATGGTCAACCCACTTTTGGACACATCCTTGCATACGCACTTTTTCCATCCAATCGACATCGTTACTTGTTGCCTTATAATAAGGAGAAAGTTTTACAAGCTCTTCAATCTCATCTGTGCTCATATTTTTCTTCACTTCAAGACCTTTCACCCTCATCCATTCAAGGAACTTATGGTGGTAAACGATGTATTCTTCAAATGCGTCGCCCACTTCGTCAACAAAATCGACAGTAACATCTGTATCATTTGGATTTACTTTACGACGACGCTTATAGACAGGTAGGAACACTGGTTCAATGCCAGAAGTAGTCTGTGTCATCAATGAAGTTGTTCCGGTTGGAGCAATTGTAAGACACGCTATATTACGACGACCGACTTTACACATTCTTTCATATAATGCAGGATCAGACTCTCTCAAACGATTGATATATGGATTGTTTTTTTCTCTTTCTGCATCATAAATTTCAAAAGCACCACGTTCTTCAGCCATATCGACTGATGCAGAATAGTAAGCCAAAGCAAGTTGTCTATGCACTTCAGTAGAGAAAGCTGTAGCTTCTTGTGTGCCATAACGATAACCTAAAGCAGCAAGCATATCACCTTCGCCTGTTGTGCCACAACCGGTACGACGCCCCTTCAATGTCTTATTGCGAATCTTTTCCCAAAGGTGCAATTCTGTCATTCTCACTTCATCAGTCTCAGGGTCTGTTGCTATTTTTGCGATTATCATCTCAATCTTTTCCATTTCAAGATCGATGATATCGTCCATTATGCGTTGTGCTTTACCTACATGCTTACGGAACAATTCGAAATCGAATTCTGCACTATCAGTAAATGGATTTTTAACATAGCTGTACAAATTGATTGCTACAAGACGACAACTATCGTATGGACACAATGGAATTTCTCCACATGGGTTGGTCGAAACTGTCTCGAAACCTAAGTCGGCATAACAATCCGGTACAGACTCACGTTGAATTGTATCCCAGAACAATACGCCGGGTTCAGCGCTCTTCCAAGCATTATGAACAATTTTACTCCATAACTCTTTTGCATCTATCTCTTTTGTATAGGTTGGGTCTTGAGATTTGATCGGATATGCTTGAATATAAGGAGTGCCTGTTGTCGCAGCTTGCATAAATGCGTCGTCAATTCTTACCGACACGTTTGCACCAGTCACTTTGCCCTCAGTCATTTTAGCATCAATAAATGCTTCCGAATCCGGATGCTTTATGCTAACCGAAAGCATCAACGCTCCACGACGTCCATCTTGTGCAACTTCACGCGTACTGTTACTGTAACGTTCCATAAATGGCACAAGACCGGTAGATGTCAAAGCGGAATTTTTCACCGGGCTGCCTTTTGGTCGGATATGAGAAAGGTCGTGACCTACACCACCTCTACGTTTCATCAATTGAACTTGCTCTTCATCAATTTTTATAATACCCCCGTATGAATCCGGTTGACCGTCAAGACCGATAACAAAGCAATTTGAAAGCGAACCGACTTGATAATTGTTTCCAATACCTGCCATAGGACTGCCTTGAGGAACAATATAACGGAAATTACTCAAAAGTTCAAATACCTCATCCTCACTCATCGGATTAGGATACTTATTTTCTATTTTTGCAATTTCCTTTGCAATACGACGGTGCATATCATCCGGCGTTAGCTCAAAAAGATTGCCGTATGAATCCTTAAGAGCGTATTTACTTGCCCACACTCTGGCTGCAAGTTCGTCTCCATTAAAATACTCTAATGAAGCCTTAAACACCTCATCATAAGAATAAATCTTTTGTTGATTTTCCATTTTGTTTTGTATATTTTTAATATTAATTTAATACGTTTTTAAAGGGGCTTGATTTTTTCGAGCGCAAAGTTACAACAACTTTTTAATCCAACAAAAAATATCACTGAAATTTTATCATCAAAAGACAAGTTTTCCAAAACTTTCTTAATAATGATTGATTATCAGCTACTTACATTTTTTTAAAATTCAAAAAGTTTTCCAAAAAGAAATTTCACAACATTTGCATATCTGGTTATTATTTAGTAACTTTGCACACCACATATATGAATTAAACATGGAAAATAAATATTTCAGCCAACGCCGAACAGTGCGTTCTTATTCAGATAAGTCAATCTCCGAAGAGACTCTCAAAAGCATAATCGAACAAGCAATGCGTGCCCCTACTACAGGCAACATGCAGCTATACAGCGTAATTGTCACACGCAATGAAGAGATGAAAAAACGCCTTGCCCCGACTCACTTCAATCAGCCATCGGTAATGGGATGCCAAGTGATGCTGACCATCTGCGCGGACTTCAATCGATTTGTCAAATGGTGTGAAGTCAGCGACGCAACGCCTGGTTACGACAATTTCCAATCATTCATTACCGCAACCCTTGATGCCATAATATTTGCTCAGCAAATCGTCACTATTGCGGAAATGCAAGGCATAGGCACATGCTATCTTGGGACCGTCACATATAACGCTCCACAAATAGCTGAAATTCTTAATTTGCCAAAACGTGTTATTCCAATCGCTTGCATCACTATGGGCTACCCTTATAATGAGACTCCTCAATGCGAACGTTTACCATTGGAAGCCATATTCCACAGCGAGACATACCACGACTGCTCCGACGAAGAAATCAAAGAGTTTTATAGAGCTAAAGACGATTTTGAACCAAACCAAAAGTTCATAGAAGAAAACAACAAGCAAACACTTGCTCAAGTATTCACCGATGTGCGCTACACCAAGTCAGCAAACGAGACATTCTCAAAAATTTTCTTGGATTTCATCATACAACAAGGCTTTTCTATACCTTATTAATACAATAGATTAACCACTCTTTTCCTTATATTATATATTGCGGGTATTACGATATTCTTTCGGTGATACCCCAATATTTTTTTTGAAGTATTTTCCAAAAAATGATTGAGACGGGAAATTAAGTTCATCAGCAATTTGTTGTATTGTCATATTTGATGACTTAAGCATTACTTTTGCCTCCAATATAACATATCTTTCAATCCATTCTACAGCAGTAAATCCAGTCTGACTTTTAACCGTTCTTGATAGATGCTTTGGTGTGATTGATAATTCATTGGCATAGAAATCTAAGAATCGTTCTTCTTTAAAATTTTTCTGCACAAGAGATATAAACTGGTCGGAGATACGTCCCTTCGAAGAACAATCGCCCAAACTCGCATACGGAAACATTTTACAAACATAGCGATAGAAAAATGCCACAAACGAAAATATCATTGATTGGTAGGCATACACAGAGCCTTCTGTCTTTACCAATTTACCGATATCTTCATAAAACAAATTCAACACAGCTGTATCTTCCTGCTTTAGTTGAAGCATTGGCGTTCTGCTAAGATATGAAAATATTGACGCACTATTAATAAACGTGAAAATACTGTCAACCATGCGCTTTGACATTACCATAAAGGATGCTTCAAAATCCGGACTGACATACTCTTTTTGGAGAATCTGATTACCTTTAATACACATTATACATGGAGCCTTAATGTCGTATTTAATAAGATCGAGTTCACAACGGCACTCTCCTTTTTTTACATAAACCGACGTGTACGATGTAAATTTTATGGGATCCTTAACCGAAGCTAACAATTGTGCTGAAAACTGATCAGACACCCACAAATCTTGTGACAAAATATATTCTACGTTTTCCGGAAAATCTATATCATACTGTAACATATATGCTCATGTCTTATTTTGACCACAAATTTAATCTAAAATAATCACATCCACAATACGTTTACACCTAACCGACCAATAAATACTCCTACTGGAACAAAGTGCGTATCTTATCCTCCCCTATAATTTTTATTATTGATTTTCCGGTTGGCGAATACATCGGATCCTTCAACATAAATAGTTCAGCGATAATATGCTCCATCTCCACAGCATTCAATGTCTGCCCACCTCTTATTGCAGAAGATCGTGCCATTACTAATGCTACGCGCTGCATAATTGATGTATTGACATCGTCATCCTGCTCAAGCAGCGACTCCAATATCTGAAATATTATATCTTTAGGATTCATCTTTTCCAATAATGGAGGCAAGCCACATACATTCCACTTGTTTTCGCCTTCATATTCTAATATAAACCCTAATCTCTGCATATCATCTTCGATCTCTTCCATCAATAGTTGCTGAGTCGAATCAAGTTCAATACATTCCGGAAACATCAATCTCTGTGAAGAAGACAAGCCACTCATGGCCTTGCTCATATATTTTTCGTATAATATCTTGACATGTGCCCGATATTGGTCTATTACCATCAGACCTTCTTTTGATGCCGCCACAATGTATTTATCAGCATACTGAATTGACAACGGGCTAAGACATTCTTTCTCTTCGATTAATTCTTTTTGCTCCACACTATCTTGTTCGACGACAACATTTTGACTATCACAAAATTCTTTTTCCATCGATTGAGTATCATCTTGAGTTTTATTCACGAATGAATCATATAGTCTTTCCCAACTTGTATCAATCTTTGTCGGTCGATAAGCATGCGAAATATTTCTACCATTAGAGCCCTCTGATTTGACCTTGCTGACCTCATACGGATTTTTGAACGGATTATATGACGAATCGACATTCAATGCCGGAGCCTTCACAAAATCGCCCTCTTTTGCCGGGCTAAAGGGCATCGGATCAGAAGTGAAATCTATTTGTGGAATTGCAGAAAATTTCCCAAGAGTTCCTTTCACTGAAGCTTTCAATAATGACCATATTTGTTTCTCATCTTCAAATTTTATTTCGCTCTTTGTAGGATGAATATTGACATCTATTGAATTGGGATCGACATCAAATCGTACAAAATAGCATGGTTGCATATCAGACGCTATTAATTCATCGTATGCCGACACTATTGCCTTATGAAATGCCGGATGCTTCATGTGACGCCCATTTACAAATAAATATTGCAACGCATTTCTGCGACGCGCAAATTCAGGACGCGATATAAATCCGGTTATTTTTATCATTGATGTATCAATATCAAGAGGCAACAACTGAAGGTTAAGATTATTCTTCCAAATGTCGCCTATTCTTTGTTTGAATGTTCCGGGACGCAAATCATAGACCTTGCCTCCGGTATCGATTGACATCCTTATATTGTGATTGACCAATGCCAAACGCTCAAATTCGCGCATTATATTACTCTGTTCTACAGCATCCGATTTCAGAAATTTTCTTCTCGCCGGGACATTGTAAAATATGTTTTTAACCATAAAATTTGAACCCTTCGAGCATACACATTTTTCCTGTAACTCTACTTTTGAGCCATTTATCAATAGACGTGTCCCTATTTCATCTTCTTCACGCTGTGTTTTCAGTTCCACTTGTGAGATGGCACATATTGACGGAAGAGCTTCTCCCCTAAAGCCCATCGTCGTAAGAGAAAAAAGATCTTCTGCCCCTCTGATTTTTGAGGTCGCATGACGCTCAAATGCAAGACGCGCATCTGTCTCACTCATTCCTCGCCCATTATCTATGACTTGAATTAGTGTTCTGCCGGCATCTTTTATATATATATTAATCTCTGTCGCTCCGGCATCTACTGCGTTTTCCACTAATTCTTTAACCACCGAGGCCGGACGTTGTATAACCTCTCCTGCCGCAATCTGATTGGCGACAGAGTCAGGCAATAATCTTATTACATCACTCATTTTTATCAGTCTTTCTACTTTTTTCTTCTACGACCAGCTGAATTTTCCGGAGCAGAAAAATACTGTTCTAATTCGTCAGGTACATCTCCCAAGTCATCTGCCCATCTCAATCGATCGCCATACCACTCACGCTTAGGTCGAATAATATCATACCATTGAAAGTTTTGCAAATAATATTGACTCTTTTTTACTAAAAATAGAGGAGTCACCGAACCGGTCACTTCCGGCCACATTTTCAGTTTCTCCATTTTCTTGTCATGCATATCAATAGTCATATAACTGCTTTCTGCATTGACCAATTTATTATATGTCGAGTCATTTTCCATCGGAAGGAATATTGTCTGCACATTTCCATCAACAAACAAATGTCGCAACGACTGATCATGAAAGTATGCTTTCATCTTCTTTCCCGACATTTGGTTGTAGAATTCTTCTTCCACAGCCTCAGCCATCATACCATAATCAGGTAACTCAGCCCAATCGACTGTCGAGTCATTAAAATGCACATATATTATATTTCCAGATACTTGTCGTTGTCCACTCCATAGTATAGGCTTACGATTAAGATACATCATTGAATCTCTTGACACAAACGTTATGGAATCTGCTACACCCTGCAAATCATTACGATAAAAACGTGCTCTATTATATGCCTTTGCAATATGATATTCTGTCTCTTTATTAATTGAGTCTGCCTCAGCCAATGCCTTTATGGTTGCAAGCGAGTCGAGAGGAGCTCCTAATGAATCGACAAGGACCGGCTCTACCGGTTTTTTGCCATAATGATATGTATATGTGCGTATCGTATCAGCTCTAAGAAATATCGTATCCGGACGGGAATGTTCCATAAGTAAAGGATACTCTGTCGCAAATGATTCTTTTGTCTTATCGTTATAAAGGCCAAAGCCACCTATTAATATTGTTTTGTTTGCTGTATCGGTTATTACCATCGGCATCGCTGTCTTACTCCTATCTCTAAACATATAAGCTCTACTGATCCCTGAAATCTTGTCATATATGATAGAGTCTCCTTCCAATGTCGTTACATTATTTAATGAATCGGCATGAATAATTGTCGAGCGACTATTTAGCTGAGCCTCTTCTGTCGATGTATTATACCACCCGCTACGAGTTAATATAGTATCATTTTCACTTTCTATTGTCGTCGGGCTGACAATACGAGCTATGTGAGTGTCTGTATTATACAACAAATGGTCTGTGCGCATAGTATAATTTTCATTAACCAACAGCACATTATCGTTAAACTCTGCATCCTTTGTTCGTGGCGAGTATTGTCCATAATCAGAAGTTAATGTATTCTGCTTGTCTTCGATCTTTCCTCCCTCCATAAAATAGCCTAACTCTGTCATCATGTCATAGTTTAAGCTATCCGTCGTCAATGTCACATTTCTGTTTATCAAACGGACCTTTTGGCGATTGTTTGTTCGCAATCTTGCCAACTGTCGTTGACCATTATAATACAACAAATCCGAATAGACAAACAACGTATCCCCCTGCTCCATTTTCACATTTCCGAATGCATCCAATGAGTTTGTTTCGGGATAGAAATACGCAGAATCGCAATACATAAACATTCCACCCTTTCTGAACTTAACATTCCCTCTCAGTACCTGATGACCTTTATTCAAATATTCATCAGTGTATAATTCATCGGCATATTCCAAGAAAACCTTGTCCTGCTGATTTCTGTTTGCAGTTGGGATTTCGGGGCGAATCGGACGAGTCGGCTTTGGACGAGTATAAGTTTGTTCTTCTTTCTGCTTCTTTTTCTTTACTTGCTTTTGAGCATACACCTGTTGCATCAGGTTGCCGCCTCCGAAAAGCAACATCAAGGCGCACATTGTCAAAACAATGCGACGCGTTTTCCCTATCGATGATATATTGCTCTTTTTCGGTCCTTTCATTTCTTCTGTTACCACAACAAAAGTTATTTCATCCAACCACCATATTTAAATTCACAATCATTCCATCCGTCTTCTATTCTTACGTATGTGTCCTTGATTTTCTTTTCTATCCACTCACTGATTATATTTTCTTTCTGATAATTTTCATACATCTCTTTTATCAGATTATAATCATCGGAAAGTGTTGCTCTATGTCCCTCAATTCTGTTTGACAATTTCACTATTGCTACGACTTCCTTATTACGAGCTTGGTCAATCATCACAAATGGTTCTGAAATATCACCGATTTTCATTGTTTCTATTTTGCGAGACACTTCTTGTGGTAAATCCTGCATTTCAAAACGCGTTGAACCATTTACAACATTCACCATAAAACCCTTATTATATCTTGTGTCTTTATCTTGTGAGACATATCTCGCAGCATCTTCAAATGTGAATTTATCGCGAATAATTTCTTTTCTCAACGAATCCAATCTGACCACAGCATCTTCCAAATCTTTTTGGCTTACTTTCGGACGCAATAGAATATGGCGACAATTTATCTGATCTCCACGCTTTTCTATGAGCTGAATGATGTGGTAACCATATTCTGTTTCCACAATCTTCGACACTTTCTTTGGGTCATTCAAATTAAATGCTACGTTTGAAAATTCCGGAACAAAGTCTGCTCTACCATGGAATCCAAGTTCTCCTCCCTGCATTGCAGATCCGTCTTCACTATACATAATTGCTAATGTCGAGAATTCTGATTCTCCACGATTTACTCTGTCGGTATAATCACGCAAACGAGATTTGACATCATCAATTTCTTGTTGAGGGATTACAGGATTCAATGTTATTATTTGTGCCTCTACTTGCAACGGAATATACGGAATACTATCTTCTTCAAGGTTGTTAAAGTATTTTCTGACATCGCCCGGAGTTGCTTTCACATCCTTTGTCAATGACTCTTGAACCTGTTGCACAATATATTGGGTGCGCATTACCTCAATTAATTGTTCACGAAGAATAGGCAATGGTTTACGGAAGTGTTCTTCGACACGCTCTTTTGAGCCTAAATTGGCTATAAAGAAATTTAATCGCTTATCAACGGATTGTTGCACCATTGCCTCAGGCGCCTCGATTGTATCAAGTTTTGCCTGATGCAAATATAGTTTTTCGACAGCAAGTTGCTCCGGGATCACACAATAAGGACTCCCGTCAAACACTGTCCCATCATATTGCATTTGACTATACATCGCTTCAATATCTGATTTATATATCGGCTCATCACCGACAACCCATGCAACTTCATCTATCACATTATTGCTTTGTGCCATCGACATTGCCACACAAAATATTGCCACACCAATACCTATTATCTTATTTTTCATCATTTTATCTTATTTATTTTAATCTATTAATTTTTTTGAATCATAGGAAACAATTTTCAAATTATTATCCTTTATAGCCTTCTGATAGAATGATTTATATAATTCTTCATCATATCTTTTTCTATCTCTTTCTATTAATATCTCTCGGATATGATTTGATGCATATTCAAACGGCATAATTTCGCCGGATTTCATAGTTTCTGCGATATGCACAAAATAGACTGACTCATCATAAGCTGTCTCAAAATTTTTATTATTTGCAACAAATGAATTATCATCTTTAAAATTATACGGGATTTGATCCTTTACAACCGGCCAATCTATCCATTTATCCATAAAATAGTCGTATTGTATCAGTTCTGTCATCCAATATTTCTCAAGCTTCTCAATATCCTCAGGTGTCGCAGAAAATACCCATCTTTTCACATTTTTCAATTCTGCTGCATCATGTGGCACTTTTACAAACAGACCTTTTACAATCGGCTTTTTTAGCTTAAACTCTTTTTTATGCAAATCGTAATATTGTCTGATTGAATCTTCCGGAATTTGGGAATCTTTCCCTGCCACCATTAATTTACGATATTCCAAGATAATCAGTTTACTGCGATAATCATCAACCATCTGATTTATCTTTTCCAAATTTGGCAGATTTTCTTCTGCGACCTTCTGCAATAACAATGTATTAACCCAATCCTTAACTATAGCATCAAATAAATCGACACTATCATTTACCGATAGTCCATTTGGTATCTGCTCAACAACAGCTTGCTGAGTTAGTACTGAATCTCCGATCTGCAATAATATGTCATCTGCACCCTTATTTATTTCTGTTTTTTTACATGCAGATAGAATCACAATCAAGATTATAAAATATATTATATAGCCCTTATTCATTCTTATCATTGAATAGCCTCTACAGAATGTCATTTATTATTTATTATTTATTATTTCTTACAATTTGCAAAGATAGAAATTTTTTCGCTCATACACACTATCTCACGCCCATTTCAATGGTTAAAATTCCATAATCCACTAGCATCCTCCACTCAATTCGCAACAACCACTCCGTTGATGTAGTCCCTCTTAGCCATCAGCCTATATCGTCCCCCCATAACTCTGAAAGATATATTGTATCAGATAAATATATAATAATTGAGGCACCTCTTTTATAGAAGCGCCCCTCTCAATTTATTTATTATACGATTTATTTTATCTTATCCAACTCTTTTTCGTTGATGACAACCGGATATTTAACTTTCAGTTCTTCTATCCATTCTTGTTCTAAAAGATTTTGATAGTCGCCTGTCACTTGACCTCTGACATCATCAACTTCCTCCGGCTCACTGATAACTACAAAATCATGTAAAAAATATGATTCATACATACTGTTGGCAGACCTTACCGCTAATGTTCCAAACACGATATTATCAACCAATGCATTTTCTCCTTGCGCAACCAACACCTTGTCTATCTTTACATCCTTACCGAATTCTTTATGAATTGTATTTACCAAAGTATCATTACCCAATTCGTTCAATCTTGCTTCAACAAGTTTAGCGATTGAATCATTCTTGGCTTGCACCAAAAATCCCTTTACATGTGGTGTTGTCCATTTATAATCTGAACGATTCTTCTCAAAGAATGCTTTAAGGCCTTCCTCATCTCTTGATGCTTTTTCCCACACTTTTTTATTGCTCACTTCAAACAACAACATTCCATCACGATATTCATTGATGATATTTCTGTATTCCGGATACTTTCTTTCCAATTGTGTTTCTTCATATTTCATCAATGCAACTGATTGGAAGTTAGCGAGGAAACCATTAAAATAGTCTAATGCAATTTCAGGATCTGAACTGTTGTAACGCAATATTTTGCTCATCGCATCTGACAACTTCATTTGCTCTGTTCCGTATGTATAGATTATCTCATCCGATTTATCATACTTCGCATGGAAAGCGCTGTCAATACCATTTTTCTTTATATCCTCGCGAATTTGCTTGAGCAACTTCTTGTTCTCCTTAGCCTTATACTCTTTTGCTATCTGACCACTCTTTTGCTCACGTATCATTTTAAATCTCAAATCCTTATTATTATTGAATTGCGCTTCAGCTTTTGGTTTAAACTCTGAATACGTTTCAAGTGGCTTGCTGTCTATTTTCTTAATGATATGCCAACCGTAGCTTGTACGAACCGGCTTGCTGATTTCTCCATTTTGCAATGAAAATGCCGCCTCATCAAATTCTTTAACCATAGCGCCTGTTCCAAACCATGGCAATTTACCACCATCTCTCGCAGAGTTTTTATCATCGGAAGATGTAATAGCTAATTTCGCAAAATCGGCACCATTAGTCACTTTATCGTAAATGCTATCGATTTCTGCTTTAATTTTTGCTTCTTGCTCAGATGTTGCATTTTGAGGAACCAATTTCATTATATGCTGAACCAAAACCTTTCCTCTGCTATTTCTCTTGTCGCCACCTTTCATTATATGATAACCGATTAAAGTCTCAACGACATCTGAAATTTCGCCTTTTTTCAATTCGTATGCAGCTGTTTCAAAAGGATACGGATACAACAATGATGTAATATAACCAAGGTTTCCACCATTAGCTTGCACAGTACGATCTTGTGAATATTGTTTTGCCAATGTTTCAAAATCAGCACCTTTTAGCAATTCTTGTCTTATACTGTCTGCACGTTGACGAAGTTCTTTATTTTCTTGAGGGTTGCGCGTTTTGAAAAACATTATGTGCGACACTTCCACCTCTTTGCCTGCTCTGTCGTATGCTTCGCGTGCCAATTTTTCAATATAGGCAGAATCTACCATATACGGCGCAGCCAATTCTTTACGATATCCTTCAAATTCGTTTTTAAACTGCTTAGTTGTATCTAAACCTTCAGATAAAGCATCCGCAACTTTCAACTTGTAGATTTTAAACATCTCAGCATATTCTTCAAGTGTTTGCTGCCCTATCTGTTGCTTACTGTTTTTATGGTAAAGATATTCAAATTCAGACTTTAATATATCTTCTCCATTTATTGTCATCACAACAGGATCTTTAGCAGCCCATGATAATGCACATCCAGCAAGTCCGGCCAATACTAATAGTTTGCTTTTCATCGTTATTTTATTTTGTTTTACTTATCATTTTTATTTACATCATTATATAAACGATAAATCTTAAATAAAATTATATAAAAAAGCCACTCATATCATTTTTTTGATATAAGTGGCCATATATTTGTCATTTTTGATTACGAACGACTGTAATTTGGAGCTTCACTTGTGATAGCCACATCATGAGGGTGACTCTCTAATACGCCGGCATTTGTTATACGGGTAAATTCTGCCTTATGCAAAGTATCAATATCTTTCGCTCCGCAATATCCCATTCCGGCTCTTAGTCCGCCTAACATCTGATAGACAACCTCAAACAATGTGCCTTTGAACGGAACTCTTGCAGCAATACCTTCCGGCACTAATTTCTTGGCATCAACTTCGTTGCCTTGGAAGTAGCGGTCTTTCGAACCCTTTTCCATAGCTTCGAGCGAACCCATACCACGATAGGCCTTAAACTTACGACCATTGAATATGATAGTTTCACCCGGAGACTCTTCTACACCTGCAAGCATACCACCCAACATTACTGAATAGCCACCTGCTGCCAATGCTTTAACTATGTCACCTGAATATCTGATACCACCATCTGCAATCAATGGAACGCCTGTGCCTTCAAGAGCTTTCGCAACATCATAGATAGCTGAAAGTTGTGGCACGCCGACACCTGCAACGACACGAGTCGTACAGATTGAACCCGGACCGATACCCACCTTAACACCGTCTGCACCGTTTTCGACAAGGTATTTAGCAGCTTCGCCTGTCGCAATATTACCAACGACAACATCAATTTCAGGGAATGCTTCTTTCACTGCTTTCAAGACATTGACAACGCCTGCTGTATGTCCGTGCGCTGTATCGATAACCAATGCATCGACACCGGCTTTTACAAGCGCTGTCGCACGCTGCATACTGTCCGGAGTAACACCTATACCGGCTGCTACACGAAGGCGACCTAATTTATCCTTACATGCAAATGGTTTATCTTTCGCTTTGGTAATATCTTTATATGTTACCAAGCCTATAAGATGATTTTCTGAATCTACAACAGGAAGCTTTTCAATCTTATGACGTTGCAAAATTTCAGCGGCTTCTTCCAAATCTGTTGTCTGGGTTGTTGTCACAAGATTTGCTGTGGTCATTACATGATCCACCAAACGATTCATATCTCTTTCAAATCGCAAATCTCGATTTGTAACAATACCTCTCAATATATTATTGTCATCAACCACAGGAATACCACCAATACGATATTCACGCATCATGTCAAGAGCATCTTTTACGGTGCTGCCACATTTGATTGTCACAGGATCGTAAATCATACCATTTTCTGCTCTTTTCACAGCATGAACCTGACGAGCCTGCTCTTCTATCGACATATTTTTGTGTATAACTCCGATACCGCCTTCACGAGCAATAGCTATAGCCAACTCATATTCTGTCACAGTATCCATCGCTGCTGAAACGATTGGTACGTTTAGTGTAATGTTGCGTGAAAATTTTGTTGTCAATTTGACATCACGTGGTAGAACTTCGGAATACGCAGGGATTAGAAGGACATCATCAAATGTTAAACCTTCCATTCTTACTCTATCGGCAATAAATGACATAATGTGTATCTGTTTTAAATTTATTGCGTGCAAAATTACAAAAAAAATCTTAATCACTATATTTATTATCTCATTTTTTTATCACCAAAACCTTTTTTAACCCAATTTTCGCAAAAATTCCTCTCTTAAAATTCTTCTACATATCGTCAAAACCCTATTATTTTGGCACATTGGAGCATCATCATTGACTGTATCTATCCACCTATTGTTTTTATCGTTTGATAAATACACCCGACCTCACTAACTTTGCAATGTCGAAAGACATCAACAGTATCTCAACTTTAATAAAAATATTACAATATGGAAGCAAAACAATTATCAAAACAAGAGTTTATCCAATTAGTCCACAATTTTGAAGAAAACCCTAATCAGTGGAATTTTCTCGGTAAACGTCCTGCATTAATCGACATATACGCCTCATGGTGTGGCCCATGCCAGCGACTCGCCCCTATCCTTGACGAATTAGCTGAAGAATATGCAGGCAAAATCGACATTTACAAAGTCGATGTCGATTCTGATAGAGCTGTGCCACGAGCATATAAGATTAAGAGCGTACCGACTCTTATCTTTGCACCGATTGATAACGATATGCAGATGATGCCCGGAACAATGACCAAAACACAATTATCATCGGCCATCGAAAAAATTCTGCTTAATTCATAAGTAAAACTTAAAATTCAGAACAAATTGGAGGGGGTCTTAAAAAAGAGGCTTCCTCCTCTTGTTTCACAAACTACACTTTTGTCTTTAAGATATTATTGATGTCCGATAAAAATCAGTTGTTAGCTTCCTAAAGTGGGGCTTGTCATGCAAAGAAATGAATGGTCAAAGGCTCTAATATATTTACCGAACAATAATCTTAAGATATATTAATATTACACGTAACAAGTCCTAATAAACACTCGTTAACATCCTAATTATCAAGCAATCAAGTTGCATTATTGGTTTGGTCTATCGATGGATAGATGCAGTCAGTTGGATAGAAAGAAATCAGGTCGTAATTTTGCAGTGTAAAAATTAAACAAATCAAAATCAATAACGTTTTAAAAACAACTAAAAACAAAAATATTATGGCAACAAAATTTTACAAATGCAATCATTGTGGTAATGTTATATTAAAGGTCGTTGATTCAAATGTGCCTGTAGTATGTTGTGGCGAAATCATGACAGAATTAATTCCAAACACTGTGGATGCCAGTGGCGAAAAGCATGTGCCTGTAGTGACTCGTATTGACGATTCTCATATAAAGGTAGAAGTTGGCAGTGTAGCTCATCCAATGTTGGAAGAACACCACATAGCATTCATATATGTAGAGATCGAAAACGGTGGTACTATGGTTAATCTAAAAGATAAGCCGGAAGCAGTTATTTGTGTCGGAGACGAGAAGGTGGTCGCAGTCTATGAATACTGCAATCTTCATGGCTTGTGGAAAACAGAGTTATAAGAACACTCTATAGATTTGCAACAACCACTACATATAAGATAAGGGACTGAGAATTCAGTCCCTTATCTATTTTTATCAATTAATTTTTAATTACCCATTTCAGATAGGAATTTTATTCTGACAAGTCTTATCTCTTCTTCCGAATAATATTCACCTAATTCTTGTATAGCTTCTTCGATATTATCTTCTTCGCTTTCTCTGAAATAATCCATTATTTCTTCTTGATGTTCTTCATCCATTATTTCTTCGAGGAAATAATCTATACTGATTTTAGTTCCTGCATAGACAATAGCTTCCAATTCATCTAAAAGTTCATAGAAATCTAATCCTTTGCTTTCAGCCAATTCATCTAATGCGATTTTACGATCAATCGCCTGAATAATTGATATTTTCAACTTACTTTTATTTGCGACTGTACGCACTCTTAAATCTTCAGGTCGTTCGATTTCGTTATCCTCAACATGACGCTTAATCAGTTGGACAAATTCATCTCCAAATCGTTTAGCTTTTCCAGCTCCGACACCCGGTATGTTCTGCAACTCTTCAAGAGTTATCGGATAAGTTGTCGCCATAGCTTCAAGCGAAGGATCTTGGAAAATCACATACGGAGGCAATTCCATTTTCTTTGCCATCTTCTTGCGCAAATCTTTAAGCATATTATAAAGCTCTGGATCGACTGCACATGATACACCTCCTTTGAGAACAACTTCTTCTTCATTTTCTGTGAAATCGTTATCCTCTACTATCTTAAACGAAGTCGGCTTATTTAAGAACTTTTTGCCTTTTGATGTCACTTTAAGCAATCCATAGTTCTCTATATCTCTATCAATATATCCCGCTATAATCGCTTGACGAATGACAGCATTTAAAAATTTATCATCTGTATTAACTAAACAGCCAAAAACTTCTAATTCTTCATGTTTATACGACTTTACTTCATCTGTTTTTCTACCAATCAATACATTTATAACGTATTCTGTCTTAAACTTTTCTTTTAACGCAATGATTGTTTCAATCACTGCACTTAATTCTTCTTTTGCTTCCACTTGTTTCTTTGGATTTAAACAATTATCACAATTACCACATCTCTCTTCAGAATATTCTTCTCCAAAATAATGGAGCAATGCTTTTCTTCGACAAACTGAAGACTCTGCATAGCTCGCTGTTTCGAGTAGCAACTGCTTTCCAATTTCTTGTTCTGCAATCGGTTTTCCCTGCATTAGTTTTTCCAACTTTTGCAAGTCTTTGTTCATATAAAATGTAATACACTGTCCTTCTCCTCCATCTCTTCCTGCACGACCGGTCTCTTGATAATAACCTTCAAGACTCTTTGGAATGTCATAATGTATTACAAATCGGACATCGGGCTTATCGATACCCATTCCAAAAGCTATAGTAGCAACTATCACATCCACTTTTTCAAGCAGAAAAGCATCTTGATTTTCACTTCGAGTCACAGAATCCATGCCGGCATGATATGGCAAAGCATTTATATCATTGACTCTTAATGTTTCAGCCAACTCTTCCACTTTTTTTCTTGACAAGCAATATATGATTCCGGATTTTCCGGGATTGCTTTTTATATATCTAATTATATCGCGATCTATATCTTTTGTCTTTGTGCGAACTTCATAATAAAGATTTTCTCTGTTAAAACTTGATTTGAACACAGCAGCATCAGTCATTCCAAGGTTTTTCTGAATATCATGTTGCACTTTGGGTGTAGCAGTTGCTGTAAGAGCAATCACCGGACGTGTTCCAATCTCATTTATAATCGGGCGAATTTTTCTGTACTCAGGACGGAAATCATGCCCCCATTCTGAGATACAATGCGCCTCATCTACAGCATAAAATGATATATTAATCGTTCTGAGAAAATTTATATTATCTTCTTTAGTCAAAGATTCCGGAGCCACATATAATAATTTCGTCTTGCCTGAAACGACATCGTTTTTAACGCTATCAATCGCTGCTTTATTCAATGACGAATTTAAAAAATGTGCGATACCGTCATCTTCACTAAAATGGCGCATGGCATCAACCTGATTTTTCATCAAAGCAATCAATGGAGAAATCACAATTGCTGTACCTTCCGACATCAAAGCAGGCAATTGGTAGCATAATGATTTGCCACCGCCGGTTGGCATCAACACAAACGTGTCTTTCCCATCAAGCAAAGCTTTTATTATAGCTTCTTGATTCCCTTTGAACTTATCGAAACCGAAATTAAATTTCAACGCCTCGAGCAATGCATTTTCTTCAGCCATGCTATATAATTTTACTTATAAATTTTCCACTCTTACAAAGTTAATCCAAAAAATTATATAAACAAATATATTATTTCTTTTTTTTCAGTCTGAAAGAGCAGTTTTTTCAAAATTAGCTTTTATCAACTGATTTGAGACATAATCTCTATCAACTTTAAACGCATCTATTTCCTGCGATGGAACGTCATACATTGCATCAATCATTATTGTTTCCACGATTGAGCGCAACCCACGAGCACCAAGTTTATATTCCACAGCTTTTTCCACGATTAAATCAAGAGCATCATCCGTAAATTCCAATTTGACGCCATCAAGTTCAAACATTTTCTTATACTGACGTATGATAGCATTTTTAGGCTCTACCAATATCCTACGCAATGCACTTTTATCCAGCGGATCAAGACTTGTCAAAATAGGAAGACGTCCGATGATTTCCGGTATCAATCCATACGATTTCAAATCTTGAGGCATTACATAACGCATCAAGTTTTCACGTTGATGTTTTTTCTTGATTGCATCATGACCATAACCAACGACTTGTGTGTTGAGTCGAGCTGCAATCTTTCGTTCTATACCGTCAAACGCACCACCACAAATGAACAATATATTCTTTGTATCGACAGGGATCATTTTTTGGTCCGGATGTTTGCGCCCTCCTTGTGGTGGCACAAGCACAACCGATCCTTCAAGCAGTTTCAGCAATCCTTGTTGAACGCCTTCGCCACTTACATCTCGAGTTATTGACGGATTATCGCTTTTACGTGCGATCTTATCTATTTCATCGATAAATACTATACCTCTTTGCGCCTTTTCCACATCGTAGTCACAAGCTTGAAGCAATCGTGTCAATAGAGATTCGACATCTTCGCCCACATAGCCGGCTTCTGTCAACACAGTAGCATCAACTATTGTAAACGGGACATCAAGCAGACGTGCTATCGTTTTAGCCAATAGTGTTTTCCCAGTTCCTGTCGGACCGACCAAAATAACATTTGACTTCTCGATATCTACTTCATCGTTCGACGGCTGCATCACACGCTTATAGTGATTATATACCGACACCGAAAGATATTTCTTTGCTTCTTCTTGACCAATCACATATTGGTTAAGAAAATCATTGATTTCTTTTGGTTTTGGTATTGCGTGCAATGTTTGAGTTTCCTCTGTTTTGACTTCTTCTTTAATTTTATTCAGAGCTTCATCGCGCTTTCCATCAATAAAAGCGATACACTCTGTACACATATACAACCCTTCATAAATGTTAACAACCGGATTCTCCTTTGAATTCGGTGCGCCACACATCGTACAAAAGGTAGTTGTCTTTTTAGCCATAAATTGTTAGATTAATCTTTCTTTGGGTTTACAAGCACCTTATCGATCATGCCATATTCTTCAGCTTCTTTAGCTATCATCCAATAGTCGCGATCGGAATCACGTTCCACTTTTTCAAATGGCTGACCGGAATGAGTTGATATGATATTGTATAATTCAGATTTCAATTTAAGAATTTCACGAGCTGTAATTTCAATATCAGAAGCTTGACCTTGGATGCCGCCCATAGGTTGGTGAATCATCACCCTTGAATGAGGCAAAGCGAAACGTTTACCTTTTTCTCCGGCAACAAGCAAAACAGCAGCCATCGATGCAGCCATGCCTGTACATATTGTTGATACATCCGATGAGATGTACTGCATTGTGTCATATATACCAAGACCTGCATAGACAGATCCACCCGGAGAATTTATATAAATAGAAATATCTTTTCCCGGATCAGCTGAATCCAAATACAATAGTTGTGCTTGGATGACATTTGCCGATTGATCAGTAACTTGTGTACCCAAAAATATAATTCTATCCATCATCAAACGTGAGAACACATCGAGTTGAGTCACATTTAATTGACGTTCTTCAAGAATATATGGATTAATATAATCCGAAGTCGGCGTCGAAATTGCCGATGTCACTCCTGCTGCATTATTTACAAACTTTGTGTATTGATCAAGCATATTTGAGCTCATTCCACAATGTCCTACTGCATATTTTCTAAAATCGTTGTTCATAATTCTTATATAATCCTATTTTAAATTCAAAGTTATAATAAAACAAAGAGTATTCCAAATTTTTTGATATAAAAAAATTGGAGGAATGCCAAAACTGACACTCCTCCATATCTTGATTGATTATACGATGCTATTAAGCTTCTGCAGGCTTGAAGAGTTCGTTGAATTGTTCCACTGTCACAGTCTTTTCTTCAAGTGTCACATTTTCGCGGATAATGTGATAAAGTTTCATATCGACAGCTTGGTTAACGATATGTTCGCGACTCTTTGGATCGTTCATCATGTCACGACCATATTTGTCAAGAACATCATCAGGAAGATTTGTCATGCCATATTGAGCAAATTGACTTTGTGCAATCATTCTTGCCACAGCCAAGATGTCTTGTTCTTCAACCTTTAGTTGATATTGCTTAGCAATCGCTTCACGAACCAATTGCCAAACGAGATCTTGACGCATCTTTTGATATTCTTCATCGATGTTTTCTGCATTGAACTTTTCATCCTGAGTCATCAAGTAGTCTTTAAGGATTGCATCAGGAAGTTCGATTTCGCCCACTGCTTTTTCGATTGCTTCTTTAGCGTCGATTGAGAAACGATAGTTGCTGTCAGAAGCGAGTTGCTGAGCGATCATCGCTTTGAGAGCTTCTTTGTATTCTTCTTCGTTGTGAGCTTTGTCTTTACCTACAGCGTTGTCGAAGAATTCTTGGTTAAGTTCAGCCTGACGAAGCACAATGATTTCTTTGATTTCGAAATTAAATTCGCCTTTTGCTTGTTCAGCATCTGCTTTGTCGATATTCAACATTGAAGAAAGTTCAACTACGCTTTCGCCACATGCTACCCATGGGTTAAACTTCACAACATCGCCCAACTTCTTATCCATGAAAGCAGCACGTTGATCGTCATTCTTGAAGTATTGTGGAGAAACTATGCCGTTTTCATTAAGAATACCGCCTTCTTTCACATTGCCTTCTTCATTAAGTTCTGTTATTACACCCTTCACCAAAGCGTTTGGCTCAACTGTTTCACCAGGGACTTGAGCGCCGAAGCGATTGCGATACATTTCGTTTTGACGTTCAACCATTTCGTCGCTTACTTCGATAGTGTAGTAAGGCACAGTGAGGTCTTTGTTAACGTGAGTGTCGATTTCAGGAGCGATACCAACATTGAATGTAAAAGTAAAATCAACTGCTTCCAAATCAAATTCTTCTTTTGTAGCAGGCATTGGATTGCCAAGAACTTGAATTTCGTTATCTTTGATATAGTTATACAAAGCATCAGTCACTTCTTTGTTTACTACATCATATTTGACAGCCTTTCCATATTTCTTTTGGATAAGACCTGCAGGCACCTTACCAGGACGGAATCCAGGCTCAGGGCGTGTCATATTGATTTCTCTAAGTGTTTTTTTTACTTTGTCTTGATAATCTTTTTCTTCAAGTGAAACTGTGATAGTAGCGTTCACAGCGTCGATCTTGTTAATTGTTACATTCATCTTGTTTAGAAATATATGTATTATTAATATTATTCATTTCTTTTATAATATACAAAATTTATGCCAATCTTTCCGATTAGCACAAATCGAGTACAAAGATACTACATCCACAACGAAAAATCAAATTTTCTGCGTTCTTATTCAATTTAATATTACAAAAAATTGATATTGCGAGCCACAATTGTTTGATATGACATCCTCAATATTATGCTTTACTATCTTTAATCGATGATATTTATAGCATAAAAAGAGGCATCATGATATTATCTCATAATGCCCCAATTTTATTTAGAATCAGAATGTGACTTATTTATAGAATTCTGCGAAGACTTTTACTGCGTATTCGTGGTCTTTGACAGAAGCCATTTCGCGAGCTGAGTGCATTGCCCAAATAGGGTTACCCATATCGACGCCGCGAATATCCATCTGACCTGTCAAGATATTACCCAATGTAGAGCCACCGAGCACGTCGCTGTGGTTGACAAAGTACTGACATGGCACACCTGCCTTTTCACACAATGCTTGGAACACAGCAGATCCGTCGGCATCTGTCATATACTTGCAGTTAGCGTTGATCTTGATAGCCGGACCGCCACCGAGGATAGCGTGGTTAGTCGGGTCGTATTTCTCATTGTAGTTAGGGTGCCAGCCGTGAGCATCGTCGGCAGAAATCATGAATGAGTTGGCCAACGCACGGAAGAAGTCTTGTTGTTCATAGTCAGGTGTCACAAGGCGAGTGATGCGTTCAAGCATATCGCGAAGCACCGGAGAAGCCGCACCTTGCTTTGTACCACTACCTGTCTCTTCGTTGTCAAAGATTGCCATCACACGCGTCGCTTTATCGTCATTGACTTCGAGGAGCGCTTCAAGAGCTGCGTATGCCATCGAAAGGTCGTCGATACGAGCTGACTGGAAGAACTCGTTGTGAACGCCGAGCACTGCCGATTTTTCTACAGGGTAGAGATTGAGTTCATACTCAAGAATATCAAGTGGGTTGATGCCAAGGTGTTCTGCCACAAGCTTTCTGACAATACCGCCTTTTGCTTTGAAGTCTTCAATTTCTTCTTTAGTGAAACGACCTACTACAGGCTTCATATCCTTCTGCACAGAGAGTGCATTACCTTCATTTACAGCACGATTGAAGTGGATAGCAAGATGTGGGATTGTCGCAAATGGTTTTTCGATATCGATAGGCACGATAGTTGGTTTCAAAGGGTCTTCACTGCGAAGCACTACGCGACCTGACATCGACAATGGACGGTCAAACCATGTGTAAAGAATACCACCGCCATATTTTTCCACGTTGAGAGTCACCAATCCACCATCGCCATAGATTTCGGCATTTGGCTTAATCTTGAAACATGGGCTGTCACTGTGTGCAGATATGATTCTGAAACCTTGGTCTGCTACCGGCTCAGAGCCAATAATGAAAGCAAATATAGCTGTGCCGTTCTTTGTCACATAGTATTTACCACCCTTTTTAATTTCCCATTTATCTGTCTGCTTTAATTCAGCAAAACCTGCATTGTTCAATTCTTTTTTTATTGTTTCAACTGCCATGACATTACATGTCGATGCGTCAAGCCAATTGAGAAGTCTGTTTATCATATCTATACGTTTTTAGTTTTGTTATTAATCTATATTACTATATTTAATTCGATGAGTATCGAATATGATTCAAAGCTCGCATTACATTACAAAGCGTTTGCGCCCAATACGATTCAAAATTTTCTTTACATTCAGCCAAAGCTTCTTGTGTTTGCTCTCCTTCGGATTCTTTAACTAAAGATACAAAATTAAACAAGTCTTGAAAAATATCAGCCAAACATTCAGCCACAGATGAAGCTATCGGCGTATCGCTATACTTCATATCTTCCTCAAATGTTTCAAGAAATGTGTCATCTTCACCCATAATCGATTCTACACCTCTACGAATACTTTCGTAATAATCCTCATCGACATAGCTTGAAAAATTGTTGTAATAATCTTCCTCATCTGACAATTCTTCTGCTCTGACATCACTCATTGTAATATAAATGCGAGGAAGAAGTCGCAACATTTCTGCGACAAACTCTTCTTTTTCTGTCTCATAAACATTGCTCAAAGCCATGCAATACTCGTTTGCAAGACCTATAAAACTCAACACATTAGGATTTATATTGTTTTCACCCATAATATTTTTTAGCTATTTCTGTTTTAGCTTTAGTGAATTTATAGAAATTTCCTTTAAATATTTGAATCATACAAAGATAATTCTTTTATCCCGAACTATCACTATGATTATGAAAATTTAGTGATTTTTTAATATTATAAATTCAGATATAGAGCGTTGGAGATTATATAATCTTTTACGGATAAATTAAGCATTTCAGATGTATCTTTGCCTGTTGTCAAAGCCTCGCGAATTTCCGTAGATGATAAGTCAGTGACCGGCGCTTCAGCCAATAGTCTCACATTTGCCGGCATTTTCGACTCTTCTACATCGTAACCGGGACGAGGATAGACCAGCAGTCCGAACTCGTCAATAATCTCTTGCCAATTGCGCCATTTATCGAAGATGAGCCAATTGTCAGAGCCTACAATGAGAGTAAAGTCGCAATCAGGATATACTGCTCGCAGTTGGCTGAGGGTACGATAAGTAAAATTCGGTTTTGGAAGATAAAACTCAAAGTCTGACGGCTGTATTTTTGGGCAATGAGTAGTAGCGATCTTAGCCATCGCCAGACGATGTGCATCAGGCTCTAAAGTCTGCCCTTGCTTTAGAGGATTGAGAGGCGACACCATAAGCCACACCTCATCGACCAAATCCTCAGAGCATATAAACTCAGCGAGCCTGACGTGACCTAAATGAATCGGATTAAAACTACCCGAATATATTCCCACCCGTCTCTTCTGCATATCATCTTTGCTAATTTTTAGTGATTATAGTACTTATAGTAAATATAGAAACTATAAAAACTATAGGCACTATCATGTCGATTGCGTGTCGTCTATCCCATGGCTCGAAAGCAACTCCTTGAGTCGCGCAATCTCCACATCTTGCCATGATACCTTAGCTCGCAACGATTGCAATTCCTCGTCTTGCTGACGTCGAAATCCTGTGCGAGCA
The DNA here is from genome assembly GCA_015061085.1 of Bacteroidales bacterium. Taxonomy (GTDB): domain Bacteria; phylum Bacteroidota; class Bacteroidia; order Bacteroidales; family Muribaculaceae; genus Lepagella. The sequence continues at coordinate 48,570 of SUXG01000014.1, forward strand.
GAATGCATTCGCTATTTTATTCCTCCTTTCTCGAGACTTTGTCATATAATAAACTATCGGGTGACGAAGCTGAGGATTGCAGAGCGAACTTCTTCGACTGCTGTGTCAAGATCGTCGTTGATAATTACTGTATCATATTGAGGAGCAAATCCTATCTCATATTCTGCTTTAGCAAGGCGTTTGAGAATGGTTTCTTCCGAATCTGTGGCACGACCTCGCAAGCGTTTCCCTAATTCATCAACACTTGGAGGCATTATAAATAGCGACAATGCCTCTTCGCCAAATCGTTCTTTGACGTTGACGCCACCCTTAACATCAATGTCGAGTATGAGATTGCGACCTTCGCCTGTGACACGATCTACTTCGCTGACAAGCGTTCCATAATGAGTGCCGGCATAGACCTCTTCCCACTCAACGAATTTATCCTCTTTGATTAATTGCAAAAACTCCTCATCTGAGATGAAATAATAGTGCACTCCATGCTCTTCGCCTTCTCGTGGTTTGCGACTTGTAGCAGAAATTGAAAAGCCGAGTTTCAAACGCTCATCATCAATGATTTGCTTTATAATAGTCGATTTTCCGCAACCTGATGGTGCAGAAATAACTATCAATTTTCCTTTATTCATATATAGTTATAGCTCTTCGGATTTACAACACATTTAGCACTTGCTCTTTGATTTGTTCCAATTCGTCCTTCATGCGAACGACAAGTTGTTGCATTTCTGCATTATTGGACTTTGAACCGAGAGTATTTATCTCGCGACCCATTTCTTGAGCGATAAAGCCCAACTTTTTGCCTTGTCCGAATTCTCCTTCGAGGGTCTCAATGAAATAGTTCATGTGGCTGCGAAGACGCAACTTTTCTTCATTGACATCGAGCTTTTCAATATAGAAAATCAGCTCTTGTTCAAGACGATTTTTGTCATAATCAATATTTCCGAGTTTCGATAGATTTTCTTCCAATCGTGCGCGGATTTTTGGCACTCTATCTGCTTCAAATGGCTCTGTTTGAGCTAAGAGAGTCCGTATGTTGTCAATCTTTTCACGGAAAAAGACTTCAAGCTTCTCGCCTTCATGAGTACGAAATTCCACCATATTCTTCAATGCTTCTTGAAGCGCATCCCATAAGGCTTGCAGTTCTTCTTCTCCGACTTGGACGGATTCTGTCTTCAAAGCATCAGGCAAACGCAAAAGAGTCGCATACCAATCAGTAGGACAATCTATTTGCAATTCCTCTGCCATTTTTATGATTTGCTCCTTATAATTTTTGAGCACGCTGATATTAATTGAAGCATTTGTTTCTGCCGTTATGTTTTCTATCAATACCGACAATTCCACCTTTCCCCTCAATAGTACTTCTGCAATTTTGTTTCGCATCTCGACCTCTTTTTCTCTAAAGTATTGAGGCACACGCATCGACAAATCTAACTGTTTACTATTGAGAGATTTTAATTCTATAGTTATATTTTTGGCAGGAGAAGCCGATACGCCTCTACCAAAACCAGTCATTGATAATATCATGGGTATTACGATTTAATCTCGCAAATTTAATCAATATTCCGCGAAATAACACTAAAAATATATTGATTTTTTATTTTTATATCATTTTTTTACACCAAATCATATTTTTTGCTAAACAACATAAAAAAGGTTATCATTTTTTGCTATTAGTTGATAAAAAAACACTATATTTGCGTTAATAAATATGATTAGCAACAATTCATAAATTTTGACTATATGAACAACGAAGAATTATTAAAGAATGTAATGTCAAAAGCTCAAAGATGGCTTGACGAAAAGTATGATGCCGACACACGTGCAGAGGTAAAAGCAATGATTGACGCCGAAGACAAGACTCCACTTATCGAAGCATTCTACAAGGACCTCGAATTTGGTACCGGTGGATTACGCGGAATTATGGGTGTGGGTTCAAACAGAATGAACATCTATACAGTCGGTGCGGCAACACAAGGTCTTGCCAACTATTTAAAAGATACATTTAAAGATTTGGAACAAATCAGTGTATGCGTTGGCCATGATGTGCGCAATAATTCTCGTAAATTTGCTGAATTGACAGCCGATATTTTTTCTGCAAACGGAATAAAAGTATATCTTTTCGACGATTGCCGTCCTACTCCTGAAATCTCATACGCTATTCGCAAACTTGGCTGCCAAAGCGGTGTAGTCATCACAGCGAGCCACAACCCTAAAGAATACAACGGCTACAAAGCATATTGGAGCGATGGTGCTCAGATGATTGCTCCTCACGATGTGAAGACTATCGAGTATGTCAACCAAATCACTTCAGTGGATCAAATCAAGTTTGAAGCCAACAAAGACCTCATCAAAATCATCGGTGCAGACATCGACAAGCAATATCTTGATGAAATTAAAGCTCTCTCACTCAGTCCTGAAGCCATCGAGCGTCATAAGGATATGAAGATTATCTACACTCCTATCCATGGTACAGGCAAGATGCTCATCTTTGACTCACTTGCCAACTATGGTTTCACCAACGTTATCCATGTTCCGGAACAAGACGTACTCAGCGGTGACTTCCCTACAGTAGAATCTCCTAACCCTGAAGTGCCATCGGCAATGGCAATGGCTATTGCAAAGGCTAAGGAAGTCGGAGCCGACATCATCTTTGCCAGCGACCCTGACGCTGACCGCGTTGGCTTGGTAGTAAGAGACAAAGCCGGCAACTATCAACTTGTCAACGGCAACCAGATTGTAATGATCTTCCTCTACTACCTCATCACTCGCAATGTGGAACTCGGCAATATCGACGGCACAGAATATTGTGTTAAGACAATAGTAACGACTGAAGCCATCAAACGTATCGCTGACGCCAACAACGTGAAGTGCTACGACTGCTTCACAGGCTTTAAGTGGATCGCTGATGTGATGCGCAACAATGAGGGCGTTGCTCGCTATCTCGGTGGTGGCGAAGAAAGTTACGGCTTCTTGGCTGAAACATTCGTACGCGATAAAGATGCTGTCAGCGCAGTGTCACTTCTCGGTGAAATCGCAGCATGGGCTGCTGATAAGGGTCAAAATCTTTATGAAATGCTCATCGACATCTACAGCAAGTATGGATTCTCTCGCGAAAAGGGCATCAGCGTAGTACGCCCTGGCAAGTCTGGAGCTGAAGAGATCGTAGAGATGATGAAGGGCTTCCGTGCCAACCCTCCTAAACAACTTGACGGTTCTCCAATCGTTTGCATCAAGGATTATGCCGACCTCACATGTCGTTGCCTTGAATGTGACAAGACAGAGAAGATGGACTTTCCTACTACAAGCAACGTGCTCCAATTCTTCACAAAAGCCGGTGACAAGATTTCTATCCGCCCTTCAGGTACAGAGCCTAAGATTAAGTTCTATATCGAAGTGCGTGAAGATATGCCATCAGCCGACGTGTATGAACAAACAGTTGTCAAAGCTGAAGAAAAAATCGAAAGAATACTTGCCGATTTAGGTGTAAAGTAACATTCAGATAGATTAAATACTTAATATACAGCCGAGTATTTTCTATCGGCTGTATATTATAGTTTTATACACTTAACTATTGTCTTATGCTGTCATTCTTTTCCAAAAATAAATACAAACAGGAGCCTTGTTTATTCTATCATACCGATATTCATTCCCACTTATGTCCGGGCATTGATGACGGAGCCAAAGACTTATCGACAGCTATTGAATTAATATCCGGTCTGAACAAATTGGGTATTACTCGAATGATTATCACGCCACACGTAACCGATGAAGTGTTCCCTAATAACGCCACAACTATTAATAACGCATTTAATCAACTTCTAAATGCTCCCATAATTAAGCAACTTAATATTCAATTGAGTTGCTCTGCCGAATATCGAATTGACAATCTTTTGATTGACCAATTAAGATCAAAATCAGTAATACCTTTGCCAAACGACTATATCTTGGTGGAAAATTCTTGGATACAAGAGCCGTTTAATCTTGAGGGATTTTTATATTCTCTGCAATCAGACTATGGCTATCGCCCTATATTGGCGCATCCGGAAAGATATGAATATTACCTTGACGATAAAGACCGGTTATTAAAATTACACAATAATGGCGTTTTATTTCAAACCAATCTATTATCGTTTTCAGGCAGATATGGCAAAAAAATCAAACGATTTGCAGAATCGCTTCTCAACGACAATTTAGTTGATTTCATCGGCAGCGATATGCACCACCATATACATTTAGAAGAAATCACCAAATACATTTTATCAAAGGACTATACCAAGTTGCTAAAAAATCGACACACGATTAAAAATGACATCGCATTTGTCTGAATATCATAATTTTTGCCATTAAATTTTTTATCTGACTAAAAAAGAGTATTGCATATTGCGATTTAATTTGTATCTTTGCAATTAAGAATAAAATTAAGGCAATATGGAAAAGAACAGCATTGTATCCATTAATGACATTTCAAAAGAAGAGATTCTCGAATTATTGAAAACAGCCACTTATTTTGAGGAGCATCCAAACCATAAAATCCTCGATGGCAAAGTTATAGCAACCCTATTTTTTGAACCTTCGACACGCACAAGACTCAGCTTTGAGACAGCAGTCAATCGATTAGGGGGACGTATAATCGGTTTTTCCGACCCTTCTGTATCAAGCACATCCAAAGGCGAAACTCTTAAGGATACGATTATAATGGTATCTAATTATGTTGATCTTATCATCATGCGCCACTATTTAGAGGGAGCAGCTCGATATGCTTCAGAGGTGACCGATACACCGGTAATAAACGCTGGGGATGGTGCTCACCAACACCCATCGCAAACAATGCTCGATCTATATTCCATTTACAAAACTCAAGGAAGTCTTGACAACCTTACAGTGACAATGGTGGGCGATTTGAAATATGGTCGCACAGTACATTCATTACTCATGGCATTGAGCCATTTCAAAGTAAAATTCCAATTTGTTGCTTGTGAAGAATTGCGCATGCCTGAAGAATTCAGAACTTTCTGCGACAAGAATGGTATCGAGTACACAGAACACACTGATTTCTCAGCCGACGTTATCAACAACAGCGACATTCTGTATATGACACGCGTACAGCGTGAAAGATTTACCGACCTTATGGAGTACGAACGTGTTAAGGATTTATACAATCTGCATAACGCAATGTTGGCAGATTCCAAACCTAATCTCAAAATTCTTCACCCGCTGCCACGTGTCAATGAAATCAGCCAAGACGTTGACGACAATCCAAAAGCATATTATTTCCAACAAGCACAAAACGGACTATACGCTCGTCAAGCAATGATATGCAAAGTATTAGGTATAAAAGTAAATAATTAAAGCAAAATAATATTATGTCAACAGATAAAAAAGAACTTGCTGTAGCCGCTTTGAAAAATGGTACTGTAATTGATCATATCCCAACTGATGCACTATTCAAAGCTGTTGATTTGTTAGGAATTACCCATCTTGAAAAGAGCATAACTATAGGATATAATCTTCAAAGCAACAGACTCGGCAAAAAAGGTATTATCAAAGTCGCTGATACTTTTTTCCCCGATGAAATTTTAAATCGAATAGCAATCATCGCACCATCGGCAGTGATAAATACTATTAAAGATTTTGAAGTTATCAAAAAAGAAGCTGTGAGTATTCCTGATGAAGTCATCGATCTTGTCGTATGTAATAATCCTAAATGTATCACACGCAACGAGCCGATGAAAAGTAGATTTGACGTAATCGATAAAGAAAACGTCACATTAAAATGTCGCTATTGCGAACATGAAGTTTCAGGAGAATCTATTGTATTAAAATAACTCCGTCGTTATGGGCAAAGTTTCATGGAAACCGGGCACGATGATTTATCCGTTACCCGCTGTATTAGTCACTTGTGGTGATACCGAGAAAGAATGGACTATGCTGACGGTGGCATGGGTTGGCACAATCTGCTCTGACCCTGCTATGTGCTACATTTCTGTCAGACCGGAAAGAGCAAGCTATCCCATAATTGAGCGTTGCATGGAGTTTACCATTAATCTTACTACTAAGGATATGGCTCGTGCTACTGATTGGGCAGGAGTTCGCTCTGGTCGTGACTATGACAAGTGGAAAGAGACCGGTCTGACTCCGATTAAGGGAGAAAAGGTGGCTTGCCCCTCCATCGAGGAGTCGCCTCTCAGCATAGAGTGTCGCGTAAAGAGCATCCAGCGTCTTGGTAGTCATGACATGTTTATTGCAGAAGTACTAAACGTTAGAGCTGATGATAAATTTATTGACCCCGAGACAGGTCAGTTCTCATTATCTGATGCAAATCCCATTGCTTACTCGCATGGATTTTACTACGAATTAGGTCAAATGATTGGTCGTTTCGGATTCTCCGTTCAAAAGAGAAAGTAGATGATATCGTACTGAGATAGTAAAATAGAAGAGACTTGTTCGCTATTTTTATAGTTTATTCAAATATTGAAGTTTGTAGGGAGTAAGATCAAAAAACTGTAAATTATTGTTTTATCCTATAAGCAAAACAACTAAAAAGGGCTGAATTCTACAGATGGAATCAGTCCTAATTTTATTTCTTATAAAAATTTAACGGACAACTATAAAATTAGATAGGGATAATAATGGTTCAGTAGTTATTTAGTGTGGGTAAGCGTAAAGCTTGGCAATGCGAAAGAGGAAAAACTTCTTGTCAACGACACCTCTAAGATTGGCTCTGAAAAGTTTGATTTTAGCATTGAAAGATTCCG
>SUXG01000015.1 GCA_015061085.1 Bacteroidales bacterium
GGTGCTATACAGGATACCGTTTCGAAGATTTGCTCAAACATCCTCTCCGTCGCAAATTAGTTGAGTTGTGTGATGTGATTGTCGATGGACGCTATATCGAGGAAGAACGAGATTTGTCATTGCATTTTAGAGGAAGCCGAAATCAACGAATAATTAATGTCGCAGAGTCATTACACGGCAAAGTAGCTCTCGTGGCATTATAGCAAAGAAGCCGTTGTAAGATAAACTACAGGCTCTCCACTTTCACAATTAAAAAACTGCGTCCCTCACAATGATAGACGCAGCATCCAGATAATTCTGTAATTTATAAGAGTAGTGACTTGTTGCTTTTCATATTGTATTGTGTTAAACAAGCAACTTGATAAGGTCCAACTTCTCGCGTATATCCTCTGCCGGCGAAGGAAATCCTGCCTTCACATCACCAAGGAGTGTACTCTCAAACGACTCCTCTGCATCTATCTTATGTGGTACAAACTCATTCATAACGGTAGCAAAGGTAGTTAAAATTCTACAGAATTCTCATTGTGGAACAAAGCGCATACCAACAACAAATACTCTGGAATTTTTTCATTGCTACCCCAGCGAAGTTCTAAGTCAAATAGTTCCTTTGTAGTTTTTCCAATATCAAAACCATATCCTTCAAGCGATGGACGCACACATTCAGGGTGTCGGCATGCTTTACCATATGGGCGTGTACAAGTACCTTCTGGGCAATAGAGACAACTACCTACATAAGCAGCTGAAAGACCTTTGTATTTAGACTCTAATTCCAACAATCTTCTCTCTAATCGAATTCTCTCAGGACGGATTAGTTCACGCGAAACATAAATTGACAAATCGGTATCAGAAGGAAATATTTGTGTTACAACCAACAGCACATTATCGTACTTTCTGAGTCGTTTCTCTACATCAAATTCAAATGGAGGGCACCCCCAACTTTTACCGTAATTTTTACATTCTACACAATACTTAGCAAAAACATCTGCATTCCTATATTTTGATATATATTCCTCTACAGACAGATTTATAAAAAAATCCTTTGCCGTATATTGATTATTACTTTGGCTATCTTTCATATCTAATCTTGAATAATTTTTCAATATACCCGCTGTTAATCATTTCCTCTGTTGGATAATGATGCAGTGCCGGAGAATCTATCAGTGCAATCGTATCGCAAACAGATTTAGCAATATCAAGTTCGTGTGTGGAAAATATAATACATTTATTTTCTTTGTGTGCCAAGTCGGCAAGTAGATGGCATAATTCATACCTGTTAGGCATATCAAGAAACGATGTAGGTTCATCCAATAGAATTATTGGAGTTGCTTGCGCAAGAGCACGCGCAATCATCACACGCTGACACTCGCCGTCAGACATCTTGTCCATAGTACGAAATGCATATGATTCCATACCGACCTTTTCCAGAGACTGCATAACAACCAGTTCATCGTCCTTTTGCATTCTGCCTATCCAATTGGTATAGGGAGCTCTGCCGAGGGCAACTACATCTCTACACGCTAAATTTGAGATGCGAACTCGCTCCGTTGTAACAAAAGCAACTTGTCGGGCCAATTGTAACGCTGTTGTATCATTAATATCCGTACCGTTCAAAACAATGTTACCACTCATCAAAGGTTGAAAACCGATAATAGCACGCAACAATGTAGATTTGCCACTACCATTACGCCCTATAAGCGCAGTCGTTGTTCCTCTGCTAAAAGTTGCAGATACATCTTTGAGCAGTATTCGTTTATTATCGTATCCCAATGAAATGTTTTTAAGTTCAATCATATCAAACAATGGATTTATTACGAATTACCACCCATACAACAATAGGAATACCCAGCAATGCTGTGATGGTGTTGATTGGAAGAGTAAGCCATTTGGAAACAATGTCGCAAAATAATAAGACGACACCGCCACATAACGCAGATGCAGGCAATAATATACGATGATCTGCATTGCGGAACAACATCCTTGAGATATGCGGTATTGCCAATCCCACAAATCCGATAGGACCACAAAACGCTGTTACTGTTCCTGCCAACAATGTGGTGGATAAAAATATCAAATAACGAGATTTGCGAATATTCAAACCCATTGTGCGTGCATACTGTTCGCCTAACAGAAGTAGATTTAATGGTTTTATAACAGCTACAGACAATATCAATCCAAGAAATACTGCAGGCAGTAATAGTTGCAATTGGTTTGCCGTAACATCACCAAGAGATCCCATAGTCCATATGACAAAAGATTTCAGGGCTTCTTCATTGCTCAAATATTGCAGTATCTGAACGACCGCACTAACACCGGATGAAAACATCATACCGAGGATTAGAATAACCATTATATCCTTTATTCTCGTGCTTACAGACGCAATGAACGCAAGAATCAAAGCAGAGCCAATCCAAGCCGCGCCTGCCGTACCAATAGACGATATCGCGCTGTTATTAACAATACCCAAAAGAGGCATTCCCAAAATAAAAATGGCAACTCCGAGACTTGCACCGGAATTGATACCGAGCACATACGGGCCGGCCAATGGATTGCGAAACAGCGTTTGCATTTGCAAACCACTCACGGATAAGGCAACTCCTGCTACAACTGCCACTATAGCTTTCATTAGCCGAATATCCAGCACGATAAGTCGTGTAGCCGAGTTGACCTCTTCATCGATTATTGTTCCCCAAATATCCTTTATGGGTATATACACAGCTCCCACCAGCAGGTCCAGCACAAATAGGACAAGAAGGAGGATAGATAGTATCACAAATAGTGTTACGGTACGATGCCTCATATCAATTTATTCCACTTTTCTATAATATACGAATTCCTTGTCGGATTCTAATTCGGGATGGAAAATCTTAATCAAATCGCGTAATACGATATCTGGATTTACTACTCCTGATTCCCAATAGTCATTACCACCACCAACGGCACGGCGTTTGTCGCAATTATACACCTCGCCTTTCTTTACACAGGGCATGTTGGCAAATTTTGGGAATTGATTACATAAGTCCTCCAATGTGGTTACATTTCCGACATTAATCCATACATCTGCACTTGTGGTTAGGATGGCGGCTTCTTCCATATCTATTGGCAGAGAGTGATTGGAAGTGTTCTTTTTGTAGATATAATCGCCACCTGCATCTGCAATCAGTCGCGCCACATAACTGGTAGAAGATGCCATAAACCAAGAATCGGCATACGGAGTATTTATCATAACCTTCGGAGATTGAGAGGTCGTGGCGGCAGCAAGTGATTTCAAATGCTCATATCTTTGTGGAATTTCTGAGAAATACACAATTCCTTGCTCACGACATCCTACAATTTCAGAAAGGGCAATTAACCATTCTGTCTTTCCAAGAGGATCTTCTTCTACATATTCTCCAACATATGCATATGGGATACCCAATTCTTCAAGTTTGGATTCCATTGCACAAGCTCCATTAACACCAAACAGCAAGATGATGTCTGGTTCTTGCGCCACTAGTAACTCAAAATTCATGTTGCCATCATATCCGACATCTGCAATACTCTTTTTGTTCTCAACAATATATTGGTTGGAGATAAAATCGATACCGGAAACTCCCACAACGGTTTCCACCGCACCTACGGCATCCAGCATTGCGATATGAGTTGATGACATACATACAACACGCTTCGCATCACCATTCAAGACTTGTCCTATAAATCCTTCAGGAGCCTTTTCTCCACCACGAGCAATAAACAGCATTGTTTCCACATCGTTAGCTCCTTGCCAAGGATTCTTCATTTTCAGAATAGTGCTCTGTTTTCCCTCTGCACCGACAATGCTGAATCCTGCCGCGTATTTAGGCGCATATATCTCAATATTGAAATCTTCGACATTACCGGTTCTGCCACATGATAGCATACATAATAATGTGGCGCAAAAAATCAAATTCTTTATATATCGTCTCATAATCTTTTCAAAAAATGGGGAGATGGTTAATGTATGGCTAATACCCAATAATTGTTTAATCAATTATCGCAAACCATCTCCCGTTCAAGTTATATTTATATTACAGTTAATCCATCGATTTTAATTGCGCACACCATTGGCCGTATAAGGATACATCATTACCATTGAGGGTATAATCCCTCTCGCTGAATGACCAACTCCAAGAAGAACAGGATATAATAAATCCTAATTTTTCGACTTCTTTGGCAACAATAGTAAACAATTAAAAAAATCGTTGATTTCCACCCGTGACCCAGCAGGCTTCTATCCTTAATGCAGAAGGCAGGCTTTCTGACTTATCTCCTTTATCGCGCCTTCCCGATTGTAATCAGTGGCAAAGAGTGCGATAAATGACCTCAAACGAGGTGGGATTTACAGCAACTGGCATTGTTTGGGTTTTGCACCCAATTTCCTTTTCACCTTTCGTAACGCCTGGTTCGTAAAGGCACCTTTTGCACTGCAAAGGTAGCATATTATTTTGAAAAAAACAAAAAACAGCCACCGAAAAATCTCGGTGGTTGCAATATGAAGATAGTTTTGTATGTATTGAAGGTGCTTACTCTTCTTCTATTTCTGGTTCTACTTGGTAGTTTTGGTCAATTTTGGGTAGTATTTAGACATAAAAATGACCGAGAGGACTGCCCTGTCGGTCATTATAAATTGTTGATATTTAGACTTTTATGCTTTATCAACTCATTAATATTCTTCTTCGTCAAAGAAGAAGTCTTCTTTGCTTGGGTAGTCAGGCCAGATGTCTTCAATACATTCGTAAGTTTCGCCTTCGTCTTCCATTTCTTGAAGGTTTTCGATTACTTCAAGTGGTGCGCCGCTTCTTTGTGCGAAGTCGATAAGCTCTTCGCGAGTAGCCGGCCATGGTGCATCTTCAAGTTTAGATGCCAATTCAAGAGTCCAATACATAATATGTCCTATTTAAATTTGTTCTACAATTTGAAAAATCGCGCGAAGTTACAAATTTTTGGTCAAACAGCAACTATATTGCGCAAGTTTTTTGCTACATATCTTTGTTCCAGATGATTTCTGCGACGCCTTCGAGGTGGTTGAAGTGTCGAGCGAGGAGGAAGAGATAGTCGCTCAATCTGTTGAAGTAGGTCATTACGACCGGATCGACGTATGCCGTCTCAGCGAGGTCGAGGATGCGTCGCTCGGCGCGACGGCAGACTGTGCGTGCCATGTGTGCGTATGAGGCAGACAGCGATCCTCCCGGCAATACGAATGCGCGTATTTTAGGAGTGTTTTCATCGAGATAGTCGCACCATGCTTCCACCTTGGCAGTGTCTTCTTGGCAAAGGCCCCATGCATTCTGAGGATTTTCGGCGTCCGACTCTGAAGCGAGGTAGCCACCGATGTTGAACAGCTTGTTTTGCACCACGAGCAGTTGTGATTTAATCTCTTCGGTCACACCCGGCGCAGCTGCGACCACACCCAGGGCTGCGGAAAATTCATCGACTGTGCCGTATGCTTCGATGCGAACACAATTTTTCTTTACGCGCTGACCTCCGACAAGGGAAGTTGTGCCGAGGTCGCCTGTGCGAGTATATACGTTGCTTTTAGTCATAATCAATAGTAATTTTTTTATAATATATTTAAGGGAACTTCTAAAAATTCCCGGATTTAGTTATTGCTTTAGCTTTGGGAGCTTCCTTTTGTGTACTCTATGTTTTTGACCGGTATCTTTTCACCTTTAACTCAGTCGTATAGCTCACTATACTCCTTGTGTAAAAAACAAAAATCTCCCCAGCCAAAATTCATAAATCATCACAAAGCAATTTGTAGAAGTTCCCTAAATGAAATAACGAAGAAATCGGTGGATTGTTGCAAGCTTACGCGATTTTTAGTAACTTCGCAACAAATTATCAAATAAGATGGAACAATATATCGTATCGGCTCGAAAATACCGACCGTCATCGTTTAAGACGGTGGTGGGGCAAAAATCATTGACTGCAACATTAAAGAATGCGATTGATTCAGATCGCCTTGCTCAAGCATATCTGTTTTGTGGTCCAAGAGGTGTGGGTAAAACTTCATGTGCGCGAATTTTTGCCAAGACGATAAATTGTTTGCATCCGACAGCAGAAGGCGAGGCTTGCAATGAGTGTGAATCATGCAGAGCATTCAATGAGGGGCGCTCGCTCAATATTGTGGAACTTGATGCGGCATCGAATAATTCGGTGGACGATATTCGTAATCTGACGGATCAGGTCAGAGTCCCTCCACAATTAGGAAAATATCGTGTCTTCATCATTGATGAGGTTCACATGTTGTCGGTGGCTGCGTTCAATGCCTTTCTGAAGACTCTTGAAGAACCACCGAAATATGTGATATTTATATTGGCAACCACAGAAAAGCATAAGGTAATTCCGACGATATTGAGCCGTTGTCAGATATATGATTTTACAAGAATTACTATCAACGATATAGTGGAGCATTTGTCGTATGTAGCTTCCGAAGAAGGTATCACGGCAGAACCGGCTGCGTTAAATGTCATCGCTCAAAAGGCAGATGGTGCAATGCGTGATGCGCTGTCGATTTTCGACCAAGTGGCGGCTTCGTCGATGAATAATATCACTTATCAGTCGGCAATAGCTAATCTTAATGTGCTTGATTATGAGTATTATTTCCGATTGGTCGATGCTTTCTTGCAAGGCAATGTGATCGATTCGTTGCTAATCTATAAGGAGATTAGAGACAATGGTTTTGATTCTTTGTTTTTTGTCAATGGATTGGCAAATCATATCAGGGATTTGATGGTCGCAGCCGATCCACGAACCATCCCATTGCTTGAAGTCAGCAACGAAGTGGGAGAAAAATATGTGGAGCAAGCCAAACGAGTGCACCCAAAATGGTGTTATGCTGCCATGGAGCATTGCAATAGTTGCGACTTGAATTATCGCACATCGACCAATAAGCAATTTTTGGTTGAACTTACGCTGATTCGCCTATGTCAACTGATAGGAGATGCGCCGGTGACTAACTCGGAAAGCAAACCGATGTCGCCCGTAAAACCGACTTCATCAGCCCCACAATCCGCCTCTCATGGGAGCATGCCGTCGCAACCGACAGGATCGGCAATGCAGGCTGCTCAGGAATCTCGTCTGTCACAATCTCCTAAGGTGTCAATGCAAAGAGTGGAGTTGCCACAAACAAAAGAGGTGAAAGCTCCGACAAAGCGAACCTCGATGCGTATCTCCGACATTATGAGTGACTCTAAAGAGGAAGCGGAGAGGGAGAATAAGACGCTAAGAAATAAGCCGATAATCTATGATGAACTGAAAGATTTGTGGTTTCAATTTATCTATCAGCATCCGGATATGCATATTGTCGTAAATGCTATGCGTAATGCAATCCCGGAGTGTGTCGGTGATTCATTATACAAGATAATGGTTGACAATCCGGCGCAGATGCAGGCAATAGAACAATCGATGGGAGAAATTCTCTCATTTATGCGCAATGGATTGGAAAACGATATGTTTGCTCTAAATATCGACATAACGCCCAATATCGTAAAGGAACGCATGATGACCCCGATAGAGTTTATCAATAAATTGATGGATGAAAATCCGGTCATTTCTGAAGGCTTGCGCAGATTTAATGCAGAGATAGTGTAGCGATTTCAAATAAAGCTTAAAAACAACGAAAAATGATAGATGTAATATTATTGATATTAGGATTGGGTTTAATCCTAATAGGTGCTAATGCATTGACTGACGGTGCATCGGCAGTCGCAAAGCGTTTTGGAATTTCGGATTTGGTGATAGGTTTGACGGTAGTCGCATTTGGTACGTCAGCACCGGAATTAGTGGTCAGTGTTATGGCTGCAATTAATGGCAGTGCCGAACTTGCGTTGGGTAATGTCATCGGTAGTAACATTTTCAATATATTTGCTATTGTCGGATGTACTGCTATGGTGATGCCGATAACAGTCGGAAAGGGTACGATGAGTAAAGAAATACCATTGGTGATATTGAGTGCATTGGTAATATGGCTGATGTCAAGTGATACGCTGTTTGATGGCGCCGATGCCAATGTAGTCAGTCGAATTGACGGTCTTGTATTGCTCGGATTTTTCGCAATCTTTATGCGCTATACGTTCTCTATAGCGAAAGATTCTCCGGCTGAAGAGCAACAAGAAGTGAAGTCGATGCCACTGTTGAAAGCTATAGTATGGATTGTCGGTGGATTATTGGGATTGATATTCGGAGGACAAATGTTTGTCAATGGGGCGAGTGGAATAGCACGTTCGCTTGGCGTTAGTGAATCTGTAATAGGGTTGACGCTTGTCGCTGCCGGAACATCGCTGCCGGAACTTGCGACATCGGTTGTCGCAGCGTTAAAGAAAAATCCGGGAATAGCGATTGGTAATGTAATAGGCAGTTGCTTGTTTAATGTCTTCATGATTGTAGGTACAGCAGCTACTATAGCGCCATTGCCATTGAGCGGAATATCGCAAGTGGATTTGCTGACATACGTCGGAGCTGCATTGCTATTATGGATTTGTGGATTGGTAATTGGAAATAGAAAGATAACACGAGCAGAGGGCGCTCTGATGGTGTTGTGCTATGTCGCATATACGGTATGGTTGTTAATGCAATTGTGATGAAGAAAAGTTATATACGCATATTATTGGCGTTGTCATTCATATCGGTGTTGTCATCTTGTGGAGGAAATAAACCTCACAATAATGATACGATATTGAGCGACACAATAGCAAGCGAAACAGCTGAAGAGCAAATCATGTTTGAGTCGCCGGATTTGAGATGGAAAGATTTATGTGGGCACATCAAACAATGCGTGACCAAGCGTTTTTCGGCTTTTAAGAGGGATTCGGTGTATGTGGCGAAAAGCGTAGATCCCGAATCGTATGATACTATTTGTTTCAATTCGAAAGGACAGGTGGAACGAATAGTGATGAGGGCAAATTATAATGATGAAGATTTGTTAATTCAAAACACAACGCTTGTCTATGATGACAATGGAGAGTGTGTCGAAGGATATGATATGCTGTCGCAAGATGAGGTGTTTAATGTGAGTCTCAGTCGAAATGAAGATGGCTATATAACAAAGATTTTGCGTTTGCGCACTGATGATGATGTCGTGGTGTTTGGAGATGAGGTGGAGTGGAAAGATAATCGCATTTCGAAGTACACATATATAGAATATGATATGTCGTCAACTTGGCAGAGAAGATATGATGAGCAAGGAAAATTGATAGAGGAACAAACCACCTATGTCAGTGTAGAGGAGGGTGGTGAAAACAAACTGAAGTATGGTTATGTTGCAGTTGACTCGTTGGGCAATTGGACAGAGCGATATATCATAAACGAGTATGTGAATATAGATTATAATGTGGAGACCGGTCGCGAAACGCGAATGACTCAACCACCGACATATTTTGTTGAGCGACGTGAGATTGTCTATTTTTGATAATAAAATCAGAGAAATATAAAAACAATAGGTGTTTCAGTAGTTAAATATTATTAAAAAACATTAATAAATCTTATTATATTAATAAAAGTCAAGAATTTTCCATTCGATATAGAGGAATAATTGTTAACTTTGTAACCGATTCCGGAGGGGGCAATTTGTCTCCTCCGTTGTTTTACAGTTAATTGCTGTGCGCAGTCGGTTTTTGAAAAAGGAAATCGGATTGCGTTCAGTCGTTTGTTACCAAAAAAATAGAGATATGATAGAAAAGGCAAAATTAATAGATTTTATTGAGACGTATTTGTCGTCAGGAGACTATTTCTTGGTAGATGTCATAGTTTCGTCTGATAATTGTATCAAGGTCGAAATTGATCATGCACAAGGTGTTGATATAGATTATTGTGTAGGCTTGACACGTGCTATCGAGGTTGCCTTTGATCGAGAAGAGGAAGACTACGAATTAGAAGTCGGATCGGCAGGATTGACATCTCCGTTTAAAGTAAAAGGTCAGTATATGAAGAACGTAGGCAACGAGGTCGAAGTTCTTGCCGCCGACGGAAAGAAATATAAAGGAGTCTTGAAGGAAGTAACAGACGAGGGTTTTGTAATCGTCGGTGAGGAAAAAGTTAAAAAAGAAGGGGCAAAACGACCTGTATTGGAAGAAGTGTCTCGTGAGTTTAAGTATAATCAAGTAAAAAGTACAAAATATCTACTTCAATTTTAAAATCTATGGCAAAGAAAGAAGAGACTATTAACATGGTCGATCGGTTCGCCGAATTTAAAGAGCTTAAAAATATTGACAAGACAACGATGATCAGTGTTCTTGAAGAATCATTCCGTAATGTCTTGGCGAAGATGTTTGGTTCAGATGAAAACTTTGACGTAATTATGAACCCCGACAAAGGAGACTGTGAGATATATCAAAATCTTGAAGTTGTTGCCGATGGCGAGGTTGAAAACGAAGATATGCAAATCGGCTTGTCGGATGCCCGCGAAATCGACTCGGAATGTGAGATTGGCGAGGATGTGGCAAAGCGTATATACTTTGAAAAGTTTGGTCGTCGTGCAATTTTGAATTTGCGCCAAACCCTTCAATCAAAGATTCTTGATTTGCAAAAAGATGCTGTTTATTCTAAGTTTAAAGAGCTTGAAGGCGAGGTAATCGTCGGAGAAGTGCATCAGATATGGAAAAAAGAGATGCTTCTGCTCGATGAAGACCAAAATGAATTGATAATGCCGAAAGAAGAGCAAATCCCAAGCGATTTCTTCCATAAAGGCGATATGGTTAGAGCCGTAGTTAAACGAGTGGATAATCCGAACAATAATCCAAAGGTTATCGTGTCTCGCACTGATGAACGTTTCCTTCGTCGTCTATTTGAACAAGAAGTGCCTGAAATTCATGACGGATTGATTACAATCAAGAGCGTGGCTCGTATCCCGGGCGAGCGTGCCAAAATATCAGTAGAAAGTTACGACGACAGAATTGATCCGGTCGGCGCATGTGTCGGCGTTAAGGGTAGCCGTATTCATGGCATCGTTAGAGAACTTCGTAATGAGAATATCGACGTAATCAACTACACAAGCAATGCTCAACTTTATATTCAACGTGCATTGAGTCCTGCTAAAATATCGTCAATTCGTCTTAACGAAGAAGAACGCAAAGCAGAAGTGTTTTTGCAACCGGAAGAAGTGTCATTGGCTATAGGTAAGGGAGGCCTTAACATTCGCCTTGCGTCAATGCTTACAGGCTTTACTATCGATGTATATCGTGACCTTGATGCCGGTGAAGAAGACATCTATTTGGATGAATTTAGTGATGAAATCGATGTATGGGTAATTGAAGCATTGAAAAACTTAGGTCTTGGCACAGCTAAGGCTGTATTGAATGCTCCTCGTGAAATCCTTATTGAGCAAGCAGACCTTGAAGAAGATACTGTAGATCATCTTTTAGAGGTGTTGAAGGCAGAATTTGATGATTAATCGATATAGCGATTTGTATCCCATTAATTAATTTAATAATAATTCACAACAGTATATATGCCAACAAAAATAAGTAAAGTAGCAAAAGACCTTAACGTCGGTGTCAACACCGCTGTGGAATTTCTTCGTAAGCATAATGTAGAAGTAGAGGATAATCCAAATGCACGTATCGATGATGCTGCAGTGGAGATGCTTATTAAGGAATACAGCAAAGACAAAGACTTTAAGGAACAACTTAATAAGTACATAACCACGAGAAAAGAAGAGAAAAAAACTGCAAAAGCTGTGAAGGGAAAGCCTGAAGAGGTGAAAACAAAAATCCCTGAAACAAAGAGTCCAAAGGTGGTTGGAAAGGTCGACTTGGATAGCAAAGGCAATGTGGTGGCGCAAAAGCAAGTTGAAAAACCTGTTGTGAAAGAAGTTATGGAGGCAAAAGTTGAGGTTAAGGAATCTAAGCCTGAAGTTAAACAAGCCCCGAAACAAGAAATTACACCACAAGTAAAGCCTACTTCATCGGTCGTAGTTGACCCTGTGGTAAGTGCTCCTAAGGTTGAAGAAAATAAAGAACAGCCTAACGAAGTGAATAAAGAAAAGAAGGAGGACGAAGTATTCCGTCCTACACCGGTTGTGCAGGGACCACAATTGAAGGTGCTTGGCTCAATAGATTTATCGGCAATTAATCAGTCGACTCGTCCTAAAAAGAAAAGCAAAGAAGAGCGTCGTCGCGAACGTATTGACAAAAGCAAAGCGACAAATGCTGCAAATCCTCAGTCAGCAAGCGCATCTTCAGCTAATCCGGACAAGAAGAAACGCAAACGTATAGGCAAAGAAAAAGTTGATATTGAAAAGACTGCAAATCAACCGGGATTTGGCTCTGACCAAAAACAAGGTAGCAAATCGAAAAATGCAGGACAAAACAACAATAATAATCAACCTAAAAACGACAAGAAAAATCGTAATAAACGTCCTATAAAAGTCGAAATTAAGGAAGAAGACGTTCAAAAGCAAGTGAAAGAAACTTTGGCACGTCTTACCAATAAGCAAACTAAGAAGAGCGTAAAATGGCGTAAAGAAAAGCGCGAAGAAATGCACAATCGTGAATTGGAGCAAGCAGAGCGCGCAGCAGCTGAAAGCAAGATCATCAAGATTACAGAATTCGTTACGGCAAATGATTTGGCAAATCTTATGGAGGTGCCTATCAACAACGTTATTGCTACGTGTATGAATATCGGTGTAATGGTGTCAATCAATCAACGTCTTGACGCTGAGACTATCAATATCGTAGCAGAAGAATTCGGCTTCACTACAGAGTATGTGAGTGCAGAAGTTTCGGAAGCAATCACTAACGAAGAGGATGCTGAAGAAGATCTTCTCCCTCGTTCTCCAATTGTGACTGTGATGGGTCACGTCGACCATGGTAAGACCTCATTGCTCGACTACATCCGTAAGGCAAACGTTATCGCCGGAGAAGCCGGTGGTATCACACAGCATATCGGAGCTTACAGCGTGGAACTTAGCGATGGTC
The DNA here is from genome assembly GCA_015061085.1 of Bacteroidales bacterium. Taxonomy (GTDB): domain Bacteria; phylum Bacteroidota; class Bacteroidia; order Bacteroidales; family Muribaculaceae; genus Lepagella. The sequence goes on from SUXG01000015.1 coordinate 12,930, forward strand.
GTCATATAACATTCCTCGATACTCCGGGTCACGAAGCCTTTACAGCGATGCGTGCTCGTGGTGCAAAAGTGACAGACTTGGCTATCATCATTGTTGCAGCCGATGACGATGTGATGCCTCAGACTGTCGAAGCTATCAACCACGCTTCTGCGGCAGGTGTGCCTATTGTGTTTGCTATCAATAAGATAGATAAACCAACTGCAAACCCTGATAAGATTAAGGAGCAACTTTCTGCCATGAACTATCTCGTAGAAGATTGGGGTGGTAAGTATCAATCGCAAGATATTTCTGCCAAGAAAGGTCTTGGTGTCGAAGAATTGATGGAGAAGGTGCTTCTCGAAGCAGAAATGCTCGATCTTAAGGCTAACCCTAATCGTAATGCTGTCGGCTCTATCATCGAATCGTCGCTTGACAAGGGTCGTGGTTATGTGGCTACAGTGCTCGTGCAAAACGGTACGCTCAAGGTGGGTGACGTGGTGCTTGCCGGTACTCACTATGGTAAGGTGAAAGCTATGTTTAACGAGCGTAATCAGCGCGTCAAAGAGGCAGCTCCTGCAACGCCGGTGCTTATCCTCGGCCTTAACGGTGCGCCTACTGCCGGCGATACATTCAACGTCCTTGAGACAGAACAAGAAGCACGCGAAATCGCTAATAAGCGTGAGCAATTGCAACGCGAACTCGCTAATCGTACTAAGAAACGTGTCGGCCTTGAAGAGCTCGGACGTCGCCGTGCATTGGATGACTTCCATGAACTCAATCTCATCGTCAAAGGAGACGTGGACGGCTCTATCGAAGCGCTTTCCGACTCACTCATCAAACTATCGACAGAAGAGGTTCAAGTCAATGTTATTCACAAAGGTGTCGGTGCGATTTCAGAGAGCGATGTGACTTTGGCGGCAGCATCGGATGCTATCATTATCGGTTTCCAAGTGCGTCCTTCGGCAGCAGCTCGCAGAGAAGCAGAGAAAGAAGGTGTCGAAATACGTCTTTACTCTGTCATCTATAAGGCTATCGAAGAGGTTACAGACGCTATGGAAGGTATGCTTTCTCCGGATATCAAGGAAGAAGTTATCGGTATGGCAGAAGTGCTACAGACATATCATATCTCAAAGGTTGGTACTATTGCCGGAGCTATCGTGCGTGACGGTAAGCTTAAGAGCCGTTGCAAGATTCGTCTCATCCGTGACGGTATCGTTAAATATACAGGTGAACTCGGTTCGCTCAAACGCTTTAAGGACGATGCGAAAGAAGTGCTCACAGGCTACGACTGCGGTCTCAGCATTCAGGGCTACAACGACCTTAAAGAAGGCGATATGATTGAAGCATACGAAGAAGTAGAAGTTAAGAAGACACTCTGATGTACGTCTTTATCAACATAGGATCCAACAAGGGCGATCGTCGTCTTAATTTGAGTCGTGCGATGCGTGGTGTCGGTCACGAATTCGGATTGTTTGAAATGTCGCATGCCATTGAGTCGGAGCCTTGGGGCTTTGAATCGAATGCGAGATTTCTCAATGTCGGTATAATGTTTCAGACCGATCTTCAGCCATTGGAGGTGCTTGACATCTTGCAAGGTATTGAAAAATCGATATCGCCTGACTCCCATAGAGATAGTAAGGGAAACTATATCGACCGAGTGATTGACATTGATATAGTGGCGATTGATGAGCAAGTGATTGATGATGAGCGATTGAAAGTGCCGCATCCTTGTCTTGCAGAACGTCGTTTCTTTCTTGAGCCTATGAATGAGATAGCGCCTGACTGGCGACATCCTGTGACCGGCAAGAACGCATCAGAAATGCTCGCCGAATTGTAATAAAATCGTATCAAAACAATACAAAGCAAAGGGATATCGCATGATATCCCTTTGCTTTGTAGATACAGTTATTGTGGATTAAAATCTGACTCTGATGTCGGCAAAGACATTGCGTGGGGAATCGATGAAATACAATGGTCCGTTGGCTCCGAGCATGCCGTTGGAATAGCTTTGATTATTGAAGATGTTGTTGAGATAAATGCCTGCTGTAATATTGCGATAGGTGTAGGCAAGTGATATGTTAAATCGTAGCGACGGCTTGATGAGGTATAAGTTGCTGAGGTCGAAATATATACTGCTACGATAGCGCATGCCGACGCCGATGTCGAATCCGGCAATTTGATAGCCTACTTCTTGGTTGACAATCCATGACGGGCTGAGAACATGATTGAAAGTCGCTCCTTCGTGTTTGACGTGGTTGATAGAGTAGTTGCTATTGTTGGTCAATCGCAGAGAGGCTATCGGATAGTATTCTGCTGATATTTCTATACCGCTTCGATGGCTTTGTGCAGCGTTGACGTGGATAGGCTGTCCGTTTGGTCCGATAGCTCCGTTTAGAATCAGTTCGTCGGAGAAATTCATGTGGTAAAGATTGATATTTGCCGTAAGATTTTGCAGATTAATATTGTAGCCGGCTTCATAGTCGATCACTCTTTCTGCTTGAGTAGTATGAAGGTAGGTGAAATATTCTTCGCCTCCAAACATATCGCTGCGTGAAGGTTCGCGATGGGTTTGTGTTGCGCTCATATACAGAGAGTTGTGCCGGTTGATATTCCAACGAACATTGGCTGACCAATTGAGGAAATCCCAATTAATACGTTCGAAAGGACTTTCTCCTCGATAATCGAAATCAGCATGGCGATATTGAACGTTTGCACCTATCGAAAGATTGCGATAGGTGTATGATCCTTTGATGAAAAGACTGATGTCGTTCTTATATCCTGTATTGTCCCATAGCAACCCTTCTTGGAGATTGTTTGTCCCTTGGTGCAGACGATTAAATGTCGAGGCATTTATCCCCGCTGTCAATTCGAAAGGATATAGGTAGAACTTTGGAGCAACGTTCCCTCCGATATAGTGGAAGCGTTGATAGTATTTGTCAATTTCTCCTGTTTCAACCCAATTGGTGTCATAGACGTTGCGTATATAATTATCGAGGTCGAATGTGTAGTAGCCGTCAGCGAAATTATAGTAGGCAGAGGCAGTAAGAGTGACGATGTCGGAAAGAATACCGCAATATTGCAGCTTGTTGATATTCTGGATATAGTGGTCTTTTTCCGCTTCGCTGCAGCCGTTGATTCGTGGGTCGAGGGCTATATCTTCGGCTGAAGAACCTACCCATGCCATCCCGTTGCGAGACTGACCGACAAAACTTAACAAATCGATTCTGTGTCGAGAGTTGAAGAAGTAACCGAGTTTGACAAAAGCTGATTGAGCATTGTTGTAGGCATGGTGTCGATAGCCGTCGCTTTGTTGGTGGCTCACTTTGAAGTGTCCGGCAAATTTGCCTTTAAGTCCGGTGTTGTACTCGGCGCTGAGCTTTAGGGTGTTGAAACTACCGTAACCGGCATAGGCGCTTGATGTGGTGTCGCTTTTCAAGTTGACTGATTCGAAATTAACGCTGCCGGCATATCCTGCCACCCCGTTGTTGGCGATGCTGGTGTTGTTTTCCACTTTGATAGAGTGCATACTCGACAAAAAATCGGGAAAATTTGAGAAATAGACGCCCATATCTTCGCCGTCGTTTAGCGGCATTCCGTCGAGAGTGATGTTGATGCGACTTTGGTCCATTCCTCGAATTCTGATGTAGGAGTAGCCATATTCGTTGCCTGTATCGCTATATGAAAAGACGGAAGGCATTCGGGCAATGACAGATGTCGGTTCCTGACCTCTGTTTTGCGTAGTGATTTCATCGCGTGAGAGGGTGGTGCCACTACGTAAGTTGGCTCTGTAGAAACTGACTACAGTGATTTCGTCAAGCGAATGACTGATGGTGTCGGATTGCGATGTCTCGTCTGCGGCGTATGCGGAAAAGGACGATAGAAGGATGAGTAGCGAGAGAAATTGCGATAGATGTAAATGTTTGGTATTCATTGTGTTAATTAGTTTTTCAGCCCAAGGAATACGACTTTTAGTAAAGTCTTTGCAAACAATGAATATCCAAAACCGTTTCCCTGCGCTGTTATTATACATATCAGGTTCAAGGGTGTAATCTCAGCCAAACGCGATGTTCAGCACCCCTAACAGCTTTGCAAAGATATGAGAAATTTTTTTGTCGAACAAATTCTTCAATAAGAAAATTTTCTGAAGCAGGTCTCTTTTGAAGAATTTGTAAGAGGAAACGTCAGAGAATAAAGGCATGAAAAAATCCCTATGGGCGTTTGTCCATAGGGATTTATAGAGGTTTTTAAGAACTTCGTAATTAGCGTATTACGACTTTTTTTATTTCAGATTCGTTTTCAGTTGTAACGCGCACGATAGCGATGCCTCGATAGCCGTTTGTTTCGACTGTAATGTTGTTGTAGCCGCTAGCGCGGTTGATGACGGCACCATTTACGCCGAAGATTTCTACGTGAGCTTCGCCTTCAGTAGTTACGACTACATTGTCGCGGATAGCGATGATGTTGATGTCGCTGTCTTGTTCTATACCATCTACACTTGCGATGTCATAGAGCTTGCCGACTGCTGCATTCAACACCTTACCATTGTTGGCGTCGATAAGCATAACAACAGCTTCACAGTTTTTTATGTCGCGGATAGTCTCAGGGATAGCGAGTGAGAGTGTGTTTTCATACACTTCGCCTGATGCCACATTTGTTGGGATAAGACCGCCTGTACCGTTCCATGTTGTTCCATAGATGCCGCGTGCCACGTGGTCGTAAGTATAAGGTACAGCAGCCTTGCCATATTCGCCACCTTGACCCCATTCGCCGAGGATTGGGTCAGAGAAACCTGCAATGCCGTTGACTTGGTATGCACCATCGAGACGGTTTTCAAGGATAACAGCGAAGATGTTTAGGTTGAGACCTTCGGCATCGACAGCAAATTTAGTTGTCACAGGGATGTCGATAGTCTTGTTTACAGTGTCATATACAGCGTTCTTAACGTTGATGTCTGCTTCTGAAAGCACTTTGAATTCAGTTGCCACAGCATCCCACCATAGTGGATCGTTAGGGTTAGAGTATCTCCAAGCACCATTTTCGTCTTGGTCCATTGGATAAGTCACTGTACCACTACGGTTGACAACACCACTTGGAGCGCCGACAAGACCGAGGAATGAACTATAGGCTGCAAGGCCTGAGTTGAATGGGTCACCTGTGTAAGTGTGGATTGCTACAGGGATGAACAATTCGCCATAAGCGTCGTGGAGGAGGTCGAATGCGATGATACCCTTAGGACAGTTAGTGCAAGTGTTACCGGTCATTTTTTCTACCACTACGCGCTTAGTCGGAGCGAATGAGAGGTTTTTGATTGTACCGCGTTCAGAGTTCTTGTGTTCGTCGAGAGCTACATCTACAGTGTATTTCACTGTCTTACCATATTGGAGAGGGAGACGGTTGGTAAACTTGAATGAATAGATGTCGCCTTGCTTGAGAGCGAGATTGTCTTCAGTGATGACTTCGAGTGTTGTGTCTTCAGCATCCTTAAGGGTGAATATTGCTTTAGTGTAGGTTTGAGTCTCGTTATCTACACGGATACGGCCCTTGATTTCGATGTCATCTTGACGCACCACTGTCGATTCAGTTTCGAGTGAAATCACGAATTCTGCATTGCGTTTTACGCTGATATTGTCGACGAATACCATACCCTTATTTTGGTTTTCGTTGATGAAAGCGATGTAGATTTCCTTACCTGCGTATTCTGCAAGATCGAATGCAAAGTGTTCCCATTCACCGGCAAGAGTTTGGCTGCCACCTGAACTGAGTTCTTTGTCCATAATTACTTTAGCGTTGTTTCGATAGTCTTCCATAACGCCATCAGTGAGGATGTTGACTACTTCCTTGTTTTCCCAAATCACAACCTTGAGTTTGTCGCCAGAGTTCTTGAGAGTCTGAGCGTCGAAAGTGAGCACACACTTTTCGTCAGGGATATAAAGCTGAGGTGTTGACATCCAGTCGTCAGACTTACCGCCGTTTGCGTAGAGTGAATGAGAAGCCGCGGCGAAATCTAATGTAGTCTCGTCATCACGCAAAGAGAAGTTCCAAGGAGTGTTGTCGGTGTCAAATTCGAATGCAGCCATTTCAGCAGTAGGAGCGTTGTGGTCGCCTTCGTAAAGGAGGATTTGAGCGAATGTAGATGCCCAATCGTTGAAGTTTTCTTCGAAGATAGTATTGCCGTCACCGGTGATTTCACGAACGTATGAGCCATTGTAAGAGAAAGAGATTTCTTCGTTGGCGTTATTGCCTGTGATGTCGGCTACCGTACCTGCTTCTATTGCAATGCGATAGCTGCTGCCTTCGTAGAGATATTGGTCGTTCAATGGATAGACGAGAAGCTGGTCGTTAGATACAAGGGCATACATATCAGCAAGTAACTCTTCTGTGTTGTCGTCGTTCTTAAGGTAGAGGTGTGCCTTAGGAGTATTTTCCGTATTTTCGCAGAGAGAGAGGTCTGAATCGAATGTAGCAACGATAGGATTTGAAGTAAGGTTGATAAGAGCTACAGAAGCACCGTCAGCCGGAGAAATTGACTTGATAGCTACAGGGGCTTTTTCGCGACCGTTGTAGTTTACTACGATCTCTTTGTTCTTTTGTTCAGGATCGCCGGCGATTTGGATCATTCCTGCAGGGATAACCACTCTATAGCGTTTGTTGGCTTCGAGTGTCACAGCACGACCGAAGTTTATTTCCACGACTTTGGTTTGACCTGTCTTAATGTCAACCTTGTTGGCAACCTTAACTTCATTGTTTTCAGAGTCGTAGATAGCTACAGATGAAGCATCACCCACTACTTCGATATTGCGATCGAATGTGATCTGCATAGTCTGAAGTGAAGAAAATTTCTTGCCATTAGCAGGAGTGATAGTGTAGTTGCCGAGAAGATCGACTTTCTTTGAGAGTTCGGCAAATGTTTCTGGGAGTTCCACCATGTATGATTCTCCTTGTGGATATGAGAATGATACGAAGCGCTTGCTGTCGTTGCTCATTGCCCACATCGTACCGGTGTTGTCGTAACCTGTTGCGCCTACGAAATCAATGCCGTATATTTGCTTGAGGATTTGGTCGAATGAGTACCAATAGTTTCCTACACGTCCATGCCATTCGCGAACAGGTGACCCGTCAGGTGTGCTTGCATACACGATTCCATTGTTGCTTACGACATTGCCAATCATACCAATATCTTCAGTTGAGTCAAAGACTGTGAATACATCGTTAACGATGTCGTAGAGATAAGATGTTTTGAATTGGTTGCCGAATTGAGAGTTTTCAAGTCCTGTTACCATGTAAAGGCTGCCTGTTGCCCATTTGCCATCAGTCGAGAGTGTGAGACCGTCGGTGTGATGTATGCCGTCAACCTTAGGAGTGAAGTTGCTGCCGTCGTAGTCGTAACCTACTGGTGACCAAGTCTTTGAATCAACGTCGTAGATGAAGTACATCACATCGTCAGGATAGCTATATGACACACAACCTGCAATCTTCTTACCATCAGCTGAGATGCTCATGAAGCGAGTTTGGTCTTGTGAGAAACCACTTATGTCCTCAAGAGGGTATAGAGTTTCAACGATAGATGGCGTGCCTTCCAAGCTCCAAAGCACAGGGATTTCGCCGAAATAATCGTTGTAGCTCATTGTGCCGACAGCCCATTTGCCGTCAGGTGTCACAGAGTTGACATAACCGTCATCCCATGAGTAGCCTCTTGGCGCTTCAGGCACAGGGAGTTTCTCCCATTTTGCCTTATCTACATAATAGATGGCAGGAGCGTTGCCATAGTTGCCGACAACTAATTTACCATCGTCTGTGACGTCGGTCGCTGCAGCGCAATTGACGGCGCCGTCAAGTTCTTCTTGTGTAAGAAGTTCGGTCACTTTGTTGCTGCTAAATTCAATTAATTTTGGATAAAAATTCCATAGTGAATTTGCTTGGTTTGAACCGAATGCAACTCCCCATTCTCCATTGTCTGAAATGTTTTGAAGGATTGATCCGTCATTAAAATTAAAAACGTGGAACACCGGTTTGGCGTCTGTTTGAGATGCTTGCGCTCCAAACAATAATCCACTAATCAGCATTGATAATGCCAAAAATTTTAGTTTCATTGAGTTTGATAAAAAGTTAATAAATATTTAATAATTTAATTGATGTCTTTTGGTTTTATTGCTTTTAATTTAATGATAAGTGTAGATGAAAATGTGTGCAAAGATAGTTATTATAATTGGTTTTACATACTGTAAAAGTGTTTTTTGTCACATAATTAAGATTTATTATAGATTGAATGCGATTTTGTGACTAAAATATTTCATTTTATGAAAAAAAATTACTACTTTTGAGCGCTAATATCGTAAAGAAACATTTACAATTAACTATATTTATTAACTAAACATTTTATCTATGGAGAAAAAATCCTTACTAACAGCAAATTGGCTCAAGGCAGCCTTTTTGCTAATGGTTATGTGTTTCTCTGGACTGTATGCTCAGGCTAACACAACCAACACGGTGGATTTGGGGGAAGGTAATGATGGCTATTTAAAGCCGGGTCAGACCTACATTATTCCCGCCAATACCATTGCGACAGGTAGGTATTATTCAAACTATGATGGTACAATTACATTGACATCATCAGTGAGCGCTAATACCAACTTAGTGCCTTTTACGGACAATACTTACTCAGACATCGTTGAGTCAGTGCGTGATGAAGAGGCGAATACTAAGACATTTGTCTTCTCTGCGGGCAATCGTGGTAACACTGTTTACTTTAAGTCAGTAGTGTCAACTACTCCTTACGAAGTGAAGTTTGACTACGTTCGTGCTTCAAACCTTGAAGATTACGTTAAGTCTATCGTTCCAGAAGATGGATCAGTAGTTTCAAGTCTCAAGGACTTTACTATTAACTTCACTACAAAAATTTATGGTGTTCGCAACAGTGCTAAGCTCTACAAAGGAGAAACTTTGGTAGCTGAAAAGACTTTGGAAGACAAGGCGAATGTCAATACTTACTCGTTCAGCTTTGACGAAGAAATCACTGAATCTGGTGACTATACTCTTGTATTCCCTGAAGAAACTTTCACATGTGGTTCCGGCATGAAGGGTAGCAGTGAATGGAAATTCTACTACACTATCGACGCTCCACAACCTAAGATGAACGTTTCTCTCATTGGTGGTGCTACTGAAGCGGAAGCTGTTACGTTTAATAATCTGAATGGTGTAGTGACTTTTGAAAACACTACTGCGACCATTAAAGACGAATATGCCAATATCGGTCTCTATGGTGCATTGCCTGGAGCTCCGGCAGGTATGGGTACATGGTATGTACATTACGCCGTAACAAAAGTAAGTGACACAGAATACACACTCACTCCTAATGCTGATGAATTGGCATCATTAAATACAGATAGAGCTTATCAGTTTAAAATCCCGGAAGGTTACTTTACATATGCTGATGGAAGCAAATCTCCAGCTTACGAAACATGGGTGAAATATGAAGCTCCTCAAGTTTCGGATGTAACTATTGCATTCTCTCCTATTGGTGGTACAGAGGACGCTCCTGCGCAAGTAGCTCTTGAGGATTTGAGCAATATAACACTTACACTTACAGGTGCAGAGTCTATTGCTTTATCTACTGCAGCATTGGTAGAAGATTCTGCTATCCGTTTACGTGCATGGAACCAATATTGGGAAGACTATTCTGATGCGATAGTGTATAAACCTGAATTAGTTGAAGGTACTACATACAAACTTGTTCCTTTCGATGAATATTATGCAACAAATATTCCAATGCTTTCATCAGGTAAATATGAGCTTAATATTCCTGCCGGAACATTTGTTTTCAATGGTGAAGAAACAAATATTAACCTAACAACAACTACTTATTATAATTTAGTATTGCCAACTTACACTATTCTTCCTGAACCAAATTCGACAATTGAAGCAACAGAAACAGAAGGCCTTATGCAAGTGCAAATTCGCTTTAATAACGAATCTTCTGTGACTCCAAGTCAAACAGTGACTGCTTCTCTTAAGAAAGATGGTGTAGTGGTTGAAGAAGGTATCTTCGCTCAAAAGAACTGGGCACAACAAAATATGGCTTATATTTGGTTCTCAAAAACTTATACTGAATCAGGTGAATATGAAGTAGTGCTTCCTGAAGGTTATGTGACTCTCGGTAGTGGTGCTGCTGCTGAAGCTATGACAATCAAATATACTGTTGTTGGTTCTGTCTCTACTGAACCGGTATTGGTTGTAACTCCGGAAGGTGGTACAGAAGATGCTCCTGTAGCAATTGATGTTTTTGAATTTGTTGTTAAAGCAGAAAATGCTACACGCATTGACTATGCAAACGGTGGTGGCTGGATGGCTCTTAATGGTTGGGTGACAAACCGTAGTGGTCAAGAAGGTTGGAATAATTCTATGTGGCCAACAATCACACGAGTAGATGATGCTACACTGAAGTTTACTTTCGAAAACTACAGCATAGAAGAAATTTTGGAAGGTACAACTAACGGTAAGTATCAATTCTATATTCCTGCAGGCGACCTTTGGTTTAATGGCGACGAAGCGCAAAAATGTGAAGAAGTTGCATTATACTACACTTATAATGGTGGCGTATCTGTTCCGGAAGTAATCCTTACTCCGGCAGTAGGATCAACAGTATCTTCAATTGAGGCAGAAACAATTACTTTCGAAGTTAAGAATGCATCTGAAGTTACTGTTAATCCATTGATGCTTGATTATAATAATGATCCAGTGTGTTTGTTGATTGATCCGAATAATAATTGGATTTCTGTATATCCGGTAGCTGTTGAGGGAGAAACAAACAAATTTAAGTTTGTTCCATTTGATGGTCAACCACAATATCCATTCACAACAGAAGGAACATATGGAATCTGGATTCCGGTTGGCGCATTCGATATTGATGGTGTAGAATATGAAGGTCTTTACGAAGAAAAATATATCACAGTAGGGTCTTCAGTAGAGCCGGTAATGGTAGTAACTCCTGAAGATGGTTCTGAAATCGAATCTTATGAAGACATCAGAATTTCATTCGAAGGTGTGACAACTGTAGAAATAAATCCAAGTGCCCTTGATGCAGAATTTGGTAAAGTAATGCTTATTCCGGATGATAATTGGTTTAGTTCAGCAGTAGCTAAGCCTGTGGCTGTAGAAGGTGAAACAAATGTGTTTGCATTGGAAGTTATTGATGGTCAATTGCCTGCGACATTCTCAACTCTTCTATTCTGTATGGAAGAAGGTACATTCTGGATGGATGGAGCTGATTCTCCAGCAATAGAATATACATATAAGGGTAAAGAGGTAGTTGGTGAACCTAAGATGGTTGTAACTCCTCAAGCCGGCACTACTGTTAAAGCTCTAACATCAGACGTTATCACAATCTCATTCGAAAACGTAACAGAAGTTAAGATCAACGATTACGCTCTTATTGAAGCCTACTGTAAGATATCAATCATCAAGCCTGATGGTTCTTACTACCGTACAATGCCTATAGCTATTGAAGGCGAAACCAACAAGTTCCGTCTTGTGAACTTCGATGGTTCAGACTTTAATTTGACAGCAGAGGGTACTTATGGTATCTGGATCAATGGTATCCCATCACCTGCATTCTATATGGACGGCGTGGCTGCTCCTGAATTCTATGAAAAAGCCTTTGTGACAGTAGCTTCTTATACATACGTGGCAGAACCTGCTGAGGGTTATGTTTCATCTCTTGAAAATGTAGCATTGACATTTAATCCTGAAGTTGAAAGCATAAACACAGACGCTACAAGCGAAGTTGTCCTTTACAAAGATAATGAAGAAGTTGAAAGAATTTCAGCTAAAGAATTGCAACTTGTAGGTTGGGGTGCGTCAGGCTCATCATTATCTATCCAATTCTCAAAAGAATATGTTGAAAATGGTGAATACAAAGTCGTAATTCCTGCTAATGTAGTAGTACTTGAAGGTGGTGTCGTGAATAATGAAATCACTCTTAACTATGCAATAGGTGGCGGATCATCTGATTGGACTGTAGTTGCTGATCCTGCTCCTGGTGTTGTGAATGAACTTACAACTATCTTCGTGACATTCGAAGGAGCATCACAAATCGCAGTATCTCCTGAAGCAGGTCCTAATGATTTCCCATATTATGGCACTGTGGCTGAAGATGGTACAGTGACTAAAGTTCCTTATAGCATATTCACATTTGCTGAAGGTCTTAATGTCATAAGTCTCTCAATCCAAAATGAAGAGCAAAAACTTTCAGAACCTGGTAAATACGCAGTTATTATCCCTGCAGCTTATTGTACAGTTGATGGTGTTGCAATGACAGAAGATATTCGTCTTGACTATACTATCGAAGGTGCACAACCTGAATACACTGTTGTAATTAACCCTGCTGATGGTGCAACTGTAAATGGAGAACAACTCTATGAAATCACAGTGACATTCGACGGTGCTAAGGCTATCGAACTCAATGGCGACCAAGCTACTACATTCTACCAACTTGATGAAAACGGCAGCCCAATTGCTAACATTTATCAAAATATGAGTGCAGAAGGTAATGTTGCTAAGTTTACTGTAATGGAACTTCATAAGCCTTACCTCGATGCAGCCGGTACATTCCAATTCACTATCCCTGTTGGTATGGTGACTGTTACAGACAACAATGGTGTTATAGGTAAGAATAAGGAAAATATCGTAGCTACTTACTATAGCAATGGTGTAGGTGTTGACGTTATCGGTGTTGATGCTAAAGATCTCAATATCTACACTGTAAGTGGTATGCTCATCAAGCGTAATGGTACTTACGATGATGTTAAGGCTCTTGAACCGGGTATCTACATCATCAATGGTAAGAAGTTTTACGTTAAGTAATCACTGATTATCAATCATACTTAATGTGTCGGGCGACCATTTGGTCGCCCGATATTTATTAATAATGCCTTATGTATTATTATTGTATGCGTGCGCGTATGAGTTTGCAATAACATAAGAGAGGAGAAAGTATTATTGTTGGTAAGGATTGAGAGTTAAATTGAGTTTCTGGATGGAAGTGTAAAAACAGTGTTAAAAGTATTGAAATGTTTTGTTGAGCAGATAAAAAGTAGTAACTTTGCATCGTAAAATAGAAAGTGGAAAAATTTGGCTGCTTGCAACCACTAAAAAAAATGCTAAAACTGCAAAATTACACAAATGTGTGGTGATTTAAATGAGTAGTGATAGCATTTGTCGGAGTAGCCGATGGGTGCTTTTTGTTTTTTATAGCGCAGCAAAAAATAAAAAAGAAATACAACTATGAGTTATTTATTTACGTCAGAATCAGTGTCGGAAGGACATCCTGACAAAGTGTCGGATCAAATCAGCGATGCTTTGTTAGACCAATTCATCGCTCGCGACCCAAAATCAAAAGTAGCAATTGAAACGCTTTGCACAACAGGTCAGGTGGTGATTGCCGGAGAAGTGAAGAGTAGTGCATACGTCGATTTGCAAGAAGTTACACGTGAGGTAATTAATAAAATCGGATACAATCGAGGCGCATATATGTTTGATGGCGATGCTTGTGGTGTGCTTTCAGCATTGCATGAGCAAAGTGCTGACATCAATCGTGGTGTCGAACGTGAGGCAGATGAAATGCAAGGCGCCGGCGACCAAGGTATGATGTTCGGATATGCAACAAATGAGACGGAGAACTACATCCCATTGACTTTAGATTTATCGCATATGTTATTGCGAGAATTGGCAGATATTCGTCGAGAAGGGAAAGAAATGACCTATTACAGAAAAGGTAAGAAGGTGACATATCTTCGCCCAGACTCTAAAAGCCAAGTGACAGTGGAATATTCAGATGAAGGCAAGCCGATGCGTATTCACACGATTGTTATTTCGACCCAACACGATGATTTTGTGGTTTCTCTTGATGATACGAAAGCCGCTCAATTAGCTGCTGATGAAGAAATGCTTTCGAAAATTCGTAAGGATGTCGCAGAAGTGTTAATCCCCCGGGTATATGCCAAATTGCCGGCGAAAATTCAAGCTCTCTTTGATGATAAAATCATATTACACGTCAATCCGACAGGTAAATTTGTAATCGGTGGACCTCATGGCGACACCGGATTGACAGGTAGAAAAATTATTGTTGATACATATGGAGGTCGTGGCGCTCATGGTGGCGGTGCATTTTCGGGGAAAGACCCGTCAAAAGTTGACCGTTCAGCAGCATATGCAGCTCGTCATGTGGCAAAAAATCTTGTGGCGGCAGGAGTAGCAGATGAAGTGTTGGTGCAAGTAGCATACGCTATAGGTGTGGCAGAGCCTGTCAGTATTTGTGTAAACACTTATGGCACATCACATGTCGATGTCGCAGATGCTGTCATTGCAGAAAAGGTGGCTGAGATTTTTGACATGCGTCCGTTTGCTATCGAACGTCGATTAAAATTGCGTAACCCGATATATAGCGAGACAGCGGCATACGGCCATGTTGGCAGAACTCCACAAACTGTCGTGAAGAAATTCTCATCAAGATATGAAGGCGACATGGAAGTGGAAGTAGAACTGTTTACATGGGAAAAACTTGACTATGTAGATGCGATAAAGGCAGCTTTTTCAATAAAAAACTGAATTAAAGTTGTCTAATTGCGTAAAAGGTGTTATCTTTGCGTGCTAAAAATGCGTAGTGTGGCCAATAGTGGGGGTGCACTGCGTTTTTTGGGATAGTAATTAAGTAAAAAATTAAAACATTATAGCTATAAAAAAGAATGGCAACTTTAGAGAAAATCAGAAGCAAATCAGTATTGCTTATCGTGGTAATCGGTGTAGCGCTATTGGCGTTCATCGTGGGTGATGCCCTAACCAACGGTCAAAACCTGTTTGGAGATCCTACAACAGTAGCAAAAGTAGACGGTGAAAAAATTGATGTGACAGAATTCCAAAGAAAACTTGAAGAACGATCACAGCAAAATCAAAACTCTCAACGTCAAATGGACGATCAAGCGTTGACAGAACAAGTGCTCAACGAAATGATTATGGAGAAATTGCTCAATAGCGCAATTGAAAAATTGGGTATTTCTGCAAGCAGCGAACAACTTCGCAAACACATGTTTGAGAACTTCCAAAATCAAGATGTCGCAATGCTCGTACAGCAAATGAATGCTGTAGGCATGAATGCACAGACTCCTGCCGAAGCTCATGACATGATTTTTAATCCTAAAAAATATGGTTTGTCTGAATCACAAGTTGGCGGATTGCAAGCAGCTTGGATCGGTATGGAAAATGCAGCTAAGGAGCAAATCAAATTGAGAACATACGCTAACTTGATGCAAAACACTTTCAAAGCAAACGACCTTGATAAAAAAGCGTTACATGACGATATTAACATCTCTTATAATATCAAATTGGCATACAAACCATACGGACAAATTGATGAAGGAAAATATCCTGTAAGCGATGAAGAACTCAAGGCTGAATATGCTAAGATTAAAGAAGAATACAAACTTAATGAGCCTACAAAATCAATCCAATTCATCTCTGTGTCAATCGCTCCATCTGATGCTGACATCAAAGCATCAAAAGAGCTTGCTCGTGATGTAGTGGCTTCTTTGAAAGAAAAGAATGACATCAGTAAAGATTTGAAGGCTAACGGCGTTATCTCTAACCACAAAGTGCTTCGTGCGAAAGATATTACAGGCGCAACTAAAGCATTCGTGACATCAGCTCCTATCGATTCTGTTTCTATCGTAAGAGAAGATATCAATGGCTTCACAGTTGTAAAAGTCGGTAAAAAATCAGAGGAAGTAGATTCTATCCAGCTTAATCTAGTAAACGTTGTTGGTGATAAACTTCCTGCAAAAGTGCTTGCATCGCTTAATTCAGGCATCAGTCTTGACTCAATCCAAAATGTGTACAAGGATAGTGTCATGGTTCAAAAAGAAATGTGGCAACAACTAATCACAGCACAAGGTCGTGCTATGATTGACAAGAATCAAGTTGACACGCTTCTTAATGCCGGTTCTAACTATTTTGAATTTATGAAGCAACCACAAGGCGCAGTTCTCGTTCAAGTAATTAAGAAGAATGCACCGGTGGCAGTATATGAATATGAAGAAGCAAGCTATACATTGGCACCAAGTAATGCAACAATCAATGCTGAACGTGAAAAATTGGAAAAATTCATTGCCGAAAATTCTACTGCGGCTAAATTCGTAGAAAACGCTTCTAAAGCAGGTTATGCAAAAGTTCCTTATCTTGTGAATGCTTCAACACCTGCAATCGGTAGTGCACAGATGTATCAGCCAAACAGCCGTCCGGTAGTGAAATGGGCAGTGCTTGATGCAAATGTAGGTGAAGTGTCTGAAATATTCGAATCTCTTGATGGAACACGTCCTCAACTATATGTTGCAGCAGTAGAAGCAGAATTCGATTCATATCTGCCATTCAACTATTCTACAGTGAAGAGCTCATTGGAAAGAACAGTGCGCAATGCAAAAGTTGCAGAAGAAATGGCAAAAACTATTGCGGCTAAAAAGACTGTTGACGAAATCGCTGAAGCATTAGGCGTGACAGTGTCTGAAAGAACAGTTGAATTTGGCAATCCAAACAAGATGGGCGATGCAGAAACACTTGGTAAAGTAGTGACAACAGCAGCAGGTAAGCCGGTTGTGGTTGTTAAAGGCAAAAATGGTATCTACGCCTTTGAAGTGGTATCTACAACAGATAACAAATTGGAATTTGACGATTCTAAATACGAACAACAATATGCAGGCAAACATCGTCCTGACTATGAAAAAATCTTCAAAGGAAATAAGAATATAGAAAATAATATTCTCAAATTCTACGGAGGAAAATAAAAATCAACTTCTGAAATAAGAAAGGACCGTCCGCGTTGTTGGTCGGTCCTTTTTGCAAAATATAACAGCATACAAATCAGTTCAAAAATGGATAGCGCTCAAAAGACTGTAACAAAAATAAAACCTGCTCTGATAGGTATGACACTTTCAGAATTGGAAAGTGTTGCTAAGGAAGGAGGAATGCCCCGTTTTGTAGCAAAGCAATTGGCTCAGTGGCTTTATGAAAAGCGAGTGACATCGTTTGACGAGATGGCAAATATCTCAAAGAAAAATAAGCAATGGCTGGACGAGTATTATGTTGTCGGTCGCACAGAGCCGGTGTCAAGCCTTCGCTCAGAAGACGGAACAGTCAAATATCTGTTTAATGTCGGTGATGGAAAAAAGATAGAGTCGGTATATATCCCGGATAAAGATAGGGCAACATTGTGTGTGTCTTCGCAAGTGGGATGTAGAATGAATTGCTATTTCTGTATGACCGGTAAGCAGGGTTTCAAAGGAAATCTTACAGCGGCACAAATTATTAATCAGATACTATCGATCCCACCTCAAATGCCAAAGGGGTATGAGCCGATGAATGAGCTGACAAATGTTGTTTTCATGGGGATGGGCGAGCCATTGGACAATTTGTATGAACTGCTTAAGGTGTTGGAGATTATGACAGCTACTTGGGGAATGGCATGGAGCCCGAAGCGTATTACAGTCTCTACTGTGGGCAAGATTACAGAATTGAAAGAATTACTCGATCGTACACAAGTGCATATCGCCATAAGTGTCCATTCAGCCGATCCAATGCAGCGAGCATCTATGATGCCTGTTCAAAAGGCGTATCCGATACAAGGAGTAATGAAATTATTGGCAGGCTATGATTTTTCGCATCAGCGTCGTTTGTCGTTGGAGTATATCATGTGGCGCAATGTCAACGATGATTTGGCTCATGCCAATATGTTGATATCCCTGATTGGGAAGGTGGATTGTCGTGTCAATTTGATACGTTTCCATGCAATTCCGGGTGTCGAATTAGTGTCTTCAAATGAAGAAAAGATGATAATATTTCGCAATTATTTGAATTCGAAAGGTATAATATCGACTATACGCGCATCGCGAGGTGAGGATATTATGGCGGCATGTGGAATGTTGGCAGGTAAAGGAGAAAAGAAATAGCCAATAGGCATTGTAATAAGAAAATACGAAAAGAAAATGATAAGAGTAGGTATTACCCATGGCGATATAAACGGAGTCGGATATGAAATCATAATGAAAGCTCTATCTGATGAGCGAATGATGGAATTGTGTACACCTGTCATCTTTGGCTCGGCAAAACTGATGGCATATTATCGCAATATTGTTAATGTAGAAGGCTTCAATTATTCTTTGGTAGATTCAATGGATGATATAATCGAAGGTGAATGTAATTTGATTAATATCAGCAGTGAGGAATTCAAAGTTGAGATCGGTCAGCCGACAGAAACATCAGGATTAGCGGCAGTCATGTCGCTTAATGCAGCGGTCGATGCTCTAAAGCAAGGATATATTGATGTGTTGGTGACAGCTCCGATTTGCAAAAAGTCAGTGCAGAGTGAGACGTTTGATTTTCCGGGTCACACAGAATTTCTTGAGCAAGCCTACGGTAACGGATATAAGGCAATGATGCTGATGGTCGGAGATGAATTGCGTGTGGCATTGGTGACTACACATCTCGCAATAAAAGATATAGCAGAAGCAATCACAAAGGACGCGATTACAGAAAAATTGCGCAATCTGCATAACACTATGCGTAAGGATTTTGCAATCGAACGACCAAAAATTGCGGTCTTGGCGCTTAACCCGCATAGTGGCGATGAAGGACTCTTGGGTACAGAAGAACAAGAGATTATCAAACCGGCAATAGATGAAGCGTTTGAGAATAAGATAATGGCATTTGGTCCATACGCTGCAGATGGCTTTTTCTCGTCAAGAATGTATGAAAAATTCGATGCCGTCTTAGCGATGTATCATGATCAAGGTCTTGCCCCATTCAAAGCGTTAGTAGCGGAAAATGGTGTTAACTTCACTGCCGGACTTCCATACATCAGAACATCGCCCGATCATGGTACTGCTTACGATATTGCAGGTAAAGGGGTAGCAGATCCGACATCAATGAGAGAGGCGATTTACAAGGCTATAAGCCTGTATCGTAATCGAAAAATCTATATCAAGTTAAAAGCTAATCCATTGAAGAAGCAATATGTCGATAGAAGCGGTGACAAGGAAGTGCTTGACCTTACTAAAGACGAATTGCAAGATTGATAAAGTAGATAGATGTTAGACATATAATATTACAGAAAATGAAAGCAAAATTTAACAAATGGCTTGAAGGCTATAAGTCAACTCTGAAATCGTTTGACACAGAAGAGACAATCGACATATATTTCTATCGACCAATAGGTTATATGTGGGCTCTCTTGTTTGCAAAATTGGGGGTCACTCCTAACATGGTTTCGATAGCATCAATATTTCTTGGCGTCGGAGCCGGCATAATGTTTTATTTTGATAATGTTCTATATAATATTATCGGAGTATTATTGCTTATGGGAGCCAATTCGTTTGACTGTTGTGATGGTCAATTGGCTCGTATGACAAAGCAATATTCTCGTCTTGGAAGAATTCTTGATGGTGTCAGTGGCGATTTTTGGTTTATATCAATTTACATTGCACTCTGCTTGCGTCAGAATATGATTTCGGGCATCTTTATGGAATACACATGGCTGATATGGGTATTGGCTGTCATTGCGGGCTTGTGTCATATGTCTCAAGCGGCCATGGCAGACTATTATCGTCAAATTCACCTTTTTTTTCTCAAAGGTGAAGCCGGTAGTGAATTGGATAGCTCAAAGCAAATGCTTGAGAAATTTAATGATTTATCATGGAAGTCTAATTTCTTTGAGAAGTTGACTTATATGTTCTATTCCAACTATACTGTTCGCCAAGAGAAACGTACACCTTGGATGCAAGCAATGCGTGCGGCGTTAACTAATAGATTCGGTAAAGCAGAAGCTTCTCAAGAATTTCGTAGTGCCTTTCGTATTAAGAGCAAGCCGTTGATGAAATATACCAACATGCTTTCGTTCAGCACACGAAGCTATGTCTTGTTCATTGCTATATTTACAAATATGCCATGGATATATTTTACTTTTGAAATTGTAGTACTTGGTATTATGTACTTGTATATGATTTCGACTCACGAGCGTTTCTGTAAGAAATTCACAGCAGAACTTCAAGAAGGTAAGTACTAACAGATTATATCGCCATAACAAAAAAGACCTCTTTATGGAGGTCTTTTTTGTCTATGTATAATTTGTAAAAAAATGTATTTTTATAAAATTAATCTTTTGCGTATTTGGCTCTGATGCGAGATAGCGTTTCGCGTGAGATATTGAGGTATTGAGCAATATATTTCACCGGTATCTCTTTTGCCAATTCAGGGCGTTTTCCGATGAAAGTTACATAGCGTTCGTAGGCATCTTTCATCGCAAAATAGGCGTATTTGTGTTCGAATACAAACATACCGTCAAACAGATATGCCTGCCACCACATCAAAAGTTCGTGGTCAATTTTTATCAAACTATTGAAATCGTCGATGTGGATTTTGAGAGCATCTACTTTAGTGATAGCTTCGTAGAAAAAAGGCGACGGAAGGTCATGCTTTAAGGAGTGAACAGCACCTATGGCATCTCCTTCCATGCCGAAGAGCACTGTGTCTTCCATTTCGCCGTGACGAAAACCACAACGAACGATTCCTCCTTTGATAATATAAATGTATTGGTCAACCTCGTTGTCTTTGATTATCAACTCTTTTTTGTCGAAACTGACCGGCGTACAGTATTGTTGAAGTCGTTGAGCTGACTCCTTACTGACTGGGTGTACAATATTAAGAATGTCGGTTAATTCCATGGTTGAAAAATGTTTGTTTTGCAAATTTACGAAAAAACTTTGAAATAATCAACCACGATATGGTGTATTAACCGATATTGGCAAATAATTCTGCTATTTTAACGTTTGGTGATGTTCAGATGATGCCGAGGAGTTCGAAGCATATTTTGATGAAGAATATAGATAGTACAATTATGATTATCGGGCGTGCGATGCGCGATTCTTTGCTGGTAAAATATCGTGCTCCGATATAGTTGCCTGCGATGCCGAATGCTGACGCTACTAGTGCCAACGGAATCCAGACCACTCCATGCCATAAGAAGACAGCTAACGCAGCTACGTTGGTTGAGAGGTTGATGGCTTTGGTCGTTCCGGCGGCTTCTTTAAGGCTCATGTGGGCCATCGCAGTGAGTAGCAGCATGAGGAAAGTGCCTGTGCCAGGACCATAAAACCCGTCGTAGATTCCTATCAGCAGAGCTAATGCCGAGGCTATCATTGAAGTCTTGGAAGTGGAGAATGGAATGCGATCGTCTCCGAGGTTGCGTCGGCGCAAAACGTAGCATGCAGTCAGTGGTAAGATGACGAGCATGATGATCTTAAATATCTCAGAGTCAACAAGAAGAGCGAGCCTTGCGCCAAGTGCTGAGCCTGCAAGAGCCATAACAACGGCAGGAGCGACTTGTCGCCACTTGATAAATCCACATCGAGCGTAGTGCCATGTCGCCACCGTAGTGCCCAGGCACGCGCTGAACTTGTTGGTGCCAATTGCAGAGTGGGGTGGCAGACCGGCTATGAGGTAGGCGGGAAGCGAGATAAGCCCTCCACCTCCGGCGATGGCGTCGATAAATCCTGCAAGAAAGACCAACGGACAGACAATGAGATATTCCATAAATGTAGAGTGTTTTCGATTGCAAAGATAGCTTTTTATTTGGCGATGATAAAACTAATGGGGCAAAAAATCTTTTAATTCAGATTAAAGTGCTAAATTTGTAGAAAATATAATGAATACAACCATGAAACGAATTTTTACGCTTATTTTAGTCGCTGTGGCTCTTTTGATGCCACGTATTGCTATGGCACAAGGCTATGTGCCAACAGAGGAAATCCTCAAGTCTCGTGAAGAGTTTGCCGATAGCAAATTCGGTGTCTTCTTGCATTGGGGATTGTACAGTATGTTTGCCCAAGGCGAATGGTATATGAATCGAGGTATCGATAGCAAGGAGTATGCTAAGTCGATGCACGCATTCTACCCTCACCGCTTTGATGCAGCTCAATGGGTATCGGCCATCAAGGCTGCCGGTGCAAAATACATCTGTTTCACATCTCGCCACCACGAGGGTTTCTCAATGTGGGACACTAAGCAATCGGACTATAATATCATGAATACGCCTTACGGCAAGGATGTCATCCGTCAACTTGCTGACGAGTGTCATCGACAAGGCATCAAGTTGCACCTCTACTATTCTCACATCGACTGGACACGCGAGGACTATCCTGCAGGTCGTACAGGTCGCAACACCAAGTCGCTCGATAATCCTGACTGGGACGGCTACTACAAGTTTATGAACGAGCAACTTAAGGAGCTACTTACCAACTACGGAGAAATCGGTGCTATATGGTTTGACGGATGGTGGGACCACGATTCAGACTCTGTGCCGTTTGATTGGCAATTACCTTATCAGTATGAGTTGATTCACAAACTTCAACCTTCATGCTTGGTCGGCAACAACCACCACCAAGTGCCATTTGAAGGTGAAGACATCCAAATCTTCGAACGTGATGTGCCGGGCGAAAACAAGGCTGGTCTTTCAGGTCAGGCTATCAGCCGATTGCCACTCGAGACTTGCCAAACGATGAATGGCATGTGGGGCTATAAGGTGGCTGACCAAAACTATAAATCGACTGCTGAACTTATCCGTCTGCTTGTGCAGACATCAGGCAAGGGCGCGAACCTTTTGCTTAACGTCGGTCCACAACCTGACGGTACGCTCCCTGAGACAGCTCTCTCTCGCCTTGCAGAGATGGGTAAATGGCTCGAAGCAAACGGTGAGACTATCTATGGCACACAAGCCGGTGGCTACATTGAGGGCGACACTTTGACCACAACACGCAAAGACAATCGCCTCTTTATCCATGTCCTTAGCGACAAGGTGACTCGTATCGATATGCCATTGGAAGGCAAGGTGAAGCGTGTGATAGATTTCGCACAAAAGTCTCCTCTAAAGTATAAGTTCGGAAAAGGACGCTTGACAATGGATGTTGTAATGCCAAGTGATTCTCCCGACTATATTATAGAGGTGGAATTGAAAAAATAATTTAATGGACGCAGTATTTACTATTTTATTTGGAGGAATCTCGTTAGTATTGGCCGTGTGGGCATTCTTTTTGAAACGCAAAGCCGATAAATTTGATCGCTATGTAGCAAAGTCTGAAGATATGGTTGATATGAGTGAAAACAGACTTCAGAAGGTTAAGGATATTCTTTGTGATATGGGGTGTCAGCCAAAGTTGACAACTGAGAAAGAAGGCCCACGCATTGAAGTTGCATATCAAGGAGAAACATTTTTGGTCGGAGCAAATGATGAGTCGGCATATATATGTATTTGGGATTACGCATGGGTCGTTTTGGATTTAGACGACCCTCGGATCTCGGTCATCAAAGAATGTCTGAATCTAATATCTCCGGAATGGAATATGGTGATCTATTATTACGAGGACGTAGATAGTAATTGCTTTGTAGTCTGCACAAAAATGTTATTGCATTTGCCGACCGGAAAATATAATCCTAAGGATCCTATTGAAAGAATATTCGTCTCAATGATAGAACTGAAAAATGACCTTCGTCGTAAATATGAGGAGGTGACAAAGAATATCGGCGAAGACAATTCTTTTGCGAGTGACAATTCGAATAGCAAATTGTGGAATTGATGTTATGATAGTCGTAATACTGCGACAGATGAATTAAGAAACAACGTAAACGATATGCGTATAGATATATTGACAGTGATGCCGGAGATGCTTGAGTCGCCTCTCGGATGCTCAATTTT
The DNA here is from genome assembly GCA_015061085.1 of Bacteroidales bacterium. GTDB lineage: Bacteria > Bacteroidota > Bacteroidia > Bacteroidales > Muribaculaceae > Lepagella. Next base: position 36,691 of record SUXG01000015.1, read on the forward strand.
AAAGCGAGCCCAGGATAAGGGGTTTGCCGAGATTGTGGTGCACAATCTTCGTGATTATTCGACCAATAAGCACCGCAAGGTCGATGACTATCCGTTTGGTGGCGAAGCCGGCATGGTGATGCAGATTCAGCCCGTCGATGCTTGCATCTCCAAGCTCAAGGCTGAGCGTGAATACGACGATGTGATATTCACCAGCCCCGACGGTGAGACTTTCTCTCAGCCGATAGCCAACCAACTCTCGATGGCTGAAAATCTGATTATCCTTTGCGGTCACTACAAGGGTATCGACTATCGCATTCGCGAGCATCTGATCACTCGCGAAATTTCTATCGGCGACTATGTGCTCACCGGTGGCGAACTTCCGGCGGCTATCATCACTGATGCTATCGTGCGTCTTATCCCGGGAGCTATCGGTGACGAGCAGTCGGCATTGAGCGACTCGTTTCAAGACAATCTGCTCGCTCCTCCTGTCTATACCCGTCCTGCCGACTATAACGGCTGGAAAGTGCCTGAAATCCTATTGTCGGGCCACGAAGCGAAGATCGACGAGTGGAAGCATGAGCAAGCTGTGACTCGCACGCTCCGTCTGCGTCCCGATTTGCTTAAATAGTCAATTAATGCTACCATAGCAACCATTGTCTCGATGTCAATAGATCTCAAAGAGTCGCCTATCAATCACCTTCAGCGTCTGCAACTATTGTTGCGCATGGAGTATGAGCATGAGAAGGAGGAGTTCCGTCGCTTGACGGAGTCGGTCGGCATCAGTCGCAAGATTAAGCAGGGACTGTGCTGGTCGCCTGTCAAAGTTGGCAAGAGCTACTACAACTCGCTGAATCAGTGTGTCGTCGAGGTCTTTCGTGGCGATGAGTGCGAAGAGGAACATTCATTTGAATATGGTCGCGCCGTCTGCTTCTTCTATCCGAAGGCAGATGGTGCGTTGCATTATCTCAACTTTACGGCGACTGTCAGCTATGTCGATGAGTCGCGCATGGTGCTGGTCATGCCGTCGGCAAAGATGGTGGAGGAAATCCGAGGCGTCGAATCGCTCGGCGTGCAACTCTATTTCGATGAGACGAGTTATCAGACGATGTTTCTGGCTCTTGAGCAGACGATTAAAGTCAAGGGAAATCGTCTGTCGTCGCTAAGAGATACCTTAATCGGTCAGGTCAAGCCACAATTTCGCGACATATTTCCTATCCGTCTTCCATGGCTGAATAGTTCGCAAGAGGAGGCTGTCAACAGGGTACTGCGTGCAAAAGATGTGGCAGTGGTGCATGGTCCTCCGGGCACAGGTAAGACGACAACGCTTGTCGAAGCTATCTATGAGACGCTGCATCGTGAGCCGCAAGTGCTCGTCTGTGCGCAAAGCAACATGGCGGTCGATTGGATATCGGAAAAATTGGTTGACCGTGGAGTCAATGTGCTTCGCATAGGCAATCCTGTGAAGGTCAACGACAAGATGCTTGCCTTCACCTATGAGCGTAGATTTGAGAGCCACGAACTCTATCCCGAATTGTGGGGAATACGCAAAGAGATGCGCCGTCTGACCTCCCAACGCAAAAGCGACAGGGCAGAGCGTGATGCCATGCGTAATCGTCTGAGTAAACTTCGTGAACGCGCTTACACGCTTGAATATCAGATTAATACCGAACTATTCGACTCGGCTCATGTCATCGCATCGACACTTGTCAGCAGCAATCATCGTCTGCTCGACCGCTATCATTTCGGCACACTTTTCATCGACGAGGCAGCGCAAGCCATGGAAGCGGCATGCTGGATAGCAATCCGCAAGGCCGACCGTGTCGTGTTTGCCGGCGACCATTGCCAATTGCCTCCGACTGTGAAATGCTACGAGGCTGAAAAAGCAGGGTTATCGACTACGCTCATGGAGCAGATAGTGAAGCGACACAAAGATGCAGTCAATCTGCTGACAACGCAATATCGTATGAACGAGCAGATTATGCACTTCTCGTCGCAGTGGTTTTATGGTGGAAATCTTAAAGCCGCAGATGAGGTTAAATGTCGTGGTATTCTGGACTGGGATACGCCGATAGAGTGGGTAGATACCGCCGACTTGGAGATGCGTGAGGAGATTGTCAGCGACACCAACGGCCGTATCAATAAGGAAGAAGCCGATCTACTGCTTGAGCGACTGCTGGCATACGTCGATAAAATCGGTCTGGAGCGAATTCTCGAGGAACGCATCGATTTCGGCATAATCTCCCCCTACAAGGCTCAGGTGCACTATTTACGTCACCGACTCAAGAAAACATCAGCTTTACAACCACTGCGTAAGATGATAAGTGTCAACACCGTAGATGGCTTTCAAGGTCAGGAGCGTGACGTGATATTCATCAGTATGGTGCGTGCAAATGAGCAGGGAAACATCGGCTTCCTAAACGACTTACGCCGTATGAATGTTGCCATAACTCGGGCTCGTATGAAGCTCGTCATACTCGGCGATGCCGGCACTCTCACTCGTCATCCATTCTACCATCGCCTCCATACTTATATCCTCTCATTGCGTTAGCAGTGAGGGGGTAATGTTTAGTGTTTAATGTTTAATGGGGGGTGGTCAGTTATAGAAAAAGTGAAAGGTGTCGAACAATTGTGGTGCGTATAAACGTATTATATGTAGGGAGCTTCTATCAATCCCGGATTTGACAAAAATGCGTCTGCATAAGTGAAGAGTTGCAGCGGCGTGCTTCACAAACTTTTTGTCTCCGGGGGATAATTGGGAGTCTTCGTATGTGTTTTTCACGATAAGACAGAATGAAATGGTAATCACATCAGGAAATATAATGTTGGTGATGGCAGTATTGCTCTTTATGAGTGTGCTGGCAAGTAAGGCGGGATTCCGTTACGGATTGCCGTCGCTTCTTTTGTTTTTGGTGGTCGGCATGCTTGCCGGGGTCGATGGGTTTGGCGTTCAGTTTGATAGTGCAGAGGCAGCGCAATTCATCGGTATGATATCGCTGAGTATCATCTTGTTCTCGGGTGGACTTGACACCGACTTCAAGCAGATACGCCCGGTCTTGGGTCCGGGTATCATCTTGGCGACTATCGGAGTCTTGCTTACAACGGGCATCTGCGGAGCGTTTATCTATTATCTGTTTCAGATTGTCGCAATACCCGGCATAGAATTCGGGTGGATAGAATCGTTGCTATTGGCAGCTATTATGTCGTCGACTGATTCGGCATCGGTGTTTTCTATCCTCAATTCGTCAAAGAAAGGATTGAAGGAGAATATGAAGCCATTGCTTGAACTTGAGAGTGGTAGCAACGACCCGATGGCTTATCTGCTTGTGATAGTGTTGATTCAGATTATGGAGGGAAGCGGCATGAGTGGCTCGGCATTGTGGGCGGATTCGATATTGCTGCTTGTCAAGCAACTTGTGGTCGGCGCTATCTCCGGCGTTGCAATAGGCTTCGGAGCCGTCTGGGTTATCAATAAGATTAAGGCCAACAATGAGTTTATGTATCCGATTTTGCTGCTTTCGGTGGTGGCGATGATATTTTCGATTACAGAGTTGATTGGCGGTAACAGCTATTTGGCAGTCTATATCGGTGGATTGGTGGTAGGAAACAGGAAAATAGTGTTGAAGCACACTATCACCACCTTTTTCGGCGGCTTCACCTGGCTTGTGCAGATAGTGATGTTCTTGTCGTTGGGGTTGCTTGTCAATCCTCATGAACTAATAGATTGGCATGTAATTGTTGTTGGGTTGGCATTGGGCTTGTTTATGATACTACTCGGTCGTCCGATAGCAGTGATGCTCAGCATCGGGTGGATGCGACAGTTTAGCATGAAGGCCAAAGCGTTTGTATGCTGGGTCGGACTTCGTGGAGCAGTGCCAATCATCTTCGCAACGTATGCTTTAATGTCGGAAAATGTGCCTCATGCGAAATTTATGTTCAATATAGTTTTCTTCATTACAATTTTATCACTAGTTTTGCAAGGCACTTCGATCAATACGTTTGCCAAGAAATTGAAATTGGATTTGCCATTGAAGGATGTTGAGTTCAATGTGGTGCTACCGGATGAGATAACAGCAGTGACATCCGAGATAACAGTGACATCGGAGTTGATTTCAGATGGTGCATTGATTAAGGATATTTCTTTGCCACCGAAGACTCTGGTTGTTATGGTCAAACGAGGCGATAGGTATCTTGTGCCGACAGGCAATACAAGGCTTTGTCTGGGCGACAGTATGTTTTTAATCGCAGAAGAACATAAGGATATGGCAGACTTGCTTGAACGACATGGTGCATAAAAATAAATTAAAGAAAATTAAATGGGAAGAAAGCTTAAACGTATAAATTTGTGGGTGAAGCGAAAGGTGCATCTGCCCTTGCTGATTGTGGCGGGTGTTATGGTGACATTGTTGTTTCTAAATGAAGATACATCAATGTCGCTAAATATGAAATATGACAAAGAAATTCAGGAGTTAAAGTCGCAAATTCAAGAATGTAGAGATTCGGCTTTATATTATAAACATAAACGCGAGGCGCTTTTGTCTGAGAGTGATGAACTTGAGCATGTGGCACGCGAACAATATAATATGCAACGTCCGACGGAAGATGTCTTTCTCATCAAAGAGAAAAATAAAGACTAAATCGCCACAAGAGAAGCAATAAATATAACATTGAAAAATTAAAGACAAACAGATAATTATGGCAAGACATAAAATGAAAACGCCCCAAGATATTGCAGCATCGCAAAAGTTTATGCGACGTAAAAAGTTGGCAGAGACATTGGCATCGATAGGAATGATTCTTATTGCGATGACTATGTTGGTCACTCTTGTTAATCTTGACAACAAGGCAATTATCGATATTTGCAAGTATGTGTTTGCTGTTGGTGCATTAGTTTTTACCGGAGCGCGTAGCATCAATGTGTCGGCGGAAGGAGAGAGCATCAAGTTGCGTCGTATTCGTCGCATGGAGTTTTGGTCGGGAGCGTGCTTCTTGGTAGCTGCATTTTTCTGGTTTTACAATGAGACAAAGTCGGTGTCGGTAGGTAATTTGGCAGTGACAGTGTCGTTGTTGCGCGACACTATAGTTTTTACAATAGCCGGAGCAGTCATTCAGGTCATTGCGTCATGGTTTATCTATTACAGAGAGAAAAAAGAACTTGCAGAGAAAAAGGGTTAAAGTGTCGATAATTGCAGTTATTTAATAAATTTAGCACTTGATTTTTGCAAAACACCTTATTTTGAGGTAATTTTGTAGCCGATTATGGATTACACTCTGGTAATAGATCAAGGTAACACTTCTTCGAAAGTGACAGTATTTGAGAATGATAAAGTTGTAGAGACTTTGCGCTTCGGAGTATTGTCGGTCGAAGAATTGTGTCCTATATTTGAAAAATATGAATTGAGAGGGGTCATTTATAGTAGCGTGGCAAAACTGGATGTTCGTCTTGTTGAGTCATTGCGTTATATGACCGAGGCTCCGGTATTGGTGATGACACATGAGACATCGTTGCCAATAAAAGTTGTGTATAAAACACCTCATACATTAGGTTTGGATCGAGTCGCGGCAGCAGTCGCGGCAGTTTCGTTATATCCGCAGGAAGCTGTGTTGGTGGTCGATGCAGGTACTGCATTGACGATTGATGTTGTGGATGGAGAGTCGCAATTTGTCGGTGGTAATATATCCCCGGGGTTGGCGATGAGATTTAAATCATTGAATGAATTTACCGGTGCGTTGCCATTAGTGGAATATAGTGTTTCGGATGCCACTCCGATATTCGGCTATGATACAACGACTGCAATTCGTTCCGGAGTGATCAATGGAATTGTCGCAGAAATAACTTCATCGTTTGAAAAGGCTTCAGAAGCATACAATTGCAAACGAATAGTCCTTACAGGAGGCGACTCAGAATATTTGGTTTCAAAAATGAGTGACTCAAAAATGATGATCGATCGTCATCAGGATTTAGTTGCAAAGGGATTAAACAGAATATTACGATACAATGAAAATAATTAGGCATTTGATTTTTGTGATGTTGTTGGCGACAATGGGTATTATGTCGGCAACAGCAGAGAATCCGACACTTACGCCATATTCAATGTATGGCTATGGTATATTAAACGATCATTCATCGAGCTTCCAACGTCAAATGGGAGGTGTCGGTTATGCGATGAATTCAGGTCGTCAGATAAATGTAAAAAATCCGGCTTCGTATGCACATATCGATTCGTTGACATTTCTTTGGGATATGGGAGCAAGTATATCGATGCTTTGGTGTCAGGACGGAAGCGCCAAAGGTCATGCCATCGGTGGCGGTTTGGACTATATAACAATGCAATTCCCATTGGGTAAACACATGGGCGCATCGATCGGTCTGTTGCCTTATTCATCGGTAGGCTATGCTTTCGGTAGCGAAATTATGCACGGAACAATGGAAAACCAAGGTAGCGGAGGATTGACTGAAGGCTATCTCGGTGTCGGTGGTAAAGTGGCAGGATTTTCTATTGGTGCTAATGTGTCTTATCGATTTGGTAACATTATCAATGATGTCTATGCCAACTCTGAATCCGGAGGTCAGACTCTATTCGAACATGTAATGCAAGTTAGAGACTGGGATATAAATATCGGTGCCCAATATAAGGCACAACTCGATAAGTCCAATACATTGACGATTGGTGCAACATATTCGCCCAAGAAATCTATGCATGGTAAAACATGGTGCTCTTATTGGGATTTGACATCAGATGCCAAGCCTGATACCGTCGGCGAGATGAGCATGACGAATAAATATTATCAACCACATACTATCGGTGCCGGTATCAATTATAAACATGAACGAACCAATAAGATTATGGTCGAGGCCGATGTTACTTGGCAGGATTGGTCGAAAGCTGCATACTCGGCACTTTATGGTGAAGAGGGAGCAGTAGTCTTTGACGGAATGACATTCTCCGATCGTTGGAAAATAGCCGTCGGGGGAGAGTATGTGCCTAAAATCAGAGGTAATTTTGTAGAAAGAATGGCATATAGAATCGGGGCATATTACACCAACGACTATTTGAATATCCGTGGTAATCAAGTGACAGAGTATGGAATTACTGCCGGTGTCGGAATGCCGACTATCGAAGGCAAAACCGTTATTAATATCGGCTTTGAGTGGAAACATAGAAATTCATCGCCTCAGAAATTGTTGGGTGAAAATTATTTCAATATAACATTGGGATTGAATTTCAATGAGTTGTGGTTCTGGCAACGTAAACTTAAATAAAAAGACACACTGTATAGATGCGAACGTTTTGCGTGTGGGTACTTTTTGTAGCAACATTATCGGTTTTACTTTCGTGTAAGGAAGATCGAAAAATCGATGTGTTAGGAGGTATTGACTTAGAAAATACCCCAACAATGAAAACTGAAAATGTCTATACGCTGATTAGTGATTCCGGAATTACTCAATATCGAATAAAATCGCCGATATGGTATGTCTATGATGAAGTTGACACACCCGTTTGGCGTTTCCCAAAAGGATTGTTTCTCGAAAAGTTTGACAAGAATTTCAAAGTAATATCATCGGTGGCTTGCGACTCTGCAATTTATTTCAAACGCGATCAGCTATGGCGCCTTGACGGACATGTGGAGATGCACAACGACCAAAAAGATGTCTTCCTGACTCAGCAATTGTTCTGGGACCAAAAGATGCGCAAAGTATATAGCGATTCGTTTATTCATATAGAGCGCTCTGACAGAATTATAGAAGGGTTGGGATTTACCTCAAACGATAAGTTGACAGTATATAACATTCATCGTCCGACCGGCATATTCCCAGTGGATAACGATAAAATGGGAAATAACGGAACGCAAGGAGGTGGAAACGAATCAATGCCACAAAATCAAGCTCCCTCAATGAATGTTCCGGAGCCGGCAATGAATAGATAAACAAAATAAATTAGAAATGTCAGTAACATTAGCATTTATAATAACAATCGTAGCGATAATCTTTTCCGGATTATTTTCCGGAACTGAAATCGCATTTATTCAATCTAATAAAGTCAGAATTGAAATAGATGCGACAAAAGGCGGATTTATCAATAAGATAATAAGTAAATTTAATTCAAATCAAGATATGTTCATTTCGACAATCTTGGTAGGAAATAATATTGTTCTTGTCGTTTATGGTATCACTATTTCAGTGATATTAAATCCGATGTTGCAGCAGATTTGGAATAACGAGGCGTTTATTTTGATTGCAAATACAATTGTATCTACAGGAATCATTCTGATTACAGGAGAGTTTATGCCTAAAACAGTATTCAGAATTAATCCAAATCTGATGTTGAAACTTTTTGCTTTGCCTGTCTCGATTATATATGTATTGCTTTATCCGATTTCATTGTTTATATCATGGATTTCACGCCAGTTGATGAAACTGATAGGGGTTAAAGATGACCAAGTGGAAACATCGTCGATTACTATGGATGAATTGGATAATTACATCCAGCAAACAATCGACGAACAGAAAGGAAAAGAGGAAGTGGAAAATGAGGTAAAGATATTCAGAAATGCAATAGATTTTAAAGATACTCATATCGGCGATTGTATGATTCCACGCAATGAGATTGTGGCAATCGATATGGAAACAACCACCAAAGAGCAACTAATAAACACGTTTGTTGCAACAGGATTGTCAAAAATAGTTGTATATAAAGAAGATATTGACAATGTCTGTGGCTATATTCATGTGGCGGAGTTGCTTGATGCAGAAGTCGAATGGAAAGAGCGCATAAAACCGGTTGTGTTTACACCAGAAACAATGCTTGCCAATAAAATGATGCGTCGATTGATGGCTGAGAAAAAATCGATGGCAATAGTAGTTGATGAGTTTGGTGGTACTTGTGGACTTGTCACCTTGGAAGACTTGGTGGAAGAAATTTTTGGGGAAATCGAAGACGAACACGATCGACAGAAATTGGTGGAACATAAAATCGGTGAAAACGAATATGAATTTTCCGGACGAGTGGAAATCGAACACATAAATGAAAAATTCGATTTAGATATTAAAGAGTCAGAAAGTTATCATACGATAGCAGGATATATTCTCGATAATTTGGAATCATTACCTTCACAAGGCGATGTGTTTGAACTTGGTGAGTTGAAATTTACAATCTTGAATATGTCGGCTGCAAGAATTGAGTTAATAAAAGTAGAAAAGAAAAAAGAATAAAAAATAGATATATGGCTACAACAAATAACATTATGATCGTTCGCCATCGATTGTTGACAGAATTAGTCAAATTGTGGAAAGATGGAAAGTTGACAAGTCAAGACATCGATCGTCTGCCATTGCAGTTAAGCCCGAAGCACACAAAGCATACAATGCGTTGTTGTATTCATAAGGAGCGAGCTGTGTGGAAATATAAAGCTTTGCCTTTGATGGGGTTGAGTATGGATGATGAAACAGACGAATTGACAACATTATCAGAGTATGCAAAAATGACAATCGATCGTGCGACAAATGGCAACCCGAAAGACAAGATAATGTGTGTCGTGGATGAGGCGTGCTCGGCGTGCATTCGCATTAACTATGAGATTACAAATCTATGTAGAGGTTGTATCGCTCGAAGTTGTCAGTATAATTGCCCTAAAGATGCGATACATATTAGCGCAGAAACAGGAAAGGCTTGGATTGATCATGATGTGTGTGTTAGTTGTGGAATTTGCCATAAGAGTTGTCCGTATCATGCGATTGTGTATATACCTGTCCCATGTGAGGAGGCTTGCCCAGTAAAAGCAATCAGTAAAGATGAACGTGGCATTGAGCATATTGATGAGGATAAGTGTATTTATTGTGGAAAATGTATGAATGCTTGTCCGTTTGGAGCAATCTTCAGTCCGTCTCATACTTTTGACGTCCTTCAGAAAATTCATCTTGGAGAAAAAGTCATAGCAATAGTAGCTCCAGCTGTTCTTGGACAATTTAATACTGATATAGAGCATGTGTATGGCGCATTGAAACAAATCGGATTTCATGATGTGATTGAAGTTGCTGAAGGTGCTATGCAGACAACAGAAAAGGAAGCACACGAATTGCTGGAAAAATTGGCTGAAGGACAACCGTTTATGACGACATCTTGTTGTCCGTCATATATAGAATTGGTGAAAAAACATGTGCCTGAAATGAAGGATTTTGTGTCGTCAACACGTTCTCCGATGTATTATACTGCGCGCATTGCAAAACAAAAGTATCCTGATTCTAAGGTGGTCTTTTTCGGCCCATGTATCGCTAAACGCAAAGAGGCACAAAGCGATGAAATGGTGGATTATGTATTGACATTTGAGGAATTAGGTTCTATTCTTGAAGCTTTCGAAGTGAATATTGAAAATACTCAGCCTTATACAATGGAGTTTGAAGCAGTAAAAGAAGCTCAGGGCTTTGCTCAGACGGGAGGTGTCATGGGTGCTGTCAAATCGTATTTAAAGAAGGAAGTCAATGGAATCCAAATGGCAGACCTTAATAAAAATAATATAGCATTGCTTCGTTCGTATGCTAAGACAGGGAAGGTGCCGGCTAAGTTTATTGAAGTGATGGCTTGTGAGGGTGGATGTATCACAGGTCCGGCTACTTATAGTGGCGATAAGGGTAAGCGTATGCTTGCGCAGACTCTAGCCAAGTGGAAAAAGACATACTAATTTAGATGAAACATACGATCGATAGACTCTGTAGTTACCATAGTCTGGACCGGCAGGAGTATTTCGAATTGTTGCAGTGCAATGATATTGATACAATGGACTATCTGCGCAGTCAAGCGCAGTCGGTAGCTCTTGAACGCTTCGGACGAGATATCTATGTCAGAGGTCTTATCGAAATTACTAACGAATGTCGCAATAATTGTTTGTATTGTGGCATTCGACAAGCCAACAAGATGGTTGCTCGCTACTCTTTGTCGCAAGCGACCATCTTAGATTGTTGTCGGCAGGGATACGAACTCGGCTTTCGTACTTTTGTGCTTCAGGGAGGAGAAAATCCGCAGATGACCGATAAATGGGTGAAAGATATTGTCGCTCAGATACATTCTCTTTATCCCGATTGTGCGATTACACTATCTTTGGGCGAAAGGTCGCGACAAGCTTATGAGGCATTTTTTGAAGCGGGAGCTTCGCGTTATCTGCTTCGTCATGAGACTATCACCGATGACCATTATCGTCGTCTTCATCCGACCGATATGAGCCTTCAAAATCGTATCCAATGTCTTCATGATCTCAAAGAAATAGGCTATCAGACTGGTACAGGCATTATGGTTGGTTCGCCATATCAGACGCTTGAGAATCTTACAGATGATCTGAAATTTATAGAGGAGTTCAAGCCCCATATGATAGGTATCGGTCCATTTATACCGCATACGCAAACGCCATTTGCCGGTGCTTCTGCCGGTAGTGTTGCGATGACGCTTAAACTCATATCCATATTTCGATTGATGTCGCCCTCTGCGCTTATTCCGTCGACGACGGCTCTTGCTTCTTTGTCGGCTGACGGAAGATGTCAAGGTATTTTGGCAGGTGCAAATGTGGTGATGCCAAATCTGTCGCCCCCAACTTTTCGTGACCAATATTCGTTATACAATAATAAGGCGGCCTTTGGCTCTGAATCTGCAGAGGGTTTGAGACTGCTTCAAGAAGAATTAAACACGATTAATTACAATATATCAAGAGAACGTGGCGACTATGTACAGACCTGAATCAACAATAGCTGAGGAGTTTATCAGTCATACAGAGATACATGAAACACTCGACTATGCTCGAGAAAATAAAAATAATCGCCCTCTTATTGAGGCAATAATCGAGGAGGCGCGTAAATGTAACGGATTGTCGCATCGCCAAGCCGCAGTCTTATTGGAGTGTGACGAGCCGGACTTGATAGAGCGTATCTACCAACTTGCGCGAGAAATAAAGCAGCGCTTTTATGGCAATCGTATCGTGATGTTTGCTCCACTTTATCTATCAAACTATTGTGTCAACGGTTGCGTGTATTGTCCGTACCATTTCAAGAATAAGACCATCGCTCGCAAGAAACTCTCACAAGAGGAAATCAAGCAAGAGGTGATTGCTCTGCAAGATATGGGACACAAGCGTCTGGCTCTCGAAGCCGGTGAGGACCCTAGCAATAATCCGATAGAGTATATCCTTGAGTCGATTAAGACTATCTACGGCATTCATCACAAGAATGGTGCAATACGTCGCGTAAATGTCAATATCGCTGCGACTACTGTCGAAAACTATAAAAAGCTTAAGGATGCAGGTATAGGTACGTATATACTTTTTCAAGAGACTTACCATAAACAAAACTATGAAGCTTTGCACCCGACAGGTCCTAAGAGCAATTACGCATATCACACAGAAGCAATGGACCGAGCAATGCAAGCCGGTATTGATGATGTCGGAATTGGTGTGTTGTTCGGTCTGAATACTTATAAGTATGATTTCGTCGGTCTGTTGATGCATGCTGAACATTTGGAAGCAACTTATGGGGTGGGACCTCATACGATTAGCGTTCCTCGTATTTGTCCGGCAGATGATGTGTCATTGGATAGTTTCCCGGATTCTATATCAGATGAAATATTTTGTAAAATTGTTGCGGTGATTCGTATTTCGGTACCGTACACAGGAATGATAATCTCAACGCGTGAATCAGTCGCTTCGCGTGCAAAGGTGCTTGATTTGGGCGTTTCGCAAATAAGTGGAGGATCGAAAACAAGTGTTGGCGGATATGCTACGCCGGAGCCGGCTGAGGAGAACTCGACTCAGTTTGATATTAGTGATACTCGCACTCTTGACGACATCGTGGCATGGCTGCTCAATATGGGACACATCCCAAGTTTTTGCACAGCCTGCTATCGTGAAGGTCGCACCGGCGACCGTTTTATGTCGCTCGTTAAGTCCGGGCAAATAGCTAATTGTTGTGCACCCAATGCTTTGATGACACTAAAAGAATATCTGATAGATTATGCTTCAAAAGATACTTATGAAAAGGGAGTCCGTCTTATTAAGGAAGAAATCGAAAAGATTCCAAACCCCAAAGTTAAGGAGGTCGCTATGCGCAATTTATGTGAAATAGAAAAAGGGAAACGAGATTTTAGATTTTAAGATTATGAATTATCAATCGACATCGTCATCCAATAGATTGCATATTGCTATTTTTGGTTGTAGAAATAGTGGTAAATCTACATTGATGAATGCTATCATAGGACAAGAAGTATCTGTCGTCTCTGATGTTGCTGGAACAACTACGGATGTAGTTTCTAAAGCAATGGAGTTGCAGGGTGTTGGACCGACTCTGATTATTGATACTCCCGGTTTTGACGATGATGATTGGATGTTGGGAGAAAAACGCAGGCTACAGACATCTAAAGCATTAGAAAAGTCTGATATGGCATTGCTTATGTGTTCGACATCTAATCTTGAAATAGAATCAGAATGGGCAAATCGCTTTAATGATAAAAATATTCCGTTTATACCAATTGTCAATGTGAAGCCCGGCATCTCTGACATTGGAGGGTATGTTAAAACTATCATTAATGCTATCGGAAAGATCCCGGTGGTTGTGAATGCCTCTAAATTAGAAAATATTGAGCAATTGAGATTGGCAATTTTAGAAGCAATACCTCAAGATTTTGACCGACATTCGATAACAGGAAGCCTTGTGTCGGAAAATGATACGGTCATTCTTGTGATGCCTCAAGATGCGCAAGCACCCAAAGGACGTCTGATTATGCCTCAAGTACAAACCCTTCGTGAATTGATGGATAAAAAGGCAATTGCGCTATGTTGCACACCGGAAAGTCTTCAGCAGACTTTAGATTTAATGACAGATCCTCCGAAATTGATAATAACAGATTCACAAGTGTTTGGACTTGTATATCCATTGACCCCCAAAGAGTCTATGCTGACATCGTTCTCTGTGCTTATGGCCGGTTATAAAGGAGATATAAGGAAATTTATTGAAGGAGCATCGGCAATTGATCGTCTTACAGAGTCGTCGCGTGTGTTGATAGCGGAAGCGTGTGCCCATGCTCCGGCTTCGGAAGATATAGGCAGAGTAAAAATACCAATATTGTTGCGTAAGCGTGTAGGACAAAATTTGTCTATAGATTTTGTGAGTGGAAGTGATTTTCCAATGGACCTTACGATTTACGACCTAATAATTCATTGTGGTGCTTGTATGTTTAATAGAAAATATGTTATAAATAGACTTGATCAAGCTGTTATGCAACGTGTCCCAATGACAAATTATGGGGTTGTAATAGCCTATTTAAATGGAATAATTGACAAAATCGTCTATTGAAAAAATGTAATATAAAGTGTAAATCTGCAAAAAAAACTTAACGATATTTGCGGATTTAAAACTTATTGCTATCTTTGCCGTATAATTAATAACTTAACACATGAACGATAAGACTATTTTCAAAGAAAGATTGCTTGCTCTTCAGTCTAATCTGTTCAGTTTTGCATACAAACTAACTGCAGATAGCGAAGAAGCTCATGATTTATTGCAGGATACTACTCTAAAAGCATTAGATAACGAATCGAAATATAGCGATAATTCTAATTTTAAAGGGTGGCTATTCACTATAATGAGAAATATATTTATTAACAATTATCGTCGTACGGTAAGAGAGCGTACGATAATTGAAGGTACAGAAGATTTATATCAGTTGAATTTTCAGCAACCAACCAACGCAACTCCTGAAGGAACGTATGCGGTAAATGAAATTACACAAATAATTGATTCTTTTTCGGAAGATTATCGTAAGCCGTTTTCAATGTATGTTGCGGGATACAAATATGAAGAAATTGCTGAAATCTTGGATATTCCATTGGGTACTGTGAAGTCGCGTATTTTTACAACGCGTCAAAAACTTCGCTCTATCCTTCAAGACTATAGATAGTATATAATTTTTAGTGTTGCTTCGTAATAAGTGTTTAATCATCAGTTTAGGAGTCGAACAATTCAGACCTTGAGTTTGTATATAATTATATTAATGAAAATATAAAATAAAGATGAGACAAATTTTTTCTTTCCTAATGGTGGTTGTACTTTGTGTCTGTTCAGCATGCGCAGATGATTTTACAACTACAGATGTTTCAAGCCTTCCGGCTAAGGCGCAACAGTGTTTGAAGTATTTCGATTCTCCTGTAGCTTATATAGAAGTGGATAACGACGGTGTGTTTGGTAAAACTTATGACGTGAAGCTCAAGGACGGTAGTGAAATTGATTTTGATAAAAAAGGTGAGTGGAAAAGCATAGACACTAATCATAAGCCTGTACCTGCAGCATTTGTTCATAAGTCAATTGGCGACTATGTCAAGAAAAATTATCCTGATACATTTATTTCTAAGATAGAGCGTGATTCAATAGGATACGATGTAGAACTCTCAAATCACATGGATCTTAAGTTTGATACAAATGGTAACTTCGTAAGGTTTGACGACTAATCGCGATTTAGGTAGATAGACTACTACGATCGTATATTAGAAAATATCAATGGAGAGGGTTGAGGTTAGTCTTGACCCTCTCTTAGTATATATGTAAATAATGAAGATTGTGATTTTCTTATAATATATGTAAAGTCATCTCCGATCTGTTGTTGATATACCTATATGTGGAATTAAACTATTTTTAGTGTCAGTGTCTAATATTCAACAAATATATATAGTATGATTTTAAACAACTATCAGAAATATTTTTCGCAGTCCGGCTTTAGCTCGAAAGTGTTGAGTTTGGCTAAACGTGCCGGGGGTAAATTACTTTATCCGGCGTTTGTGTTATATACTGCCTACAAGTCGAATGAAGTGTCGATTAAGGATAAGGCGATTATCATTGGGGCATTGGGCTATTTTATACTTCCTAAAGATCTTATCTCTGATTTTCTTCCGATAATCGGTTTCACCGACGATTTTGCGGTATTGACTCTTGCGATTCGCTCCTTGAAAAAATCCATCACCCCAAAAATAAAGGAAGCAGCTCGTCAATCTCTTAATAAACTCATCGGATAATCCCTCTCTGCAATAATATTATATTCGCAATAAAATCTATATTTATAATATGTTGGGATAAGAAGTAAAGTTATTGGTAAAAAATGTGTATGAGCCTCAAATATTTTATGGGGGATAAAAAGACTTAAACAGAGTAAAAACGGTCAAAAAAGAGATATCATTGAGAAACATGCTAAAAAAACATGTTTTATAACATATTTTTATTTTAGTGACACACAGCGAGTTAGGGCATATTTTGATAAAAACACAAAAAATAAATAAAAAAATATTTGTAAAAAATT
>SUXG01000039.1 GCA_015061085.1 Bacteroidales bacterium
TAGCGGAATCTTTCAATGCTAAAATCAAACTTTTCAGAGCCAATCTTAGAGGTGTCGTTGACAAGAAGTTTTTCCTCTTTCGCATTGCCAAGCTTTACGCTTACCCACACTAAATAACTACTGAACCCTGATAATGACTAACTTTAGTGTTTTAAACAATTAACCCTTATTTACAATTTTCGCATATATCAAAAAAAATAGCGGCATTCTCCTTGGAAAACCGCTATTGAGGTACAGAAAGCGGGACTTGAACCCGCACAGCCGATAAAGGCCAAAGGATTTTAAGTCCTTCGTGTCTACCATTCCACCATTTCTGCATCCGCTGATGCCTCGGAAGGCAAATTTGCAGTGCAAAGGTACAACCTTTTGCTGATATATACAAATTTTTTTATAACAACTTTATGCAAACTTCCTTAGATGTATCTACAAGAAGGAAACTTCTGCCTATTTTTCAAAGAGATATCATGATATTCTCTCTGCTGTAATATTCTAAAAAAGGCTGAAATCGCCACCAGCAGATGATTAATTGTTCTAACGAGATAATGCTTAAAAGCGAACGCCCACACTAACCGAAACGGAGGCTATGGAATTGAAAAATTGATATTCATGACCCATAAACCATCGTCCGTCAATTTTACCGAATACACCGGCAAAAAAGTCTTTATTGTTATAGACAAACGACATTTTTCCTTTTAAATTCATCGAAAAACGGTCACGATTCCCATCAACGGTGGCTGTCTCTCGCGAATGTTTAAATCCTATTGACGGCAGTGCTGTGACATTGAAAAGCCAATGCTTTCCCATCACCGCGTTATATCCATAACCGACAAGGAAGTTGTAATCCCAATAATTAAAGAAGTATCTGCGTTGATCTGTCGGCAGGTATATGGTCATTTCTTGCGGCAAATCAGAGAAATCCATATCAATATTGTAGTGAGCAGCCGATAGACCTACTATCAACGAGCCGGCACTGCGACGTTGTATTTTTGAGAACTTATATGCAGCTCCTTGAGAATATTTCTTATTATTAAAGAAATAATAACCATCGACACCGTATGACTTCAGATATAAATTCGGAAAATAATACTTTACCCAATCACCTCCTTCGTAATTCCCGAAATGGCGTATTATCGTTCCATCCTCATTTTTTGAGTAATAAGCATCGATGGAAAAACGCGCACAACTGAAGTTAAACTCCATCTTCTTGTGATTTGACGGCTTATTTCCTATGATATTGCCAAAATCAAACGCATAGCCGGCGCTTACTGCCATATACGTCAGATAGCCACCTACGCTGCATTTTATGTCTGACATCAT
The DNA here is from genome assembly GCA_015061085.1 of Bacteroidales bacterium. Lineage (GTDB taxonomy): Bacteria > Bacteroidota > Bacteroidia > Bacteroidales > Muribaculaceae > Lepagella. Next base: position 1,318 of record SUXG01000039.1, read on the forward strand.
TCTGACAGGCATTTTATCGAAATGGAAAGCATAGCTATCTGTCCAATTATCATTTCGTATCTCGGCTTTCCACCTGCGTCCGGTCGATGCAATATACGTCGTATCAACTGAATTGAATGTATAGTCTGCCCAATTATAGACATCAACACAAAATTGCATAAACTTCGGGTAATAGACGGTCGTATCCTTGGGATCAAACCTACCTTTTTTCAACTCCTCAAACCAATCTTTCCGCTCAATAGGCTTTACCGTAGGCGTCACCTTCGGAATTGTATCTATTTCCTCCTGTGCCGATGCTCCTAATGTCAATACAAGCATAAACAATATGACACACAATCGATTAATATTTTTCTTGACGATCAATCGCACAACAATTCCGATATAAATGATATACTATTAAAAATCAGACGGCAAAATTACAAATTATTCCCCAATCTTAAACCATTCGACAAGCTAAAATTATAAATACCACCCAATTAAGACAAAGAAACCGACTATTATAAACACTTTTCAGACAATAATCTGCATGCTTCTTCCACCTTATCGTCTTCAATATAAAGCGACACTCTACCCATTGTCGAATCGGGAGCCGGGTAAATTGAAGTCAACGCATTTTCCATGATAACGCAATTAATACCATTATCTTCAAGCAGACCTTTGTCGATGTAGGCTTCTGCTTCTGTCCTATAATCCTTAAACAATACCATAACAACTCCTATTTAGTGATTTTTACATTATAACATCACTTTTAAATCTTTTGTTTTTAATTCATCGAAATGACTTTAGAAATCTATCGCTCAATTATTTTATGCCACGTTCGTTGAGAGCTTTCTGATAACGACGTGCATTGGCTTGATGCTCTTCGTATGTTACCGCGAAATTATGATATCCCGAAAAGTCTTCTTTGGCACACATATATAAATAGTCGCTATCATCACTATCCAATACTGCTTTAATGGTCTGCTTGCTTGTTGTCCCAATCGGACCCGGTGGCAAGCCTTTCACATAATATGTATTATATGGAGAACGCAATTTTGTCTGTTTCGATGTTATTCTTCTAAGTCCAAAGTTTTTTGAAGCGAATTTTGCTGTAGGGTCGGCCTGCAACTTCATGTCTTTGTTTAAGCGATTTATATACAATCTGCCGATTTTACCTTTTTCATCAACCTTTGATGTCTCTTCATCAACTATCGAACATAATGTCATCATTTCTATCGGCGACAATCCCAAATCAGCAGCATCTTCTATTCTTGATTGGTTCCAAAATTTTATGTAGTACCCCGCCATTTTATCAATCAGATTTTCAGGCGTTATCGACCAATACACCTCATAAGTGTCTTCCATGAACAATGCTATCATCTCCTCAGGTTTCAATTTGTATGTTGCCTGAACATCTCTATCATTAAACGCATTCAAAAACTCTTTCTTTGTCATATCCAATTTACCAGCCAAAAATTCTGCCAACTGGTCTTTCGTTCTAAAATGTCGCAAAACCAACTTAATACCCGTTTGTCCCCCATGAGTCAACACCCTGGCAGCCTTTGCAGGATTCATACCTTTTGATATCTTATAGGCTCCATTACGTTCCGACAAATCGACTTTCTGTGTTTTCATCACGCCGACCACCATTGAAGCATACTCCTCGCCAAGATATTTAGCAACAGAATCCTCAACATTCTCCATCTTAGCGCCTCGTGGAATCTTGATTATAACATCGTCGTCAGCTCCATTTATAAGCACATAGCCCAACGCCAGCACCCCTACGACTGCAAGCAATGCTAACAATATCAGCCATTTCTTTAATCTATTAGGCTTCTTTGCTTGCTTCTTGTTATTGATACGCTTTTTGGGAGTAATCGATTTCTTACGTGATTTGTTTTCCATCTGATTCGTCTTTAATATGATGACAAAATTAATCAATTACTCTCAGATAAACAAAGGTGGCGACAAACAATTTTGCCACCACCCATTAATATCTGTCTCAAATCGAGGGTTACTTCAACGACCATTCGACACCATTCTTTGTGTCTTTGATATTAAATCCGAACGCAGCCATTTTGTCTCTGATAAGATCGGATGTTGCCCAATCCTTGTTTGCTTTAGCATTAGCACGAATTTCCATCAACAAATCGACAGCTTGCTCGTATGCTTTATTGTTGCCACTATCAGCACTTTCACCTGACATCTTAACACCAAGAATTTCTCCTACGAAGACATCAAACAGATGACGCAATTTTGCAATATCTTCAGCATTGAGTGTTATCAATCCGTCTGTCGCTTGATTGATATATTTACAAGCGTCAAAGAGGTGAGCGATTACTACCGGAGTATTCAAATCATCATCCATAGCATCGTAACACAATTTGCCGTAGTCAGGCAATTCAACAGTCGATGCTTCTGCAGGCAATAGATTTTGCAATCTGCGATAGCCGTCGGTCAACTTTTGAAGTGCCTTTTCTGATGCCAATAGCGCGTCATTGCTGAAATCAACCGTACTGCGATATTGTGCTTGAAGGATAAAAAATCTGATTACCATTGGCGAATAAGCCTGACTCAACAATGGATGCGAACCATTGAAGAATTCTTCAAGTGTAATGAAGTTGTTGTAAGACTTACCCATCTTCTTTCCGTTAATAGTAATCATATTGTTATGCATCCAATACTTCACTGCTTCATGACCACATGCCGCCACGCTTTGAGCAATTTCACATTCATGATGAGGGAACATCAAATCCATGCCACCTCCATGAATATCAAATGTCTCTCCTAAGTATTTTGTACCCATGGTAGAACACTCAAGATGCCATCCCGGAAATCCTTCACTCCAAGGAGATGGCCAATGCATGATATGCTCCGGAGACGCACATTTCCATAGCGCAAAATCTATCGGATTATGCTTTTCGTCTTGACCGTCCAAATTACGTGTATTGGCTACCGTTTCTTCGATATTACGTCCCGATAGTTTGCCGTAATGATGATCCTTGTTATATTTTTCAACATCAAAATAGACAGAACCATTACTGATATATGCATATCCGGCGTCCAAAATCTTCTGAACATAGTTAATCTGCTCGATGATATGACCTGAGGCATGAGGCTCAATGCTCGGTGGAAGCACATTCAATGCCTCCATATCCTTGTGGTAGCTATTGAGATACATCTGCACCACTTCCATTGGCTCCAATTGCTCAATTCGTGCTTTCTTTGCCACCTTGTCTTCGCCATCATCTGCATCATGCTCCAAGTGACCGACGTCTGTGATATTGCGTACATATCTCACTTTGTATCCCAAATGACGTAAGTATCTGAACAAGATGTCGAATGTTATCGCCGGACGTGCATGACCTAAATGACCCGGTCCATAGACTGTCGGACCGCACACATACATCCCTACTATTTCAGGATGAATAGGCACAAATTTTTCCTTCTTGCGAGTCAGACTGTTATACAGCGTTAGATTGTGCTCCATACTTATTTGTGAAGAGAGATTCTTATTCGTTTTTAATTATTACCGCCAAAATTTCCAAATGGAGGCATGTTATTACCACCGACAGGACGCTTTTGTGTAATTTCTCCAAAGTTTGCTTCGTATTTCTTAATATTGTCTGTCAATGCATACATCAATTGTTTTGCATTCTCAGGCGACATTACGATACGGCTTACAACCGGAGCTTGAGGCATTCCGGGAGCAGCAAAAATGAAGTCAATCAAGAATTCGTTTGGTCCATGACCGATCATTGCAAGATTGCTATACTTGCCGTCTGCGACTTCCGGCTTCAACTGAATTTGTAATTGATTTTTGTTTTGGTTATTTTCGTTTGCCATTTCTCTAAATTTTTATTGTTTTTAATATCATTTATAATCTCCTACAAAGTTAATAATTCAATATGAATTTTTCACAATATCGATGTAATATTTTTCATTCCCACTGCTTGGAAGATATAATCTGACACGTTCCAAAGTCGGACTATCCCATATTTCTCCGATATAAAAAGAAGCATACGAGTGTCTATATATCGAATTATCACCGACAAGTTCTCCTTTATTCTGCAAATAACATTCCACAATTGCTTGGTCGGCTGTCATCTTATCTGCTACTATCGTATATAATTGGCTTTTGCCATCATAACCAACTTCTGATTGAAGATTTATAAAACGTCCGGTTCGCCACAAACTTATTATTTCTATTTTAGGGCATGAGCCATTTTCGATCACACTCTTCGGCTGATATTTCACCGTATCAAACTGTATATATCCCATTTGATGCAGTTTGATTGGCATTGGTCGCTGATTCAATTTATCTGCCTCTACCGAATATTCCGCAATGACTCTCCTACCCCTTTCCAAATCAGCATCAACCCATTGATTTGTTGTCATCTTAATAGTCTCTTCATCATTGACGCCGACTTTCTCCAATATCATCCCTTTATCGTTTTTTAAGACTGTCAAAATTTCGACATATCTATAATCTGTCGGATATTCCACATCATCCCTTCCACACTCAACAAATAAAAGCACAAGCGACATTAACAAAAATATACCGACATTTTTATTTCTTACAATAGAATCTATTAATCGACAAAATATCATGACTTCTTATTTACTATTTCAATAATTTTACCATCTTGCATCTTAACTACCCTGTCAGCGATTTCTGCCAATGAATCGTCATGCGTCACAATAACAATTGTCTGATCATACTCGTTACGCAATCTTTGAAACAATTGCTTAATTTCTTCCCTGTTAACAGAGTCAAGACTGCCTGTCGGTTCATCTGCCAATATTACGTCCGGATTGTTGATTAAAGCTCGTGCTATTGCAACTCGTTGCTTCTCTCCTCCCGACAATTCTGCCGGTCTGTGCGAAAATCTACCTGCTAACCCTAAATTTGACAACAATTCTTCCCCTTTTCTGTGAGCCTCACTGCGAGACATACCACCAATCAATGCAGGGAGAATCACATTCTCCACTGCAGTAAACTCAGGCAGCAACTGATGAAATTGAAAGACAAAACCTATATGCGAATTTCTAAATTGCGACAACGCTTTATCTGTCAGTGTCGTTACTTCTTCGCCTCCATATCGCAAACTACCCGAATCTGCATTGCTTAACGTACCTATTATCTGCAATAACGTTGTTTTACCTGCACCACTTGGCCCAAATATAGTCACAATTTCTCTATCCTCAATTCTAAGGTTGATGTCCTTCAAAACATGCAAAGTTCCGAATGACTTATTTATATTTCTTATCTCAATCATATTCCGGTTACTTTTCTTATTACATAATTTGCCAGATAAATTCCAAATATAGACGGAATGGTAGCTAACGTTCCAAAAGATGAGCGCTTGTTTTCATCATTCAATTCTATTATTGAATATCTCTTCGGCGATTCCAGACTGCAAACGACAGGCAATTTGCTACGCAAACCTATTTTTCTTAATCTCTGACGCACAACCCTAGCCAAGCCGTCCTCCTTAGTTTCCCAAATATCACAATATTTTACCATCGATGGATCTACTCTTCCTCCTGCACCCATCGAGCTGATAATCTTCACTCTGTTTTTAATACAAAATTCTATCAGCGAAACTTTGGGACCTATAGTATCAATAGCATCAATAACAAAATCCACCTTCTCATTAATGAAATTAATAATATTCTCCGACGTCAAATAGCAATGTTCTGCGTTTACCTCCAAATTAGGATTAATCTTTAAGAAACGCTTCTTAAACAATTCAACTTTAGAGGATCCTACAGTCTCATGACAAGCTATCAACTGCCGATTTATGTTCGTAACAGACACATTATCGGAATCTATTATTGTTATTTTGCCGACACCGGAACGCACCAGCATTTCTGCTGCATATCCACCGACTCCTCCTACTCCGACTACTACCACATGCGTATTTTGTATCTTAACGAACGAATCTTGACCCAACATTAATAATGTTCGGTCATACCATCTTTCCTCTACATTGTTTATATCCGATATCATAATCCATTTGATAATGTGCGAAATTACAAAAAAAAATCCACAAACTATTGCACATTATAAAAAATTATCTTAACTTTGCACTCGCAATTCGGCAGACACCGATAAGGAGAGGTGGGTGAGTGGCTGAAACCACCAGTTTGCTAAACTGACGTAGGAGTAATCCTACCACGAGTTCGAATCTCGTCCTCTCCGCCAAAAGGAATGTATTTCTACATTCCTTTTTTATTTATATAAAATATCAACCCGGCAAAACACAGTCAATTTCAGTCAATTAGTCAAAATATTTAATGAATATCGACCAACTCTATCTAATGGATAAAATATCAAGCAAATAGATAAAAAATCAATCATTGCCACGATTAACACTCCTTGCATAAGCAAACATCGACCTTGGTATATGGCAATATCCTGTGGGATTTTTATCCAAATAATCCTGATGATAGTCCTCTGCTAAATAAAAGCATTCCAAACTTTCTATCTCGACCACTATAGGTTGAATATACTGGAGAGAAATCCTCTTAGTCACATTCTTTATCACATCCACATCAGCTACATCCGTATAATATATTCCGGTGCGATATCGCGTACCTATATCCGGTCCCTGTTGATCCAATAATGTCGGATCAATTGTCATAAAATATAAATCTAAAATCATCTCTAAACTGACAACATCTGAATCATAACAGACCTTAACTGTCTCAACATGTCCCGTTTTATCAGTATAAACTTCATTATATGATGGATTTGGCACAGTGCCATTTGCATACCCAACACTTGTAGATACTACACCATTTATCTGCTTCAAAAAATGTTGAGTACCCCAAAAACAGCCACCTGCTAAATAAATTTCCTTAATCATAATCTAAATTATTATTGTACATTCTGTCATCTAAACAATTAAAGTACCGATTTATTTCGATAAATCAAAAAAATATTCTAACATATTTTTGACATTTAAGACAAATCACCCAGGACTTATTCACACCCTATGCATATAAATCAGAAAGAGAGTATCGATCTAAGTATGGATTCAAACTAATACTGGTGTAACTCGCAAGTCTCTGCATTATTTCACAAAACTCCCGTAGCAACCCATTTTCATTTGATGAAGGGAAAGATCGTCAAAACTCTATTCCTCCTATCACATCCATCGCATCTATTATATCTATCTCATCTCTTGCATCTATCGCATCTCTTGCATCTATCGCATCTATTATATCTATAATTACTATAGTATCTATAATTACTATCAATACTATCTCTGCGCGGAAGCTCCGGAGTGCAGACACATCGGGAGATAACAAATAAAGCCCGAGCGTTT
>SUXG01000016.1 GCA_015061085.1 Bacteroidales bacterium
CTATCGCAAAGCGGTCTAGTATCTCTTTGGGCAACACAAGGCTCGCTAATTGTTCTAATATCTTTGTTTCCATATGGGGGCAAAGATAACAATTTTATTTATTCCCACACCTTTTTGCTACTGAACCATAATAATTTCGTTCTATTAGTTTGTTACGAATATAAAATAGTTGAGGGCAACCTCGAATGGAGTTGCCCTCAACTATTATGTGTTAGTTTTTTACTTTTGAGTAAAGATTACTACACGGTTCCAATCGTTAGTGCTATAAGGTTGAGCATCGCTACCTTCACACTTAACATTTAGACGGCTACGATCGATGCCATATTCGTTAACAAGAGCATCAGCAACAGCATTAGCACGTTTTTCAGAAAGCTTCAAGTTGTATTCTGCAGTACCTGTTTCACGGTCAGCATAACCTACTACGTCGATTTTTTCTTCCGGATTAGCTTTCAACCATTCAGCCATGTTGTAAACATTGATTGCTTCGCTCTTGCGAATCTTAGCTGAGTTGATGTTGAAACGAACAACAGACATCAAAGGAGCGCTTACGCAGTCTTTAACGACAACTTGTTGTGGTTCTGGGCATGGAAGTTGAGCTTCGCAAGCAGCAAGTTTTTGACCGCAGTCAAGGAGTTGACCACGAAGGTCGTTAACTTGGTTGTTAAGAGCTGCGATTTGAGAAACGTAGTCACATTCGTTGAATGTGTTCCAACCACGACCACCAATATTGATATTGAAACCACCGATAGCAGCTACATTAGCATCGATAGGGTCTCCATAAGAGCAAAGGTTCCAGTTGTCACCGTAGAATGTAGCGCGAGCTTCAGCGAAGAAGTCAACATATTTGCAAAGACGGAAACGGAATTGGATACCTGCAGTCACAGGAAGAGTCCAAGATTCAGTTTTCATACCGCCTTTTCTCCAACCGTTAATGTTAGTAGCAGCAGCGATGTTGCCTTCGCGATCTCTGATACCCCAAGTGTAGTCACCACCAAGACCTGCGAATGGGATGATGCTGAATACGCGTTTTTCGTTTACACCACCAAGTGAGTTAAACATATCCCACATCAATTCGAAGTTAACGTTAACGTGTTTAGCTTTTGTCCAGCCATTGTTCGGTTCAGTCAAAGTTGGGTTATCCCAGTGAAGAGCACCACCTACAGCGTTAAGACGGAAGCCTAAATAAGGAGTCATCCAACGGCCAAAACCGAAGTTATAAACAGCTGTCATACGATTTTTGTCGATAGTTTTAACGTCTGCATCGTAACCAATACCATATTCTACGAATGGTTGGTTTACACCGGCACCTAATTGGATAAACCAATTGTCACGCCATGATGCATACTTGTGATTTGTGTTATCACAATTGTACTCAGTTGTAACAGCAGTTTCTTCAACTGCTACAACTTCTTGAGCATTAGCTTCGGCAGACATAAAAAGTGCGCCTGCGCAAAGAGCTGCAAAGTAAAAACTTTTTTTCATAATTAATTTTATTTTAGTTATACATCAAATATTTTCTTTAACAATATTAACACATTACAACCAAATTAGTTCATAATTAATTGCAAAGTTAAAATACATTTTTGAAACTACCAAATTTTTGGTAATTTAAGTTAATTTTTTAGATATTTTTTATTATCATCATGCTCTTTAGACTAAACTTTATGTTATTGCGAATTTTCACACCATTAAAACAAGTTAAAACCTCTCTGGTAATTTGAAGACTTCGTCACTTTTGATTATCTTTGCAAATTATTTATTATTCATTGCATAATAACTACGATGCTGAGGAAGAAACGATATAGAATTGTTATCGAGGATGAAAGTCGATTGATGGAGTTGTGGTCGCTTAAGTTCACGACTTTAAAAGCTATTGTTATATCGTTTTTTATTTTAATCGCAAGCATTTGTCTTTCAATCTGTCTGATTGCATTTACTCCAATAAGTTATTTGCTTCCGGGATATATGAAAAAGAATCAAAGGATTGACTCGATAGAGACTCTTCTGAAGTTGGATTCGCTTCAAAATCAATATGAGAGCAACCAATTATATCTCAACAATATTGCGACAATATTTGATACAGAACGTACACCAAGCGATTCTTCATCGCTTACCAAGCATAAGCCCCAAGTCATTGAGGATACAATTATGCCGTCTTCGCAAGAAGAACTTGAGTTCATAAAAATGATGCAAGAGCGAGAAAAATACAATACATCTATTCTTGCTCCATTGGCTGCCGAAGGAATGATTTTCACTACTCCGAGCGCCGGGTCAATCATTGAGAAAAAAAGCATTGATAAAAATTCAGCTAAGATAATAATTCCACATGGAAACGTTATTCGTAGTGTAACGGAAGGTACGATTGTCGATTTACATTATGACATCATCGACTCTTCCTATACAATCATCATTCAACATCAAAAAGGATTTTTATCAAAATATATTGGAACAGGTCAACCTCTTGTTTCGATTGGGAAAAATGTCATAACAGGTGAAAACATTGCACTATCATCTCTTTCTAATTCAAAGTATGCCGATTGCATAATTTTTGAAATATGGCGTAATGGGTTGCCCTTAATAGCGTCCCAATACATAACACCTAAAGATGAGTCGTCGACTCCATACGGCTCTTCTGAAACAATCGAAGGAGATGAAGATAATTAACGTCGAATTTAATTAATTGATTCAGGTGAAAGAAGTTAAAAATATTGCCATATTAGGCAGCACAGGCTCTATCGGCACTCAGACTTTGGACATAATTGCCGAATATCCACAACATTTCAGAGCATATCTTCTTACGGCTAATAAAAATGTTGACTTATTAATTGAGCAATCAAAGAAATACCTTCCAAATAAGGTTGTTATAGCAGACGATAGTCTATATCCTCAACTAAAAGAGGCTTTGAGCGGTTATCCAATAGAAGTTGCATCGGGCAGTGACGCAATAGCTGAATTTGTATGCGACACCAAGATCCACACCGTCGTAACGGCAATGGTCGGATATAGCGGTTTAGAACCGACTATCAATGCAATAAAATCAGGCAAAACGATTGCTTTGGCAAATAAGGAAACGTTGGTTGTGGCAGGAGAACTTATAACATCATTACTATGCGATTCTTCATCAAGAATTATTCCTGTCGACAGCGAACACTCAGCGATTTTCCAATGTTTAGAAGGAGAAAAGACCGAACACGCAGAAAAGATTATTCTTACAGCCAGTGGCGGACCATTTCGAACTAAAAGTATCGAAGAGCTGAAACTTGTCACTGTCAAAGATGCTCTTAACCACCCCAATTGGGATATGGGAGCAAAAGTGACAATCGACTCAGCATCGATGATGAACAAGGGGTTTGAAATGATTGAAGCACATTGGCTTTTCGGATGCCCTTCGAAACAGATAGAAATAGTTGTACACCCACAATCAATTGTACATTCGATGGTCGCTTTCTCTGATGGATCGATCAAAGCTCAGTTAGGCGTTCCTGATATGCACCTCCCAATCAGATATGCACTTGGTTATCCTGAACGTCTTGCGACAAGACAAGCTCCTTTAACTTTATCACAATATAGCAACCTTACTTTTGAGACTCCCGATTTGAAAAAGTTTCCTCTTCTTAGCTACGCTTTTGATGCCATAGAAATGGGAGGAAATGAACCATGTATCTTAAATGCCGCAAACGAAATAGCTGTGGCAGCCTTTTTGAAGGGAGAGATACGATTTGTCGATATGCCGAAACTAATCGCTAAAACGATGGAGAAAATTTCGTTTATTACCAATCCATCTTATGATGATTACGTCAACACTAACATAGAAGCAAGAAAATATGCTTCCTCAATTTTAACTGAATTTTAATACATAAATATATTAGAGACATCTAAAAATGGAGACGATACTAATTAAAGCCGCACAATTAATTTTAGCATTTGCAATCTTAGTTATCATTCACGAATTTGGTCATTTCTTTTTCTCTCGTCTGTTTGGAGTAAGAGTCGAAAAATTCTATATATTTTTCGACCCATGGTTTGAAATTTTCAAATGGAAGCCTAAAAAATATATGACTTTTTTTGGCAAAGCGAAACGTCGTATTGAGACTGACGACAATGAAACAGAAGAGTCTGACAATAAAAAGAGCAGTTTTTGGGGCGACACCGAATATGGTATCGGCTGGCTCCCATTAGGCGGATACTGCAAAATCTCAGGTATGATTGACGAATCCATGGATAAGGAGCAAATGCAACAACCTCCAAAACCTTGGGAATTTCGCACAAAACCGGCTTGGCAACGTTTGCTAATCATGATTGCCGGCGTACTATTCAATTTTTTATTGGCAATCGTAATATATGCCGGAATTGTTTTCTACACAGGCGAAAAATACGTTCCATATAAGAATGCCGAATTGGGTATGATTTATTCTGAAGCAGCCAAACAAGCAGGCTTCCAAGATGGTGACATTCCTTTGACCGCAGACGGTGTAGAATTAGACAATCCTATGAATGCACGCATGCAAATGATTGAAGCAGAGAGTGTGGAAGTGCTCAGAAACGGAGAAAACGTCACTATCAATATTCCGGATAAATTCATATTCCATTTGGAAGAAGAAGCCAAAAGTGGCACCTCGTCAGTTAATTTCATGACTTATCGTATTCCAGTAGCCATCACACAAGTCGTAAGCGGAGGAGCTGCCGATAAATCCGGCATGAAAGTCGGTGACAAAATTATTGCTATTAATTCAGATGCAACTCCAAGTTTAGATATATTCTACGAAAAATTGAAGGGACACGACAATCAGAAAGTTGATTTCACAATAGTACGTGCAAACGAAGCTACGTCTGACACACTTAACATAACTGCACAATTATCAGAAAATTCCAAATTAGGCGTAGGGTTAGAAGTCGATCCTTCAAAATTCTTTGCATACGAAGAAAAGAGCTACAATATCTTTGAATCAATTCCTCGCGGATGCGAAATGGGAGTGGAAAAACTAACATCTTACGTATCATCAATGAAGCACATATTCACTAAAGAAGGTGCTGAAAGCATCGGTGGATTTGGCACTATAGGAAGCATTTTTCCTGAAACTTGGAATTGGTTGGCATTTTGGAACATTGCAGCATTCCTATCGGTGGCATTAGCATTTATGAATATTTTGCCTATTCCGGCATTAGATGGTGGTCACGTATTATTCCTTTTATATGAAGTGATCACTCGTCGCAAGCCAAGTGAAAAATTCATGGAATGGGCACAAATGATTGGTATGGGACTCATCTTCTTATTGCTAATCTACGCAAATGGTATGGACATAATCAGATTATTCAAATAGACAATAATATAAAAATGGCATACAAAACTATACGCCTAAAGCGAGGCAAAGACGAATCTCTTCGCAGATTTCACCCATGGGTATTTTCTGGAGCAATCGCAACATTGCCCGAAAATCTTGAAGAAGGTGACCTTGTAAGAGTAGAATCACACGAAGGAGAAACAATCGGAGTCGGACATTACCAAATCGGCAGCATAGCTATACGCATTTTGGAATTTGGCGTCGAGACATTACCTCAGAATTATTTTGAAAAACGCCTTAATGCTGCATACGAGATGCGCAGGAATCTCGCATTGATCCGTCCAGACAATAACTGTTTCAGATTGGTACATGGAGAAGGCGACTTTCTGCCCGGTTTGGTTATTGATATTTATAGTAAGACAGCAGTCGTTCAAGCTCACTCACCGGGTATGCACTTCTGCAGACAACAGATTGCAGATGCTTTGTTAAGCATCCCTGATGCCGGAATTGCAAATATCTACTATAAGAGTGAAACGACACTCCCTTTTAAGGCTCAACTTGACCCGGTCAATGATTATATCGTCGGTGGATTTGACACAAATATTGCCACTGAAAATGGTCTCAAATTCAACATTGATTGGTTGAAAGGACAAAAGACCGGATTCTTTGTCGATCAAAGAGACAATCGTAATCTTCTTCAACATTATGCAAAAGACAGAAAAGTCCTCAACATGTTCTGTTACACAGGAGGTTTCTCTGTCTATGCAATGAGGGGAGGAGCAAAATCGGTTGATTCTGTCGATAGTTCTGCAAAGGCTATAGCATTGACTGATGAAAACATCGCATTAAACTTTCCAAATGACGAGCGTCATCAATCACACGCTGTCGATGCATTTAAATTTTTGGCTGAAATGAAAGACGGAGAATATGACCTTATCATATTAGACCCACCGGCATTTGCCAAGCATCGCAGTGCGTTGAAAAATGGTCTGTTGGGCTATCGCAAACTCAATACTAAAGCTTTCGACAAGATTCGCTCCGGGGGTATTCTTTTCACATTCTCATGCTCGCAAGTAGTCACACGCGAAATGTTCCGTCTTGCTGTTTTTAGTGCTGCGGCACAAGCCGGCAGAAAGGTCAGAATCATACATCAATTGACTCAACCTGCAGACCACCCTATCAACATATACCATCCTGAAGGCGAATACCTCAAAGGTTTGGTGCTATACGTAGAATAATTTATTAACCAAATAATTAATTTTCAACAAATGAAAAAAGTAATTCCAACTCTCGTATTAGGAGCTATGATTTCTTTAAATGCAAATTCGGCACCTAAGGATTTTGACTATCATGTCGATAACTTTGCCGATATCGAAGTGCTTCGTTATGAAGTACCGGGCTTTGACGACCTCTCTCTTCGTCAAAAGAAAATGGTTTACTATCTATCGCAAGCTGCTCACATGGGTCGCGATATTATCTGGGACCAACACGGCAAATACAACCTTCAATTACGTCAGCTTTTAGAAGAAATCTACGTCAACTACAATGGCGATAAGACTTCTGACGAATTTAAAGCATTTGAAACTTACTTGAAGCAAGTGTGGTTTGGCAATGGTATTCACCACCATTATTCAACTGAGAAGTTTGTACCTAAATTCAGCCAAGAGTTTTTTGTTGCTCAAGTAAATGCACTTCCTCAAAGCAAACTTCCTCTTTGCGACGGTCAGACAAAACAAGAAATGCTCAACACTCTTGTTCCTGTCATTTTCGACCCTACTGTAATGGCAAAAGGTGTAAACCAAGATAGCTCACAAGACGTTGTCGCTACATCTGCCAACAACCTTTACGAAGGTGTCACACAAGCAGAAGTCGAAGCTTATTTCGCTAACCTTAAAGACCCTAACGATAAGACTCCGATTTCATACGGTCTTAACACAAAAATAGTTAAAAAAGACGGAAAAATCGTCGAAGAATCCTACCACCTTAATGGCCTTTATGGTGATGCTATCGCTGAGATCATCTATTGGTTGACAATAGCTAAAGATGTTGCCGAAAACGACGCTCAACGTGACTACATCACTACGCTTATCGAATATTACACAACAGGCGACCTTCGCAAATTCGACGAATACTCTATCGCTTGGGTTAAAGATACAGAATCTGAAGTAGATTTCGTCAATGGGTTCATTGAAAGCTATGGCGACCCTCTCGGCATGACAGGTGCTTGGGAATCATACGTTAATTTTAAAAATGTACCTGCGTCTAAACGTACTCAATTGATTGGAGAAAATGCTCAATGGTTTGAAGACCGCTCACCGGTTGATCCTCGTTTCCGCAAACCTGTAGTAAAAGGTGTGTCGGCAAAAGTTATCACTGCTGCTACACTTGCCGGCGACGCTTTCCCTGCTACTGCTATCGGCATCAACCTACCTAACGCAAACTGGATTCGCGCTGCTCACGGTTCTAAATCAGTGACTATCGAAAACATCACAGAAGCGTATGCAATGGCTTCTAAAGGCAACGGCTTCAACGAAGAATTTGTGATTGACGATAAAACTCGTAAGCTTCTTGACGAATATCTTTATATCACAGATATGCTTCACACTGACCTTCATGAATGTCTTGGTCATGGTTCAGGTCAACTACTTCCGGGTGTAGATCCTGATGCAATGAAAGAACATGGCTCTACTCTCGAAGAAACACGTGCTGACTTGTATGCTCTTTATTACCTCGCAGACCCTAAACTTATCGAGCTCGGTATCCTTGACAATCCGGAAGCATACAAAGCAGAATACTATAAATTCATGATGAATGGTCTTATGACTCAGCTCAACCGCATCGAATTGGGCAAAGACGTAGAAGAAGCTCACATGCGTGACCGTCAGCTTATTGCAAAATGGATTCTCGAACATGGCAAAAAAGGTAAAGTCGTAGAACTCGTTAAACGCAAAGGTAAAACTTACCTTAAAATCAATAATTATGAAAAGATGCGCGAACTCGTCGGTCAACTCCTTGCCGAAGTACAACGCATAAAATCTGAAGGCGACTACGAAGCATGTTGCAAACTTGTCAACGACTACGCTGTAAAAATCGATCAAAAGCTTCATGCTGAAATACTTCAACGCTATTCAACTCTTGACATTCCTCCTTATCGTGGATTTGTAAATCCTCAATACATCCCTACATACGATGAAAAGGGCAACATCATCGACATCAAGATTGACTACTCTGAAGGTTATACAGATCAAATGCTTCGCCTTTCTCGCGACTACTCTCCATTAACAAAATAATTTGTAGATAGAACGTTTTAAATCATATACGTTTCGAGAGGCTGCCTAACAATAAAAGTTGGGCAGTCTCTTTTATTTTACAAGAATTGGAGCATCTAAGCAGTATTCGTTTTGCAAAGGAATTATTGAAGTCCGATAATTCTGAAGCTATAATCGCGATTTATATGCCCGTCGTAGTCATGAGCTTATATCGAACAACTGACGTCACAAATACCCTAAATGGATGGATAGATTGCAAATAATAATTCTATCACAAATAAAGAATGGGATGAAAACGACCTCCACAATTGTCGCTTTATGATTAGGGGGAAAATAGCAAAAAAGAATCTCAACCGCAATAAATCAGCGATTGAGACTCATTTTCATATCCATTTTGATGTTTATCTTACACCAATAGTTCTAATTATATTCATCAATATTTTGAGGCTTATTATCCGATTTTAATACCGGAGAAGCCCATGAATGCCATTGCGAGAAGTCCGGCACAAATCAAAGCGATAGGTACTCCTTGCATACCCTTTGGAAGATCGGTCAATTCAAGTTGCTCACGTATTCCTGCAAAAATCCACAAAGCCAATGTAAAGCCCAATGATGTAGAGAATCCGTAAGTTACTGACTCCATCAATGTATAGCCTTTTTGAATCACAAGGATTGCAACCCCAAGCACAGCACAATTTGTCGTGATTAGAGGGAGAAATACCCCTAATGAGCTGTATAGTACCGGCGTGATTTTCTTCATTATGATTTCAAGCATTTGCACGAGAAATGCAATTACAAGAATAAACGCAATGGTCTGCAAATAGCTCAACTCAAGAGGATCCAACACAAATTTTTGAAGCAACCATGTTACTACAGTTGCAAGCGTTGTCACAAAAGTAACGGCAGCTCCCATACCAAGCGCTGAACTTGTCTTTTTCGATACTCCGAGGAACGGACATATCCCGAGGAATTGTGATAATACGATATTGTTGATGAATATCGCTGTAACGATAATTGATATATAGGTCAACATATTTTATTTCGATTTACGGAGTTTATTAACGATAGCAATTAAGTAACCCAAAGCGAGGAAGGCACCGGGAGCCAAGACAAAGAGCAACATTCCGTAGTCTTCCGGATAAATCACAATGTCGAATAGACGACCTGTGCCAAGCAATTCTCTGACAGAGCCAAGCAACGTTAGAGCTAATGTAAATCCGATGCCACAACCAAGTCCGTCGCATATTGAATCGAGCACACCGTTTTTTCCGGCAAAAGCTTCGGCACGACCAAGCAATACACAATTGACCACAATTAATGGGATAAAGATTCCCAATGTTGCATTAAGAGCCGGGAGATAAGCGTTAATTATCAATTGAAGTATTGTCACAAATGTTGCAATAATAACGATGTAGGCAGGTATTCTCACCTTATCCGGCACAAAATTCTTAAGCATTGAGATTACGGCATTTGAGCATATCAACACAACCATTGTCGCTACTCCCATCATAAATCCGTTGATTGCGCTTGATGATGTACCAAGCGTTGCACACATACCCAAAAGCAACACAAGCACAGGGTTGCCCGGGATTATACCATTATAGATTAGTTTCCACTTATTTGCCATAAAATCAATTGTTTTTTTCTTGACATTCTTTATATTGAACATACGCATTATAAGCATTGCGCAATGCTTCAAGAAATGCTCTTGAAGAAATTGTTGCTGCTGTGATAGCGTCTATTTCGCCTTTTTTGTCTGTGTCTTTGGTAACATACATTGAATTTTTTTCCATATTAAGACCGATAACACTGCGCGAACCTGACGAATCTCTAAACCATGTAGCCATTTTCGAACCGAGTCCCGGAGTTTCTGCATGGCTAAGCACTTCATAGTTGCGGACTGTGCCATCTGCATCAAAGCCACACATTATTTTGATTTCTCCAGAAAACCCCGACATTGATGCCGATTCAACTGCTGCACCAACTAATCGATCTGCATCATACGCAGGATAAACGGTATATGTTATACCATCTTGTTCGTATTCCCACTTATCAGCTTCAGGATCGTTGGTAAATTCAGGCGACACTTTTTTGATTGCCTCCACTTGTGTTTGATGTGTCATTTGTGCAATAGGTTCTTTTGTCACATAATATGCTGTACCCAATGATGCTCCTGCGACAAATGTTATTACGCCCAATGACAAAACCATATTAGAGAGCGTTGACGACAATTTTTTCATTTACCCCTCCTTTCTCCAAAACGACGTGGCTTAATATATTTGTTTATCAACGGAGTAAATCCGTTCATTAGTAGAATTGCAAATGAAACGCCTTCCGGATAACTGCCATAGCAACGTATCAAGATGGTTATAATACCAATCATTGCTCCATAGATGAGTTGTCCTTTTTTGGTCATTGGCGATGTAACATAGTCTGTTGCCATAAAGACTGCTCCAAGCAATAAACCACCTGACAACACTTCCAACAAAGGATTACAGCCGAGCATCCAAGAGAAAATGGCTGCCGATGCTATCACTGATACCGGGATGTGCCATGTAATTACGCGAGTAATCAAGAGGTAGGCAAGACCTATAAGTATTGCTATGGAACCAACTTCACCAAGCGAACCATTCATATCTCCAATCCATACTGACAACCAGTCTATTTGAGATGTATCCATTTGGTGAGAGTGACTTTTGAGTGTTGCCAATAGTGTAGCACCCGATGATGCGTCGATGCTCGCGCCTGTCGTCGCATCCACTCCGGAAGCCACACCGGCATCCCAAGTAGTCATCGCAGCCGGAAAAGAGAGTAACAAGAAGACACGTCCGACAAGAGCCGGATTCCATATATTGCAACCCAATCCACCAAATGACATTTTACCAACACCAATTGCGACCACTGCACCAATTACAATCATCCACCAAGGGAGAATGTTTGGCAAATTGAAAGCAAGAAGCATACCGGTAATTATGGCTGAACCATTTCCTATCGTACAGTTTCTATGAAATAAATATTTTTCGATTAACCATTCGGTCAATATACAAGATGCAACAGATATCAACGTCACCCATAAAGCACTCATTCCAAAGACATAGATGGAAATCCCCAATACAGGCAACATTGCTATCACTACGTTCCACATACACTTCTCCACGCTGTTTGTCGTATGGATATGCGGAGCTACTGATATAGTCAATTTATTACTCATATCTTTTTCTATTTCTGATTATTCCTTTCTCTGATAATTCCTGCCACTGTCTGTTTTCCAAGCTTGATATAGTCAAGCAATGGACGATGCGACGAGCAGATATAACTACACGAACCACACTCAATGCAATTCATTACATATCCTTTTTCACAATCTTCCCAATTATGTTTTTTTGCCAAAAGTGAAATCAAGTATGGCTCCAATCCCATCGGACAAACATTTACGCAATTAGCACATCGAATACATGGCAACTCTTTCTTACGATGACTTTCCGACTCCGGCAATACGAGAATACCGGAAAGACCTTTTGTTGTCGGTGCATCGATATTAACAACTGCTTTACCCATCATCGGACCTCCGGCTATTACCTTACCTGTATCTTCCGGTAGACCACCTGCTGCTTCGATAAGGGTACGAATAGGAGTTCCCAACGTCACCAAAAAATTTCCCGGATTTGTCAATGATGGACCGGTGACAGTTACCACTCGCTCAATAAGAGGGCGATCGTTATAAACAGCTTCAAAGATGGTATAAACTGTTGCTACGTTGTTTACTACAGCTCCTGTCGAAACCGGCAATGCACCGCTTTTTACTTCTTTGCCTAACACAGCGGCAATCAATTGCTTTTCACCACCTTGAGGATATTTCTTTTTAAGGCTGACCACCTTAATATCATCACGTCCCTCAACAGCCTTACGCATAACTTTGATTGCCTCAGGCTTATTATCTTCTATTGCAATAACGCCTTTACGGACATTGACAACTTTCATTAGCAACTCTACCCCCTTAACAATTTCGTTAGGGTAGCGACGCATCAATGCATCGTCACAAGTCAGGTAGGGCTCACACTCCACTCCGTTAATGATGACTACCTCCGGCTTACTACCTTCCGGTGGTAACAACTTCACTCTTGTAGGAAATGTCGCTCCACCAAGTCCTACAACTCCATGACTATCAACAATATCAATAATCTCTTTTATCGATAAGGCATCAACTTGATCTTGCGTGCGAGGATTTGATGCCTCCATAAAATCATCTCCACGATCAGGGTCGGCTTCTATTGTCACAGCTTCGCCATACCAACCTTGCGTATTACGAATTTTTTCTATCTTAGTCACTGTCCCGGAAATTGGAGCATGCTGACAAGCGCTAACAAAACTACCGTCTTCTGCTATCAACTGACCTTTTTTGAGTTTATCTCCAACCTTTACAATACAAATCGATGGTGCTCCAATCTGCTGATAAAGCATCATCTGCACCTTTTGTGGCTGTTCGAGCCAAATTATTTCCTTGCCTGCTGTAAGCTTAGAATCATTTGGGTGAATACCCCCTATTTTAAACGTCTTTGACATATCTTTAATCTTCAATTTTTTGTTTACACAATATACTGTGACGCGGACAAGCCACTATACATTCGCCACATGCTGTGCATACATCGCGATCAATACGAGCTAAAAAGTCAGTAACTTTTACAGCGCCATGTTGACATACTCTTACACATTTTCCACAACCGATACATGAGACACTGCATACTTTTGTCGCCAACGGACCCTTGTCCCTATTACCACATGCGACATATACCATTACCTCATGACGTTTTACCAACTCAGGGATATGTCTCGGACATGCTTGAACGCACTTTCCACATCCGACACATTTGCTATAATCCACTATAGGCAAACCGGTCTCTTCATTCATAGACATCGCATCGTAAGGGCATGTAGCGACACAATCGCCACCACCCAGACAACCATAAATACAATCTGTCTCGCCTTCATATAGAGCGCCTTCAATGGCACAAGAGCCAACCCCCTCATAGTTTGATGTATGTGGTCGATTTTCGCATGTCCCATTGCATCGAATGATTGCTACTTGTGGACTTAATGCTTTAGCCGACAAACCGACAATTTCAGAAATCTTCGACATCGTTTCTTGTCCTCCGACAGGACACGCCAAGTCATCCAACGTCTTAGCATTTGCACATGCAACAGCAAAATCATGACATCCACTTCTGCCACATCCGCCACAATTTGCACCGGGCAAACATGATTCAATCTCTCCGATTTTTGGATCTTCATACACATGAAATCTTTTAGCCACAAAATACAATACCACTGCGGCAAAAATTCCAATAATCGTGATTACTACAATCGTAATAAATACTATATTCATATCGATTTATATATTTGTTTTATTTATTCTAAACACAAATTCTTTTTCTATTTTATTTCGCATAGCATAAAGAGCCACAAAAAATAAAATCATTAATATCAATCCGGCTATTGCTGCTATAGTCTCATTTAATGTCAACAAGTATATACCTACCATTGATGCAACCATAATGATACATGGCAACACAATAGCCAACATTATTGCTTTTCTATGCATTATCTCTGTACCGACTATCTCAACCAAATCTCCTACTAAAAAAGCCTCTGACGTCTGAACATCAACAATGTTTTCATTCTTCTGCCCATGATTACATAATTTATGAGCCGGACATGAAACACAATCAGAGCTACCCTCAATTATTGCTCTGACTCTACCTCTCTTCGGATCTACAGCGACAATTCGACCTTTATGCTTTATTTCTTCAGTTTGCGACATCTTGAAACGCACTATTATTCAACAAATTAAGTTTAATATGCTTGTTGTTGAAAAACAAACTACAAAATTACGAAAAATTTCTGTAATATTACATATTAATACATATTTAATTTTTCCACACCTTTTCTAACCTCATAAAACTTTCTTTTGTTTAATCAATTTCTTCCCCAAACCATATATTTTCACAACTATTCATTCACATTTTTATTCATGTGTTTTGGTATTTAAAAAAGATTTATTAACTTTGCCGTATCTTTCAGTTGCTAATCAACCAACTGTCTCAATCAGCAAACAAAATCATCAGCTGATTATAATATCACTATAAACATTTCATTTTCTGCATGCACCAGTAGCAGTATTTCATTCTATTTGAAAAATTAACTTTGCATAATAATATTTTTATGTACAACATCAATGAACTTAATTCCATGTCGGAAGAACAATTGCGTCAATTGGCTGAAGAGATGGGTATGAAAAATCCAAATTCTGAGACCACAGAATCTATCATTTATTATATCCTTGACAATCAGGCTATAACATCTGCCAAAGAACAATCCACAAAAAAAGCTCCTAAGGAAAAGAAAGTCAGGGAGAAAAAATCAAAAACCACAAAAAACACAGAAGAAAAATCCGAAAAGGAAACAACAATAGAAGAAACACCAATCGTCGAAACGACTGAAGAAGTCAAACCTAAAGAAAAGCCTGTAAAAACGGCTAAAAAGAGAACAGTCAAAGCTAAAAACGACGATGAAAATTCAAAAGCGACAACAGCCGCTAACGAGACTGAGCAAATGACTCCCCAAGAGGATTCTAAGCCGGCAGAAGAACCATCTGCAGAACCAATGCAATCTGATGTCCCATCAAATGCAGAAACCGAAACTCAACCTAAAACACAACCTCTTAATCAAGCCCAAAGCGACACTAAAGGCACAATTATTCCGGAACAATCTGAGAATATTCAAGCTCAACAATCGTTGCAACAACAACGCGATTCTTCATTCGGTTCGTTTTTTCCAAAATCGGGAGGCAAAAAATTTGTTCCACGCTCACAAGAAGAACGAGAGCGAGCAGAAAAGGCTGCTGCGACTGCTCCAATTATTATCCAAGAGCCGACTGCCGACCAGCCTACTCAGCAACAACAAAAGAAAAACAAAAAGCAACAAAAAAATCAGCAATTACGCCAGCAACAAAATCAACAACCTCAACGTCAGACTTCATTTGACTTTGAAGGCATCTTGACAGCTACAGGTGTCCTTGAAGTAATGCCTGATGGTTATGGATTCCTTCGCTCAAGTGACTACAACTATCTCAACAGTCCTGACGATGTCTATGTAGCACAATCTCAAATCAAGCAATACGGATTGAAAAATGGTGACGTTGTCGAAGGTGGCATACGTCCTCCACGTGAAGGAGAAAAATATTTCCCTCTATGCAAAGTAATAAGTATCAACGGATTACAACCAGAAATGGTTCGCGATCGCGTACCTTTCGAACACCTTGTCCCCCTTTTCCCGGATGAAAAGTTTGATTTGACAAGCGGACGTTCTTGCAACATTTCCACTCGTGTAGTTGATATGTTTGCCCCTATCGGTAAAGGTCAACGTGCGCTGATTGTTGCTCCTCCTAAAACCGGTAAGACAATTCTATTAAAAGACATTGCTAATGCCATTGCCGAAAATCATCCTGAAACATATATAATAATGCTTCTCATCGACGAACGTCCTGAAGAAGTGACAGATATGGCTCGAAGCGTCAATGCTGAGGTAATAGCTTCAACATTTGATGAGCCGGCAGAGCGTCATGTCAAGATTGCAGGCATTGTACTTGAAAAAGCAAAGCGCCTTGTCGAATGTGGTCACGATGTCGTCATCATGCTTGACTCCATTACTCGCCTTGCACGTGCATACAATACTGTATCTCCGGCTTCAGGTAAAATCCTTTCAGGTGGTGTCGATGCTAATGCGCTCCAACGTCCTAAACGTTTCTTCGGTGCAGCTCGCAACATTGAAGGTGGAGGTTCTTTGACAATCATTGCTACAGCTCTGACTGAAACATCATCAAAAATGGACGAAGTTATCTTCGAAGAATTCAAAGGCACAGGCAACATGGAGCTGCAACTCGATCGTAAGCTATCCAACAAAAGAATATATCCAGCTGTCGATATTATCGCTTCATCTACTCGTAGAGACGACTTGCTCATCAACCAAGAAATCCTTAATCGCATGTGGATTCTTCGCAATTATCTTAGCGATATGAACTCTATCGAAGCCATGGAATTTATAAAAAAACGCATGGAGATGACTCGCAACAACGAAGAACTGCTTGTCACAATGGATAGATAACAAACCTCTGAAATGGCCGGAATACAAAAGACTAATGCTGCGCGTCTGCTCGATAATGCAAAAATTGCTTACGAGCTGATACCATACACAGTTGATCCGGATAATCTTGCTGCTGATCATGTAGCTGCAGAACTTGGTGAAGACATAAACCAAGTTTACAAAACGTTGGTCCTACGCGGTGATAAGACAGGGCATATCGTATGCGTAATTCCGGGTAATTGCGAAGTCGATTTAAAAAAAGCTGCAAAAATCAGTGGTAATAAAAAAGTAGAAATGATCCCTATGAAAGAACTGCTCCCCACCACCGGATACATTCGTGGTGGGTGCACTCCCATAGGAATGAAAAAACAATTTCCCACCTATATTCAAGAGGATTGCATACTATTCGATCATATTTTCATTTCAGCAGGTCAACGAGGACTTCAAATTCAAATCAACCCTACTGATCTCATCACATTCGTCGGTGCTATAGAAGCCGACATCACAATATAAAACGCTATTAAAGCATCCCGAAACATATCTTAACGTATGGTATGTTTCTAACAACCCACCATATTATAATCAACGCCAATATTATCTTTACCACTTTCGGATGCTGAACATAATAGCGTATTTTCTCAATTGAATCTGCTTTGCAAAATGTGGTTATGACGACGGCTATAAAATAAGGAATAGAAATCAAAAGAAAATAGTTGTAACGTAATGCTATGGCAATATCACCATTCAATAAAGCATGAATCGCCCTCTGAATACCACAAGCAGGACAATCATACCCTGTCAAATATCGAAACATACACTTCGGAGCAAATACTGATGTGGCAGGATCGACCAACGTTAAAAACACCAATACCAGTGTCACTATTACTCCTAATCCGATTATGTAGAATTTACGACTCACAATAAATCCTATTTGTGAGAAAAAATTTAAGGTTGACAAATAAAAGCTATTCATCAACCTTTTTTTGTTAATATTACATCAATTCGGCACCAACACCGATTGCTACTAAAATCACATAAAGTATAACATAAAGCAGACCACCTACCAGACCAACAACTGCAGAAATAATCGACCATTTTTTTGCATCATTTGATGCTTGAATTGCTTCGGAATGATTTCCGGCATACCACAATGAATCTACCTTTGATGATTTTACAATTGCAACTATACCAAATGGCAAGCAGCATAACAATGTGGAAAGAATAGCCCATACAAGATAGTTGTCAGGTTTTTGTGGCATTTGTGGTCCGTACGGATTTCCTTGTACTTGATTTTGAAAATTATTCATAGAGATGTATTAATCGTTCCGACCTTTCAAACGACATTGATTAATAAAGAAAATGTAAGGTCGATTAGTTTTATCTGAATGAAGATTTTGAAATGTCTTATAACATAACGCAATTCCAAAATTTCCATTCAAAGTATAGCAAATACACTTTCACTTATATACAAATTCCCTTTCTTATGCAAGAATAGCGCAAAATTAGCATAAAATTCGGCAACGCCAAAATTTACGCAAACTATTATTTATTATTTCTTCAGTTTTTTTATCATTTGATTCTATGATTGCAATTTTGCAGTTTTCCAAATAAATACTAAATTTGCAGATATTATAATTAGGAATATATACCTTATAATAGGAAATGAATACGTTTGGAAGAATTTTCAGATTAACATCGTTTGGCGAAAGCCATGGCAACGCTATCGGTGGTGTCATTGATGGCATTCCCGCCGGTGAGGTCATCGATATTGAGACCATTCAGAGTGAGCTAAATCGTCGGCGTCCCGGGCAATCATCTCTGGTATCTCAACGCAACGAGCAAGACAAGGTAGAATTACTTTCCGGTATTTTTGAAGGCAAGACACTCGGCACTCCGATAGGTTTCATCATTCGCAACTGCGATCATCACTCCGACGATTATGAAATGCTAAAAGATGCTTTTCGTCCTTCGCATGCCGATTACACATACACTGCAAAATATGGCATTCGTGACCATAGAGGCGGTGGACGTGCAAGCGCTCGCGAGACAGCTTGTCGCATTGTAGCCGGTGCTATTGCCAAGCAAATTCTTCTTCGTCTTGGTATCCATATTGATGCCTACACTTCTCAAATCGGATCTATCCGATTGCTTTCTTCCTACTCAGATTTAGACCTAAGTCTTACAGAATCGTCGCCGGTCAGATGTCCTGATTCAACAATAAGCCGACAAATGACTGAACTTATCGAACAGATAAAAAGTGTAGGCGACACTATCGGAGGCGTAATTACTTGCGTTATCAAAAATGTTCCCGCAGGCCTCGGCAACCCGGTATTCGGCAAATTGCAATCTCGATTAGCTGATGCTATGATGAGTATAAATGCTGCAAAAGGTTTCGACTATGGCGTAGGTTTTGATTGTGCCGCAATGCGAGGTTCGGAAATGAACGATAGTTTCACCTATCGTAATGGAGAAATTCATACTACGACAAATCATTCAGGTGGCATTCAAGGAGGCATCTCCAATGGAGAGGACATCATAATGCGAATTGCTTTCAAACCTGTCGCAACGCTTATGCAAGATATCGAAACGATCGACAGCAAAGGAGACAAAATCATTCTGCCGGCCAAAGGTCGCCACGATGCTTGTGTTGTGCCACGTGCTGTGCCTATCGTTGAAGCTATGGCTGCAATGGTAATTCTCGATAATATTCTATTATCCAAAATCGATAGACTCTGATTTATGAATCCTTTTTATACGGACTATGCAGAATTTCTGCAACGAATTTTTCCGGGGATAAAAGTGCAAAAAATTTCCCTTAACGCAGGTTTATCGTGTCCAAATCGCGACGGGACACTTGGAACAGGAGGGTGCACATATTGCAACAACCATACTTTCAATCCCGACTATTGTCGTCCGACGATCAGCATCACCGAACAACTTGAAAAGGGTAAGCATTTTTTTGCTCACAAATACCCTCAAATGAAATACCTTGCCTATTTTCAAGCATACACTAATACGTACGGCAAACAAAGCCGACTCCTTGCAATGTATCATGAGGCTTTGCAAGTTGAAGATGTCGTCGGAATGATCATAGGGACTCGTCCGGACTGCATGCCGGACTCGTTGCTACTCAAACTCTCTGAGCTAAATCGCATAAAACCGATTATTATAGAATATGGAGCAGAGACTTCACACAACAGGACACTCGACCTTGTCAACCGTCATCACACATGGCAACAAGTGGAAGATGCCGTCCGACGTACCCACAATTTCGGATTGTCATGTGGTCTGCACCTCATTTGCGGTTTGCCGGGAGAAAACAAAGATGACATCCTCATGACAGTCAAACGTGCTTGCCAACTTCCAATCGACACGTTGAAATTTCATCAACTGCAAATAGTCAAAGGTTCCGCCCTTGCCTCCCAAATAGAAAACAATGAAATTGATGTCAGGACATTCTCTGTCGATGAATATATCGACCTTTGTTGCAAAATAATCGGCATTGTTCCTCGCAGTATTGCCATAGAGCGCTTCGTCTCGCAAGCACCAGCCGACTTGCTCATCGCACCACGTTGGGGACTCAAAAACTATCAGTTTACCAACCTGCTCAACAATCGTCTAAAAGTAGCTATCGAGCAAGCATCTGCCGAAGTCGCACAATAAAAATGCTCATCAGATTGTTATACATTATAGAACTCAATTAAATATCAGATATGAAGAAAACATTATTTACACTTTGCACACTCGCAATGGTCGGTACATCAGCATCAGCCGATATCACAGTAAAATTTGATTTTACACCGGAACAAAAGGAGGTGATCATCTCTTCTCTCCCTATCGAACAACTTCTTACAGCTCGTCATGAGTCCGACATCACAATGACAGCCGACACTATCGCCATCATTAACGGCAAGGCCAACGTCGCACTCAAAGATGACTGCGCTCGCCAATATATCATCACCATCAATGGTCGTGAACAAGCTCTCACAGAATTCTTTGCTGCTCCTGACGAGAACATTTCAATCAAAATATCAGGTTCACAAAACGACATGAAATCGAATGTAGGAGGCACTCCATTGTTGGATGGTATCAACACCATTAAGACTGCAGCTGAGCCTCTCAAAAACACAATCCTTTCTATCAGAAAAGGAGAAAACACGACTGATAGTTTTGAAGAGACATTAATGAAATATTATGGTGTGTTCGAACAATTTGTCAGAGAAAATCCCGACCATGAAGCGACTGCATACGCAATGCTGAACGTTGATCAGAACGTATTTATGGAGCTATATGACACACTTGGAGAAAAGACGAAAAATTCGCTTTACTTCCCATTTGTCGAATCAAGCAAAATGCGTATCGAACAACAACTTGAAGCAGAACGTCGCCAAGCAGAAATGCAGTCAGGCTCTGTTGATGCTCCCGACTTCACACTTCCCGGTCTTAACGGCGAAAAAATCTCTTTATCAGATTTCAGAGGCAAGTGGGTGGTAATTGACTTTTGGGGCAGCTGGTGCGGTTGGTGTATTAAAGGTTTCCCAAAGATGAAAGAAGCATACGCAAAACATGCCGGCAAAGTAGAATTCATAGGCATTGATTGTGGAGACACTATTGAAGATTGGAAAGCAGCTGTCGCAAAATATCAAATTCCATGGGTTAATGTATATAACGACACACAGAACGTCAAAGAAGGTCGTCCGGATCAGACTTATGCGATACAAGGCTACCCAACAAAGATCATCATTAATCCGGAAGGTAAAATTGCCAAAATTGTCACCGGCGAAGACCCACAATTCTACACCGACCTTGATAATTTTATAAACCAATAAATTTAGAATATTTCAATATAGAAACAATAGGCAACTTTTACGAGTTGCCTATTGTTTCTATATTTCGACTCAGTATTTATAAATTAAAATAAGAAATATAAACATTAAAAGCATCTCTCGAATATTTAGTTATTATCTAAAATTCAATTTGCAATTTCGATATTTTCTTTCTAAATTTGCAAAACAAAAAATGAATTTAATGATTACTAAATATATTATAACTTTACTATTAATTATATTTCCTTTACAAATTCTGGCACAATCTGATATACGGATTCAAGAATGCAAGGAATTATTTGCTAATAGAAAATACAAAGAAGCAAAGCAAAAGGCTGAAGAACTCATATCAATAGCACACAAATCCGACAATCATAATTTAGAACTAATCGGCACATCATTGCATCTATTAGCAACAGTTTCAATTGGCGACAGCATTGATTATTCAGATAAAGTTAATTTTTTAAGCACAAATCTTCCAAGACTTGATGACACGCCAAACAATTACGATGCCATCATATTGACAAACAAATCATTAGGTCTATACTATCAACTTATAACACAAGATTTTCCTCAAGCAGCTAATCATGATTTCAAAGCGTTGGAATATTCTCGCAAAGCTAAAGACACACGTAGCGAAATAGATATGCTATGCAATTTATCAAGTCTTTATTTTCAAAAAAATGACAGCACTGGCATAAGTTATACATCAGAAGCATACGCTAAAGCGAAACAAGATAAATATATGCCGGGGTTATACCGAGCAAGTGTAAATATAAGCAACTATCTATTCAACCAACGACGCTTCAAAGAAGCATTAACATACCTAAAGGAGGGAGAATTAATAGCTTCCGATTTAAATTATGTCATTGAAATGCAATATCTTTACTCCTTTTTAGGTGACATATATGCAGCACTCAACAATCCAATAGAAGCAGAGAATAACTATAAAAAATCTATAATCGACCTGCCCCAAACATCCAGCTACGACAAAATTTATGCTCGATTGTGTTATTCGATATTTCTAATACAACAAAAAAGATATCAAGAATCAATCAATCGCTTAAATGAAACTCGCAAACTATCAAAAGAATGGAAAGTAACAACATTTGAAAAAGAGATAGCATTAAATTTATCATATGCTTATGAAAGACTTGGAGAATATAATAAAGCGTTATCTGAATACAAACTTTTCGACTCAATCAAAGAGATACAATTAAACACTGAGAAGGAAAAAGAATTCAGTATTCTTGACCTCAAATATAAAGTTACCGAAGAAAAACGTAAAAATGCCCAACAAGAGGTAGAGTTATTACGTAAAAACAAAAATCTGATCACCCTCTGGTTTGTAATTGCATTTGTTATTTTATGTGCAATTTTCATATATTATTTATATCGCAAGACACAAATAAGATATAAACAAATCGTACAAACTCATTTGGAAAATCTTGAAAATGAGCGAAAATTACGCACACAACTCGAACAATTCCACCAACAATCTAACAAACCGACGCACAACGAATCTACAAAAGCCAACTCTGAAATTGAACAATCTAAAGAAACATCAAAATACACTCGTTCAGCATTAAGCGAACAAAAAAGTCATGATTTATTAAATCAACTTGAAAAATTAATGATTGAAGACAAAATATATCATGACCCGGAATTAACAATCGACAAACTCGCAGCAATACTAAATACTAACCGAACATATCTCTCTCAAGTCATTAATGAGAGTTCTAAGTTATCATACTCATCATTCATCAACAATTATAGAATAAAAGAAGCTGTAGAATTACTCTCAGACATTAATAACACCGAGCCAATCAAATCAATCTCATATTCCATCGGCTTCAACTCACCATCAAACTTCTTTACACTATTTAAAAATAAGATTGGAGTATCGCCCTCTGTATTCCGCGAAAATGTCCAAAAGTTAAGCAAAACGAATTAAAAAACGACAATAAGCAATTCTAAATCGTAAATTGATGATATAGATATTTTATTATTAAAAAAGTGTATTTAATTTTGCCATTGACAAATTAGTCATTTTTTACAATTAAATATTAACTAAAATCATTTTTACGATGAAAAGGAATTTACTATTTTCATTAGCAGCCGGTTCTATTTTATTGGCTTCAGCTACAGGCATTCCAGGTTCTACAATACCTATGCCTCAAAATCCTTACAACGTAGCTAACCGCGTCGATTTGACCAAATTTTCAGAGCAACAAATCAAATCAGATGCTATGCGTTCTACATTCAACGCATTTAAGAAAAAGCAAGGTCCGAAACAGATTTATCGCGAAGCTGCAGAGACAAAAACATACTTTGCTATTCAGCAATCTATGTATAGTGGATACTCATTTGCTTATCTGTCAGGAGATGTTTTAACTTGGAATGTTGATATTACCATAGATGGTACTACAGCTACTATCTCCAACCTATTCAATTTAGATGATCCTACAAATGAATACGACACTACGACTGAAGACGACATCATCGGAACATATGATGCTACAGCCGGAACTATTACAATTGCCACTCCATCAGAATTTGAGAATGCTACTATAGTAGGTAAATTCTATGGCACATATCCGGCTGTTATGTTTGCCGGAGAAGTCGATTCAAGTGGTACACTCTCAAGAGTAGATACAGAATTGGTTCTTAAAGTTAATGAAGACCTTTCTATGATAACTACTGATCAACATTTTGGTTGCTCAATGTATGCTGCTGACGGTAGCATGTCATGGGGTGTTCAAGAATGTTTCGCTAAATCAATTTTAGCAATACCAACAGAAGAGGCCAATATCATTTCATTTGCAGAAGCTGTTGATTTCGGAGAAGCTTATCCTAACTATCCATTGACATCAACTTTCAAACTTGCCAATGCAGGTAACACAGCAGGCGATTTTGTTGTAGCAATTGAGGGTGAAGGTTTCAGCATCACACCTGAAACAGGTTCTATTCCTGCTCTTGGCATTCAAGACTTCACAGTGACATATATTGCTCCTGAAGCAGACCAAGAATATGAAGGTATCATCACAATCACAACTGATCAAGGAGATATTCTTGTGCAATTGATGGGTACATCAATACCTTATCCTGATTATTCTGCTATCGTAAAAGAGGGTGAAATGGAATTAACAACCGGTATGGAATGGCCATTTGCTCTTGATACAGAATTAGTGGAAGGCAAGACTGTCGGTAAATCTACAATTCCTGGAGGAACTGGTGGTAATCAAGTTTCTTATCTTACTGCTACGTTTGAAGTACCGGAAGGTAAAATCGGCACATTCTCATGGGACGGATATGTAAATTCTAAAACATGGTACCAAGCTTGGGCTTGTATCTATTTCGATGATTCAACTCAATATGCATACCAATATAGCGGTTCTAACGGTATTGACATTGCTAACCAACAAAAATTTGGTCCTGGCAAACACTCTGTAAAATTCCAATGGGAAGCATCAATGTATGGTGATAATCCTGACGATATTTTAGTCGTTTATGATTTGGCTTTCACACTTGAAGATGCTCAGGATTACAAAGTAACAATCGCAAATGACCTTGTAGAATTTGGCAACTTTATTATCGACAAGGATCCTATCGCTTCTACACAGACTATTCAACTTTACAATGAAGGTAAACAACCTCTAAAAGTTATCTCTGCAACTTCAACAGACAATTTCTCTATCACAATACCTGAAACAGAAGTTGCTCTATTGGAATACCTTCCTGTGACAGTTAACTTTGCAGCAGAAGAATCAGGCACATTCGAAGGTGACGTTACTATTACAACAACAGCAGGTGACATTACAATTAAGAATCACGCATTTGTACGCGATATGCCTGATTTCTCAAAGATTGTAACTGAAGGTGAATTTATGTTTGAGACTAATGCCGACAATCCTTATCTTGTGCATGAAGATGGATACGCATATAACTCAACATCGAAGGTTCTTGATACAGCACCTACTACTTCTCGACTTAAATGTTCATTCACAATTCCTGAAGGAAAACTCGGTATCCTCTCATGGGACGCAGAATTTAGCGGTAAGTCAGCTTATGATGCAGAATACAACTACATAGGTGGTGAAACTGGAACACTTGAAATTCAGCAGAACATGAATGGCTACACATGGATGGTTTATGGTAGCAATGGCGAATTACATGAAGAATCCATGGGTTCTGAAGCTATGATAGCAAAAACAGACCAATGGACCGATTATAGCAAATACACTAAATTTACCCCAGGAACATGGTATGTTCAATTTACATATAATCAAACCGGTGACAATGAATACTTTGGTGAAGACTGGTTGAAAGTATCTAATCTCAAACTTGTACTTCAAGATTTCACTGAAAACCAAGCAGAAGTAGATGTTACAGAACTTGACTTCGGTTCTCTCTATGAAGGACAAAAAGCAAAAGGCAATATCAAATTTACTAACACAGGTAGTGCAAACCTTGAGTTCCTCGGTGTTGAATGTGATGGTCCGATAACTGTAACTAATCTTCCTACATGGGGCATAGCATTCCTTAACAACACAGTGCTCAATGTAGAATTCAATCCTACAACAGCAGGCACATACAACAACGACCTTATCATTAAGACTAACGCAGGTGATTTCACAATCAAATGTACAGGTGAAGCTCTTAGCAAAGAGGGTATGCTCCTATTTGAAGATATGGAAAACAATGCTGCAAATTGGCTAGTTGTTGATAACGATGGTGATGGTCTTACTTGGGATCTCGCATGGAACTTAGGCGTTTCATCTTATGTTCATAGTGGTGAAGAAGCTATCTGCTCAATGTCTTACAACTATAGTCTTGGTGCACTTACTCCTGACAACTGGACTATCTCTCCGGAATTTACTATTCCGGCTGAACATGATGCAGAAGTAATGTTGACATGGTGGATTGCAGCACAACTCGGCGATGATTACATTGGCGACAAATACACTGTTTACATTATTGATAAAGAACTTCCAGATGCATTAAATCCTAATGATTGGACTGAATTATTCTCTGAAATTGTTGAAAATGTAGAATGGGAAGAACGTAAAGTTGACATCTCTGAATATGCCGGTAAGACTTGCCGTGTAGCATTCCGTCACCATGATTGCGAAGACAATTGGATGATCAAACTTGATGACGTAATCGTTTTTGATGGTGTAACAGGTATCAACCTTACAGAAGCTAAGAAAGAAGTTGTTCGCCAAGAATACTTTACAGTAGATGGCCTTAGAAGTGAAAGACCTGAAAATGGTATTTACATTGTGAAGACTATCTATAAAGATGGTAGCTCAACCACTCGCAAAGCCATATTTAACAACAAATAATTTCACAACATAAATTTATTCGGTGGAGTGGTTAATTAATTCTCCACCGAATAAATTATTTAAAACAGATTCGATATGAAACAGAATTTACTGCTAACTTTAACCTTGATGCTATGTTGCATTTTCAGTTCTAATGCACAAGTTTCCTCAATGAGACTCGGATATTGCAATGGAGAAGTTGCATCAAAAGGCCAAATCGGCATTTCCGGAGAGAACACAATAGAGGCAGCAATATTCCTCACTCAATCACAACTCAGTATTCACAACGGAAATCAGATTGAATCAATCAAAGCCGGATTAGCCACAAAATTAAATCTTACATCCCTAACGGTATGGGTACGTTCTGAACTTAACGGAGAAAACCTCGCAGAAGGGACTGCCGAATCAATTAAGAAGGGGTGGAATGATATTTTCTTAACTTCACCCTATACCATAACCGGTGAAAAAGGGCTCTATATTGGCTACACCTTCACTCAAAAAGGTTCTGCTTATGGTATCTCCACTGTAGGTTCTTATGTAGAAAATGGTCTTTTCATTAAACTTGGAAACGATTCAGAATGGGAATCACCCACCGAATATGGAATTGCCAGTATAGAAGCAATGATTATCGGAGAGAACCTTCCAAAATATGATTTATCTCTTATTTCTGCATCTACAAAAGAGAACTACCCTATTGAAACACCTATGCCTATAAATATTGAAGTACGCAATGTAGCTTCACACACGATTACAGGCTTTGATGTTGAGTGTAGAATTGAG
The DNA here is from genome assembly GCA_015061085.1 of Bacteroidales bacterium. Taxonomy (GTDB): domain Bacteria; phylum Bacteroidota; class Bacteroidia; order Bacteroidales; family Muribaculaceae; genus Lepagella. Next base: position 27,621 of record SUXG01000016.1, read on the forward strand.
GGAATTGACCCTATCATATCTCATGTCGATTGCGATCTTGCATATGATGCAGTCGGGTCATTCGATATTGAAATTACACCTGCACTTACAGAATTAAAAAATGATGTTGAAATGACAATCTCTTTGATTAATCTTAAAGAGGGTGACGATCAATTGACAGACAACAATAGTCTAAAACTTAATTTCAACGTAATTAATAAAGAATTCAAACGTAATGTACTAATTGAAGAATTCACTACCGAACTATGTCCTAATTGCCCATACGGAACAAATACGCTTCATAGTACATTGGAACTTCTCGAAGAAGAATATCCAGGTAGAGCCAACACTATTTGCCACCATTCGGGCTATTATACAGATTGGTTGACAATAGGAGCATCTGAAGATCTTCTTTGGCTATTTAATTCAGGAGGAAGCACATATGCACCCGCATTTATGTCTGACCGCACCGGAGTATGGTCAAATCCTGGTACTGCAGAAAAAATGGCAGACATTTTCCGCAAACGTCTTGACAAACCGGCTTATGTCGGCATTAAAATTGATGCAACTTACGACAGCGAGGAACGCATTTTGACTGTAACTGCAACAGGAGAACGCAGTATGGAATTCTGTGAAAATCCTGCTCGAATATCGATCTATCTTGTAGAAAATGACATTAAAGCACGTAATCAAGCCGGAGCATCAGCAGGCGACCCTTATATTCACAATCATGTAATGCGTGCTTGTAATGACACATGGGGAAAGACAATCGATTGGACTGAGGATAACACATTCGAATACACTCATGAATTTACAATTAAATCTGCTTGGAACACAAACAACATGGAGATTATCGCATTTGTAAGCGACTATGACAGCACAGATGCAACAAGTTGCGTAGTAGAAAATTCAGAAATGCGTAAGTTTACTGATTTCTACTATGACAATATAGAATCCATTTCAGACAACAAGATTAATGTTATCACAAACGACAAGACTATTGAAATCACAGGTAATTATAAATCTTTCACTGTGTATAACATCAATGGTCAATCAGTCATACCAACTCAACTCCATTCAGGTATATACATCGTTAAAGTAGTCACTGAAAATTCTATTGAATCTCATAAAGTAATGGTTAAATAATTGTTTGGGTTATAATTATCTTTATCTCTAACTTATCATTAAACTTTAAAAGAATAGGACACCATGAAAGTGTCCTATTCTATTTTCACAACCTTAATTACTTACGTTAAGCAACTATAATATCTAATTAGTCGATATAATTATGCCCCAATATCTTTAAAATTAATTATTCGTATTAAAACAAAAGAATAAATTTGGATATTTAGCATTGAGCATTGTAATTTTTATTGTATCTTTGTACTTTAAACACAAAAAATATCGTTATGATTACAAAAATAAACGCATTAAAAGAGGAAATCAATGCTCTTAGAGCTACTACCACAGAGGAAGTAGAACAATTGCGTATAAAATATTTAAGCAAGAAAGGTCTGGTATCTTCCTTATTTAATGATTTCCGTAATGTCCCGGTAGAACAAAAGCGTGAAATAGGTCAGTTACTGAATGATCTTAAGAACATCGCTACCGACAAAATAAACTCTTTAAAAGAAGGTCTTGCAGGTCAAGCTGACGCAAAAGCTGCAGAAATTGACCTTACACGCACTGAGACTCCACTCCCACTTGGAAGCCGTCACCCAATCTCATTAGTTAAGAATGAGATGATTGACATTTTCTCTCGCATGGGGTTCACTATCGCTGAAGGGCCTGAAATCGAAGACGATTGGCACGTGTTCTCTTCTCTTAACTTTGCTGCCGACCACCCTGCACGCGATATGCAAGACACTTTCTTCATCATGCGCAATCCTGCCGATGTTCTTCTACGCACACACACTTCTTCTGTGCAAACTCGTGTCATGGAGAAAACTCAACCACCTATCCGTATCATTTGCCCGGGACGTGTCTATCGTAACGAAGCCATTTCAGCACGCGCTCACTGTTTCTTCCACCAAGTAGAAGGTCTTTATATCGACAAGAACGTATCTTTTGCCGACCTCAAGCAAGCACTTTTGTACTTTGCTCGTCAAATGTTCGGTCCGGAAACAAAGATTCGTCTGCGCCCAAGCTACTTCCCATTCACAGAACCATCCGCTGAAATGGATATTTCATGTAACCTATGTGGTGGCAAAGGTTGTAGTTTCTGCAAAAACACAGGTTGGGTAGAAATCCTCGGCTGTGGAATGGTAGATCCTAATGTACTCGAAGCTTGTGGCATTGACTCTAAAGAATATACCGGATATGCCTTTGGTATGGGTATTGAACGTATCACAAATCTCAAGTACTCGGTAAAAGACCTACGAATGTTCAGTGAAAATGATGTTCGCTTCCTACATCTTTTTGACGCTGCACACTAAGCTACACGATTCACATGACATCACGACAAAGATACGAAGGCATACTCTCTTGGTTTCAAGAGAATATGCCTTCACCACAAACAGAGCTTAACTACGACACTCCATTCCACCTACTTCTTGCCGTAATACTATCTGCACAATGCACAGATAAGCGAATCAATATCGTAACCCCTGCACTATTCGATGCTTATCCGGAACCACGTGACCTTGCTGTCGCATCAGTGGATGAAGTGTTTGAATACATTAAGAGCGTAACATTTCCAAACAACAAAGCTCGTCATCTCGTAAACGCAGCTCGCATAATCGTAGATGAATTTGGTGGCGAATTGCCAGCCGACATCGACAAGCTGATGAAATTACCCGGTGTCGGAAGAAAAACTGCTAACGTGATGTTATCTGTGGTGTGGAACAAGGCAGCAATGGCTGTTGACACCCACGTCTTCAGAGTCAGCAACCGAATAGGTCTGACTGACAACTCTAAAACGCCTCTTGAAACAGAGAAAACTCTTGTAGCAAATATTCCTGAAAACCTTATCGCACAAGCCCATCATTGGCTGATACTTCATGGCAGATACGTCTGCACAGCACGCAAACCTAATTGTTTAGAATGTGGCATACGCCAATTCTGCAAAACATACACCAAACGATAAGTTATAATCGACATAAATTAATTCTTCTGATATGCTATCCTTCTCGGTTGGTCGCATACCTACAAACACTATTACTCAAATTCTAACCATTTCCTTCCAAACAAGGAATAATTAGATAGCATCAGTCACGCATGTTTTTTTCTAATTGCTCCTGACGAAATTCTTTCCACTGACGTGTCTGCTTTCGCCTGCCAAGAATATTGCTGATACCCAGGATGCCTTTCACTCTGTCGAGTACCTTCTGACCGAAGTTTCGCTCAACTTTGCGACCGGCAAGGCGCTTATCGGGTGTCATCGTTAATCTTATTTTATCATGATCTACATTGTTAACTCTATCAATAAGCATCTCAATGGCAGATTGTAATTCGGGAGCCTCTTGTGGTTCTATTATGCAGATGTCGTCAAGATTCAGATTTCCTTTCTCCCATTTCTTAGCCTCTTTTACCGTGATGTACTCTTTATCAACTACATAGACTTCTGCATAAGTAGATACAAAAAACGGCTCATCATTACGCGAGAAGCGAAACATTCCCCTGCCTCTGCCGTTTGATTCAATATTGAAAGAGTAACCGGTCAAGTCAATAGGAGCGATAGAATCTGTGACTACATTTCCATAATTAAACTTTACTCTGAACTGCTCAAAGTCGAGATTTTCTTTAAAGAACAGAGAGAAATTAGGCACCCACTTTCGACTCGTCGTATCAGCAAGCACATTGACATCAAGTGTCAAGCGATCATCGTTTCTCAACCAAATCTCTGTCGGACTGTACTTACCCCGTATTGTATCAACACCTATCCTATTCCTAACAAGCGACTCAGGGATAGCTGCTGTCGGTATTATTCCCACCCAGTCAGCCCATGAGAAATGATGATTACACTGATCGCTTACGCTATCAAGTCCTGTCGAATCGGTAAATCTATAGTAGGAGTTCGACTTCAAAATTCGTGGATTTAGCCAACCTTCAAACTTCAATCTTTTATCCATTGGCAACATATAATCCACCATCTTTTCTCGAAACAAGAAAACTGTATCGGTATAGGTTGTCAGCATGGAATATTCCCTGACGTAAGCTAATGTATGGAGTATCTTATGTTTGTTTGATCCGACTATCACTTCCGGTAAATCCACAGTATACTCTTGCAAAAAGACAGTGTCTGAATCTTGATAGTTGACACATTTTTCCTTATAGCCCAAATATCTAATAGTCAGTGGATAATCAGACTCTGACAAATGAGGCAACAATCCGTCAACGCTACATACTCCTGCCAACTTTCCATTGCTATTGAAAACAGATGCGTATGGTAATACCTCGCGACTAAGTGAGTCAGCAATAATCACATTGCTACGCTTTTGTGCTGGCAGTGTCTGAAAAGAGATCAACAACAAAAATATTATGAGCAGCCTCAACATCTGAAACATCTATTAGACTTAGATTAGTATCAACAAAATTAAGCAATTATGCTCTATTCTCACCAGATTTTCATTAATTTAACTTCGTTTTAGTAAATTATAACACTAATATCGTTCAAACGGATAATTTCAAATTGTAGGTCATGTTTACAAAAAGGCACTGTTCCAAACAAGAAACAATGCCTTATATCAAAGTAATATTATATTTTTTTACAATTTTGCAAGTCCTAATCAGATGCTTTGCTCAACGTTCCAAACGAAGGCGCGAAGTCCAAGTTTAGGACGATACTCATCGAGCTCTTTGAGGCGAGCGAGCAACGAGTCGACACGATGGTCTTCCACCATTGTGATGAGAGCTGAAGCCAACGACGGCCATGCGTGTGTACCATAGTGAGGCTCACCGGTTTCGCTGCCACGACCTTGAACATTACCAAATGCTGTGAAGCCACGACAGTTGTTGCGATCGAGAATTTCGATGATACGCTCATGATGAGCTTGGTCGTAGGTTATGAATACTGCTTTCATTCTTATTGCTTAATTTATCGGTTGCACACCCCGCAATCGCAGGGTGCATAGCCTTGTAGTGAGTAATTAATCTTCTGATTGTTTAGTACGTATTTGCTTGCGTGTGCGTTTTACGCCGTTATAGGCGAAGACACAGTAAAGCACCGGTACGAACAAGAGTGTCAAGATAGTCGATACGGTCAGACCGCCGATCACGGCCGTACCCATCGGACGCCACATTTCTGCACCTTGACCGTCACCGATAGCCATCGGCACCATACCGAGGATAGTGGTCAACGTAGTCATCACCACAGGACGCAAACGCGACTTACCGGCATCGATTACGGCACGACGGATACTCATGCCACGCTCACGGTTAAGGATAATGTAGTCGATAAGCACGATACCGTTCTTAACCACAATACCGATAAGCATGATACCGCCAATCATCGACATGATGTTGAGCGTGTGGCCTGTCATCCACAAGATCAAGAACACACCCGAGAATGCAAACAACAATGATGTCATGATGATACCCGGATAGGTCAACGATTCAAACTGTGCCGCCATCACGATATAGACGAGGATGATAATGAGCAATCCAAGCAACATCAAATCGGCAAACGATTCTTGCTGGTCTTCATAGCTACCTGCCAATGTGATAGAGATACCTGAAGGGAGATCCATCTTGTCGATTTCAGCTTGTGCTTGAGTCACCACGTCACCCATTGGTACGCCGTCAACGACTGTCGATACCTTCACCACGCGCTCGCGGTCCATACGTTCGATAGTCGGAGGAGTCAAGCGTTGCACCACTGTGCCGACATCTTTGACACGCACGCCACGACCTTGATTGTTGACGATGACAATGTTTTCGATATCAGAGATTTCGGTGCGGTGCTCAGGAGCATACATCACCTTGATGTCGTATTCCTCACCATCTTCGCGGTAGTAAGATGCCACAGAGCCGTTGATGCGATTACGCAAGAAGTAGGCTGCAGTCTGGAGATTCAAGCCGTTGAGAGCCAACTTTTCGCGGTCGAAGTCAACTTGGTATTCAGGTTGATAATCCGAGCGAGAGATAGTGATGTCGGCCGTACCCTTGATATTACGCAACACTCTGCTCAACTGACGAGCCACCGAGTCGGTCTCTTCAAAGTCGTAGCCATAGATTTCGAAGTCGATCACCGACTGTCCACCCATGCCTGAGCCACGACCACCACCGATGTTAACCTCTCTCTTCTTCAACTCCGGTATCTGCTCCAAGTCAGCACGCATACCGTCGGCAATCTCGAAGATGCGACGATCACGCTGATCGATGTCAACCAACGAAATATTCATACTGACAATGTGAGGACCATTGTCGGAGAGTGAAGCGAATGCGTTGTCGGAACTTGCCGAGCCTTGTGTATAGTTCAACACCTTGATTTCAGGATATTTCGCACGCCACAATGAGTCGATGTAAGATGTCACCTTGCGTGTCTCTTCGATGCGTGTACCCACCGGCATTTCGAGTTTCACACCCAGACGTCCGTTGTCTTGCGATGGGAAGAACTCTGTGCCGACAAACTTCATCAAGAAGACTGATGCGACAAAGAAGCCCATACATGCAATGATGGTCACTGTCTTATTGGCCACCACCTTTTCCAACAACTTACCATAGCCTTCGTCAAACTTGTCGAGTGCTCGCTCGATAGGACCGTAGAATTTCAAGAACATCTTGCCCTTGGTGCGTTGCAATCTCAACCATTGGCTACAAAGCATCGGAGTCAAAGTCAACGCACAAGTAGTCGAGATGACCATCATGATTGTCACCATCCAGCCGAGCTGCTTGAACAAGACACCGGTCATACCGGTCACCATTGTCAATGGGAAGAACACCGCAATCAATGTCAACGTAGAAGCGATTACGGAGATAGCCACCTCATTGGTGCCATGCACTGCCGCTTGCTTAGGGTCCGAACCACGCTCGATGTGGGTAGTGACGTTTTCAAGCACCACAATAGCATCGTCAACCACCATACCAATCGAAATCGACAATGCCGAGAGCGAAATGATATTCAGAGTGTTGCCCGTAGCATATAGATAGATGAACGATGCAATCAACGAGATAGGGATTGTGATGACGATAATCATCGTAGCTCTCCATCGACCCAAGAATGCAAAGACGACAATCATCACAAACAACAACGCATACATCACTGTCTCTACAAGCGACGCAATTGTGTTCTTGATATTGTCAGATGTGTCTTGAATCACACCGAGCTTAACATCTGAAGGGAGGCTCTTCTGAATGCGTGGGAGCATCTCCTTCACCTTGTCGGAAATCTGCACTGAGTTGGCACCCGACTGCTTCTGAATGATTACCATCGCACCGAGCTTACCATTGTTGTAGGTCTCTTGCGAACGTTCTTCCAACGAGTCATCTACGCGTGCCACATCCTTGAGGTAGATAATCTTGCCGTTGAACGAGCCGACAGGGATATTTTCCATCTGACGTGCCTCTTCAAACTCACCTTGCACACGAAGTGCGTATGTGTTTGAGCCGACATCAAACGAACCACCCGGCATATCCATATTTTCGGCAGCTATCACATTGGAGATAGCCTCAACGGTCAAGTTGTAAGCTTCCAATCGGTTAGGGTCACAATAAATGTGTATCTCACGTTTTGGTGCACCCGACACCGACACCGAACCTACTCCGTCAATACGCGCCAACGGGTTGACCACATTGTCGTCGAGAATCTTGTAAAGACCTGCCATACTTTCCTTGGCTTCCACCGAGAGAAGGCAGATAGGAATCATATCGGTCGAGAACTTGAAGATGATAGGATTCATAATGCCGTCAGGCAGTGATGATTCCACCATATCAAGTTTATCGCGCACATCATTGGTCATCACATCGATGTCATAACCGAATTCAAACTCAAGCGTAATCACCGATGTATTCTCACGCGAATTTGATGAGATGTGCTTAAGGTGCTCCACCGAGTTGAGGGTGTTTTCCAATGGCTTGGTCACATTCTGCTCGATGTCTTCAGCACTTGCTCCCGGATACATGGTGATGACCATGATAGTATTGGTCTCGATATCCGGAAGAAGGTCAATCGGTAGTTTTACCAGCGAGAAAAGACCCATAATCACGACAGCCACAAAGCAGAGGGTTGTCATAATCGGTCGTTTCACCGCCGCTCCATACAAACTCATATTTTTCTTCTTATTAAATTCTTACTATTGTTTCTACTCTCTAACTTGGGGATTATTTCGCCAATTCCACTTCGTCGCCGTTAGCCAAACGAGATTGACCTGATACGACTACTTGTGAGCCTGATTCTACACCAGAAATCAACTCATACTTGTCACCCATGCGTTGACCGAGTTGCACCTGATTGTAGCTCACCTTGCCATCTTTATAGACATAGACATAATAGTTGCCCGAACCCGGTTGCTTCACCACAGCCTTGTCTGGCACTACGACGTGTTCCATTGTGCCGAGGTTGAGTTCTACGCGAGCAAACATACCCGGAAGGATACGATTGTCTTTGTTGGCCACTGTCACCTCAACGCCGAATGTGCGTGTCGCCACATCGACAGTCGGAGCCACCATAGTCACCTTGCCGGCAAACTCTTCGTCGCCGTAAGTGTCGAATTTCACCACCGCAGGCATGCCGTTGTTGACCTTAGCCAACTCGCTTTCCGACACGTTGATGACAATCTTCACCGGCTGCACTTGAGCGATTGTGAGGATTGGCAATTGACCTGTCATGTCACCTGCATCGTAGTTGCGAGTAGTCACAACGCCGCTGATAGGGCTTGTCAGAACAGTGTTTTCCTTCACATTCTGCAACGCACGTTTAGCATTTGCCAAAGCATTTTGTGCATTGATAAGAGAAAGTTCCATCTGTTCAACAGACTGCTTAGTACCTCCACCTATTTTATAAAGTTCTACAGCACGATTGTAGTTGATTTCCACATTCTTAAGGTTAGCTTCAGCATTAGCCACTTGAAGTTCGTAAGAATCTGTGTTGACATCGTCAAGAACTACAAGGCGTTGACCTTTCGACACCTTCTGACCCTCATCAACATAAATAGCCTTGATACGGTTAGGCATCGCTGTAGTAATGTTGTTGACTACGTCGGCTTCAGTCGTAGCAGTGTAGTGACCTATTTTGTCCACCGATTGCGACACCACAGTCTCAACCTTTACCAAAGGCTTTTCATCCTTTTCTTCCACCTTCTTCTCTTCCGAAGAGCATGACGCCATCAGCATTGCCGACGCCATGAGTGCATAAACTGCAAATCTTCTAAATTTCATATCCTATATTCGTTTTTTTTTTATTTTTCTGTGGTTGCGTTCTTATAAATATTGAGTGTATCTTCCTTACCCAACAAAGTATCAAGCTTACTTGTTGAGCAAAGATAATTGTAAATAGCTTGGTAATATGCCAATTGAGATGCTGTATTCGCAAGTTCGCTATCCCTTAGATCCAAATATGTCGCAGCACCGATTTCGAAACTCTTCTGCATGATAGAATGTGCCTTTTCTGCTTGACGGACACCTTCTGCACTTGTTTCGATTTGCTTAATCTCCTTGTTGATGTTGTCAAGAGCAAGGTCCACTTGCATATTCAATGAACGCACAAGGTTTTCTCTATGCAACTTCATTTCGTTATATTGCACTTGTGCCTGCTTCAATCCGAACAATTTTGAACCACCTGAGAAAATAGGCACAGCCACAGATAGTGCTACATTGCTGTAAGGATGTAAATTAATATTTTTAAACACAGGACCATTAGAAATTGAGCTCCATGCCAAATTAAATTGTGCACCGATAGTCGGCACCCACGCCAACTTCTTCATAGCGACATTTTGTTTGAGTTGCTTAGTTTGAATATCGAGTGTGCGAAGATCTGTATTTTGCGACAAATCACGTTCGACCCCCATCACATAACCATACATATCTTGTTGCATCTCCTTAAGCGTTGTGTTTGCTTCAATCTCGACAGCAACGTCCATACCCATAAGTATTTTTAGCAATAATTTTGCTTGCTTGATGCCAATCTCTGCCTGAAGCAATTCCGGCTCTACATTCTTCACTTGCACCGAACTGCGAAGCACATCATATTCCGATGCCGTTCCGACATCAAATTTCTTCTGAATCAAATCTGCATTAATCTTTGCATTATCATAATTCTGTTTCAATACATTGTAAGAAGCTTCAGCTAAAAGCAATCCATAGTATGCTTGATTCACCTGGTCGATAAGATCAAGACGTGAAGCTCTTGCAGCTTCGACATTGGCAAGAATCTGCGTATCACTCATGCTGATAGATTTCCACAACTGCGGTGCTACTATAGGCATAGTGGCAGTAAATCCTAAATTCCAAGTGTTATCGCTACCCATCTTAATCGACATGTCTTGCCCACCCATACTCATATTGATAGTCTGCAATTCGATGGCACGCTGATATGCCAAACTAAAGTCTATCGCAGGGAAAAGACCTGCTATAACTTCTTTCTTTGAGTAGTCAACACGTTTTACCTCCATGTCGGCAACCTTAATTGTAGGGTTGTCTTGCAATGCAATTTCGATACATTGTTCTCTTGACAATACCAATTTTGTCGCAACATCGCTTGACTGCTCAGTGGATATTGCAGCCATAGCCTCCTGTGCCACACAAGTCAAAGTCGGCAATGCCATAAGCATGGCAGCCACCAAAATTTTAGTTCTCAACTTCATGTCTGTATAAATATTTTTCTATATCTTGCCTGATAAATGTCGGATCCTTGATTATCTCATCGAGCATCTCCATACCCTTAGGCGACACTATGCCTCGCAGAAAGCCCACATAGATTGCATCGTATGCTCTGATTAACGTAATCTCCTGTGGAAAATGCTCCTCCATACGCTTCAACGACTCCATCTGAATCTCAAGTATCCTATACTGCACCGTGAAGTCAATATCGTCACGTAATACACCCTCCTCAATCCCTTGCTTGAAAAAACACTGGATATTGACAATGTTTCGCTCCGACTGCTCACGATAATATTCCCTGATTTCATGACTTATCTGGTCCATATCACGAAAGAAATTGACATTGACCTTACAGATAAACTCACGCTGGATAAAGAAAATGCGCAAAATGCCTATAAGACTATTCGATGCCGACAGATAAGCCTCTTTCGCCACCTTATGTCGCTTCTCATTCATGTGCGACATCGTCTTGACTATCATGTCGCTCTTACTCTCAAATATCTCATATAACGTGCGCTTTGATATCGACAACGACGAAGCGACAGAATCCATCGTCAGACCCTTTATACCTCGCTCCAATATCAACTGAAATATCATTGATAGCAACTTATGATACGTTTCTATCTCCAACCTCATCAAATCACGTAGTTTAAAATGGAGTGCAAAATTACGCAAAAACCAAAAAACTAAAAAATAGTTTTCAGTTTTTTAACAACTAATCCGACCATTTGGTTGCAAAAAGGAGAATAAGAACACAATCACCGACAAATCATCATCTTCTTTTGCCTACAATCTCTGACAAATCGCCTCCTTCCTAAAGTAAAAACACCACAAGATTAGCTTCTATTATTCTATAGCATATTGTATCTATCATCCTTAACCAAAGAAGAAGTAGGAAACAACGACAGCCGACACTGCTCCGACCACATCGGCAAATAGTGCATACTTCACTGCATAGCGTGTTTTAACGACTCCTACACTGCCAAAATAAACTGCTAAAATGTAGAACGTAGTATCAGTACTACCTCTCACCGTCGCTGCCACTTGGCTGACAAAAGCATCAGCTCCATTAGCTTTCATTACATCAAGCATCATGGCACACGATCCGCTTCCGCTCAGCGGCTTCATAAGCATAGTTGGTAATGCGCCGACCCACTCTGTATCACATCCTACTGCAGCCAATGCCGTCTCTACTGCCGATGTAAACACGTCCAACGCTCCCGAAGCTCTGAACATGCCGATTGCAACAAGGATTGCCACTAAATATGGAATTATCATAACTGCTGTCTTAAAGCCTTCTTTGGCTCCCTCGATAAAACAATCATAGACGTTCAGTTTTTTCTTTACACCAACAACTATAAACGAGATTATGATTGAGAACAAAATGACATTTGCTCCAAAGGTTGAATAGTCTTGCACCTTATCAGCCGGCAAGGATGAGAAAAATCCAACCACGGCAGTCACGACTGCAGCTATCCCTGCAAACCAACTCCACAACACTAAGTCCATCTTGATGCGCTGACGAATACAAAGAGCTATCAGCCCTATAAGCGTCGCTATGGCTGTGGCAATTAAAATCGGGATAAATACATCTGTAGGATTTGAGGCGCCTCCTTGCGCACGATACATCATGATACTTATCGGTATCAGACATAATCCCGAAGCGTTGAGCACCAAAAACATTATCATGGCATCGGTAGCCGTATCCTTCTTATCGTTAAGGCTCTGCATCTCTTGCATTGCTTTTAATCCCAATGGTGTCGCAGCATTATCAAGGCCCAACATATTTGCTGACACATTCATAAAAATTGAACCCATAGCCGGATGATTCTTTGGTATGCCCGGAAACAATCGCGAGAACAACGGACTTATCAATCTCCCCATATACTGAATAACCCCTCCTCGCTCGCCAATCTTCATGATACCTAACCATAGTGTCAGTACGCCGGTCAAGCCTAATGAAATCTCGAAAGCAAAAGCCGCTTGATCAAACGAGCTATTCATTATCGTTGACCATATGCTTAAATCGCCGGTAAACAAAGTTTTGCCAAGAGCCATCAAAAAGGCGATTATCAAGAATCCGATCCAGATATAATTCAATGCCATAATTTCAAATGTTTTAGGTTTCTGTTTCTATGCTTTTAGCGGCACGATGTTGGGATATAATGCTGACGAGCAGAACATTCATGCAGACCATGATCAACAATGAGATGACGATTGGCCATACCTGCTATCACTGACATTTCATGTGACACCAAAATTATAGTTGTATGCTTCGATAATTCCTCTATTATGCTATAGATCTGATGTTCAAAGTTTTTATCTACATACGACAATGGTTCGTCAAGCACCAACACTTTCGGTTTCGATATTAATGCTCTGCCAAGTAATGTCCTTTGCAATTGACCACCGGAAAGTTCGCCTATTGACTTGTTCCGAAAATCACCAACTCCAACCAAGTCAATGATGTCATCTATTTTTGTCTTGTCTTCTTTTGTTATCTTTCGCTTAAATCCACTCAATAATCCCGACACAATAACATCATCGACTGTTACCGGAAATCGTAAATCTATCGTATTTTTTTGTGGCAAATAACCAATAGGAAGCGTATCGACATTTTTGCCATTATTTCGATATACGACGTTTCCTGAGCAAGGTTTCAGCAATTTCAAAATCACTCTCAGAAGAGTCGTTTTTCCACCACCATTCGGTCCGGTTATAGCGATAAAGTCTCCTTCATCCACCCTCAACGACACTCCGTCGAGAACTGGACTTCTGTCATAACTGACTTTTACATCTTGCAACTCAATTATCCCTTTTTGAGGCAAGCGTATTGGCGATATTGTACATTTCTTGCTTCCACTCATAATTCATCAAATTGACAGGAGTCAAAGACGTACCTATTTCTTTGCTTATTAATTCTGCCTGACGGCTGTCATATTCCTTTTGATAGAAAAATACTTTTGGAGACACTGCTTTGGCGTCATCTATGATATGCTTAAGGTGGTCGGCTGTCGCTTCTTTTCCTTCATATTCGACACTCATTTGATTCAATCCATAGTCTCTTGCCATATAAGTCAACGACGGATGCCACACAAGAAATGTTTCTCCTTTTATCGGCGCCAACAACCTTGTGATACTATCATCGACGAGTTCCAAATCCTGACGCAACGCTTCATAGCGTTTTTGATAATAGTCCTTATTCGACGAATCAATCTCCACCATGGCTTTATACATATTTTCGGCTATAATCTTTGCGTTCTTAACCGATGTCCACACATGAGGATCTACATCCATCTCATGATGACCATGATGATGACCATGAGTGCCTCTTATCAATGGCACCCCTGCCGATGTGTTATATATTTTAAGGTCAGGAAAGTTATCGTTTATTTTAGTCAATGCAGCAGCTTCGAAGCCTATGTTGCCCATCCTCAAATAAGCCTTGCTATTCTGCATGCCTATCAGATGATTCATTGACGGGTCATAGTTTTCCGGATTTGTTCCGGGCGACAACAATGAGTTGACGACAAATTTTTCTCCTACGATTTGCTCAAGCAGGTATTTTTGAGGAGGAATACTGACCGTCAAAACCGGTTTGTCTTCTGCTCCGTTTTTTTCGCCACAACGAATGAAAGTCATCATCAAAACGAGAGACAAACCCAACAGAGCAAACCATCTTTTTGTCATAGTTGTTTCTTTACCTTAAAATTTCTTAATACCCATGATTTCACGCACTTCGCGCAATGTCTTGGCTGCTGTTTCACGTGCACGTTCAGCGCCTTGACGCACAACCTTACTCAAATACTCGTCATTGCCCTGAATATCAAGTATGCGTTCTCTTATTGGAAGCGTTACCTTCAAAATATCTTCTGCGAGTTGTTTCTTAAGGTCGCCATAACGAATAGAGCAGTCGGCGTAAGCATCTTTGAAGTGCTGGAGTGTATCAGGTGTAGAGACAAGTTCCATCAATGTAAAAAGGTTAGAGATTGGTTCGCTCACAGGAGAATTTGGTTCCTTCGGACCCTCATCAGTCATTGCGCGCATCACTTTCTTGCGCAACACCTTTTCTTCATCTATAAGATAGATACAATTACCCTCGCTCTTGCCCATTTTGCCCGATCCGTCGAGTCCCGGCACTTTAACTGCATTTCCACCAAAGTTAAAGTTTACCGGTTCCTTAAAATAGTCTATCTTATAGAATGAATTAAAACGACGTGCAAAACGACGTGTCAACTCAAGGTGTTGCTCTTGATCCTTACCTACCGGCACTAAATCAGCATTGTGTATCAAAATATCGACAGCCATTAATGTCGGATAGGTCAACAATCCTGCATTTACACGCTGATTTGTCTGATTGCCTATGATTTCCTTTTCGATTTCGTCGCCGTCGCTATGTATTCCCAATGCTTTACGAGCTTTATCCTTAAATGAAGCTGTACGCATCAACTCTCCTATGCCTACGTGCATATTCATAAGCAGATAAAGTTCTGAGATTTCCGGAACGTCGCTTTGTACGTAAATGATATTTTTTTCAGGATCAAGCCCTGCCGCAAGATATTCTGCTAAAATCTGCTTCACATTCTCATGAAGCATCTTTGGGTCGGGATGAGTCGTCAAAGCATGAAGGTCGGCAATAAAGAATCGACAATCATAGTCATTTTGCATCTTTACAAACTTGCTCAACGCTCCATAATAATTACCCAGGTGAAGATTTCCGGTTGCTCGGATTCCACTTAATACTATATTTTTGTTATCCATATTCCTTATTATTTTTTTAATTTGGCTACAAAGATACAATTTATTATATTTGTAACGAATTTCTAAACAATTTTTCTTTAAAAAATTAATGCAATATGATAAAATTCACCCATATTTCAGCCTCTAATTGCACTTCCTTCTCAAATCACCTTAAATCTATATTATCGCTCTACATCGAAGCATTCCCACGCGACGAGCGTCGTGAATGGAGCTCAATAAACGACATCATCGAATTTTTCAAACTGCACTCCGACCGATTTAACATCATCGTCATCACCTATGACAATCGATTTGCAGGATTTCTTTCTTATTGGCATTTTGACACTCATATATATGTCGAACACCTCGCCATAGTAAGCCATTTACGGTCGCTTTCGCTTGGATCGCAACTAATTCAACATGCAACAGCTGAAATATGTCCAAACATACTACTTGAGGTCGAACGCCCTGATTCACCTCAAGCTATACGTCGCATTGATTTTTACAATCACCTCGGATTCACATTGCACAAAGATATACCTTACATACAGCCACCCTATTCACCTCGCCAATCCCCTACTCCTCTAATTCTAATGACTTGTGGCAATATCCAAATTGAAACTCCCGACAACGACATTATAACCTCTCTGAAACGCATTGTTTACAACTATCCATAACAAAATATATTCATTACTATTGAAAATACACAAATAAGACCACTCTCGAATTGTAAGAATGGTCCTTATTATTTTTGATAGCCTAAAGTCTTTCTACTTAGTTATCTGTATTCTGCGACTTGATTTTGATTTTCATTTCGTCAAAACCTTTTCCGTAAACACCATTAGTGTTGGTCTGCGTGATGAACGCATCAGGGTCAATACTCTTGACTATTCTGAAAATTGTAACCGACTCTGTCTTTCGACAATAGACTGTCAACACTTTGACAGGCTCCTTTGAGTACCATCCTTGTGCATCAGTTACTGTTACGCCACGACGTGCCTCTGTATTAACAGCATTGGCAATTTCCTCCCACTTGCGAGAGAAGATTGTGAAATGAATAGCTTGTCGGTTGGTATTAATAACCATGTCTGCCATGAATGCTATGACATAGGTCACCATAAGACCATACACCATCGTCGGCACACGTTCTTGGAAGCGTTCTTGCCATGTACCTTCAAACGGCAAGAATATTGTCATCGACACGATTATCATATCGACATAAATCATCGTGCGACCGATGCTCTGATTGCTCACTTTCGACACCATTGCCGCTACGATGTCTGTCCCTCCTGTCGAACCATTATGAACAAAGACTGTCCCGATACCTACTCCACACAATATACCTCCTAACAAGATACTCACAGTAGTGTCCGGTATCAATGGCTTTTCAAGCGACATAAAGACACCTTCCATCAGCCCTATGAAGAGCGAAAACAACGTTGCTCCCAATATGGTACGCATCACAAAGCTCTTACCCACGACCTTGTATGCAATCGACAATAAGAGGAGATTGCAAGCATATTGGGTAACTGCCACCGGGATAACCTGATTTGAGGCGAAATATACCAAACTGCCGACTCCATTCAGCCCTCCCATAATCACTTTATGAGGCAATATAAATGCTGTAAAGCCAAATGCTCCGATTGCCAGAAACAGCACCATCATCACATAGTCCTTGGCATTTGTAAATAACTTATTATATGAATACTTCATACCCTTTTTATTTGCGTGTGTTAAATCATTTCTATAGGACACAAAAGACGCCCTTCGCAAGCGTCTTTATGTGGTTAGTGTTTATTCCTTAATTTCTTCAACTTTGCGAGGTTTAATTTTAACCTTCATCGTATCGAAACCTTTGCCATATACACCATTGGTATTGGTCTGTGTGATAAACGCATCTTCATCGACACTCTTAATTATTCGGTGGATTGTCACAGCCTCTATCTTGCGACACCACACCATCAAAATCTTCACATTATTCTTAGAATACCAACCTTGTCCATCAAGTATAGTTACGCCACGACGTGCTTCGCGATTAACTGCATCAGCGATTTCCTGCCACTTATTTGAGAAGATAAAAAATTGAACAGCTTGTCGGTTGGTATTAATTACCATATCTGTGACGTATGCCATTACGTATGTAACAATAAATCCATACACAATGATTGGAATACGATATTTGATACGTGCCTCAAAATCACCATCGTATGGCAATAATATTGACGACAAGATAATCATCATATCAACATAAATAATTGTACGACCTATACTTACGTTGCTCAATTTCGACACCATTGCAGCAACGATATCCGTACCGCCTGTCGAACCGTTATGAGTAAAAATCATACCCATACCTGTACCACATAAGATACCACCAAGCGCTACACTGAGCGAAATCTCACTAATCAAAGGAGGATTGCTACGAAAATAAAATTCAAGCATACCGATAAACAACGACAAAATAGATGTACTGATCACTGTACGCAATACGAATGTCTTACCAACAATTCTAAACGCGATAATCAGCAAAATGATGTTGCAGATATACTGTGTCACCGACACTGGAATACCATTTCCTACACCAAACATTTTCTCTGTCGCCAACAAAACCAATGTGCCGACACCTGGAAGGCCTCCCATGATAACGTCATGAGGCAAAATAAAAGCTGTGAAACCTATCGCATACAACGCCAAACCGAATACGATTATCGCATAATCCTTGGCATTTGTAAACAAACTGTTGCTATACTTCGGAGCCATACTTTTTTACTGATTTAATTTAGATTTTTTAAACATTTTTTATTTTCAGACTGCAAAATTAATTATAAAATTTCATATTCTAACTTTTTTGATTAATTTTACCCAATAATTTTTAATTCTTTTTTTATGAACAATATTAAATCAGCCCTAACCATATCTTTATTAGCCTTTTGCGCCAATTCTGCCGTTGCTAAAGACTTTTTCGACACCTCTTCTGCCGACAAGACTTTCGCTCTTGGTGCTCGTATTGGTTTTAATTGTTCCAACCAAACTCACAATAAAGATTTCACTAAATTAAATTTCGACAAATGGGGAACAGGTTTTGATGCCGGCATAATCTGCGACATTAATTTCAAAAATTTCATCTCTGTTCAGCCGGGATTCTTCTTCGAAAGCAGAAGCCACGACTACGCATACATCTACAATTATTTGCCCACCGAAAACCTCGAATACGGTCACACTCGATTCTACTCGTTCACTGTCCCTGTGTTGGCTTCGCTCAAGCTATACCCTGCCGATTTCATTCGTTGGAGCATCGATTTGGGCCCTTATTTCCAATTTGGCATCAGCGGTAGCGATAAAGGTGTCAGCAACTCTATTGACTTCAAAGACGGTTACTTCGACAATAGAAATAAATTTGATGTCGGACTGAAATTGGGCACCGGTGTAACTCTTTTCGACCATTACTATTTGGGCATACATTATTCGACAGGATTTAACAACGTTTATAAAGACCTTTACGATGGTCATCACAAAGCATGGACTATGACTATAGGATACGACTTCTAACAAATCCCTTAACTAATAATCTGCGACCGAATCAAAATCAAATTTTGGCTCGGTCTTTTTTATTCCCTCTCCTTCGGCAATCATCTCCTTATGACCATCATCTCCTTTCTCTTTATATCAGCCTCCCCACCCCCTCTGCCTATCACCTACGCATACTTTAGCCGCAATTGACATACCCGCCATACAAAAAAAGCCGACAGGGCGATGTTTAATCTCTCCTGTCGGCCTCCTTAGGTTACGGAAAACTATACCTTATTTTTGCTAATTACATGACTTCCGTTCTATTTAGCTCCCGCTTGAATGAAATTAATAGTTGCCCCAATTGAACAGATTGGAGGATCGTTTATAATTGTTCTTATATGCAATTTATCCTTACTTTCATTTTGAGGAATTGTAATGTGTAATTCATCTATTGTTTCATAAACAAGCGTTATATATTCATTTGAAACTTTATAATAATAATTATATTTATTGCCATGTTTATCTTCCTCGTAATTTGGCATTTTTCCAAGTTCTTCAAATAAATACTCTTGTATTTCTTCATTTACAATAATACTACCTAATTTCATCCATGTATCAACATTTTCTGCATGCAAATTTAACTCTGCGCCTTCGGAGGGTATGTGGATATCATAACTTATGCCGGAATCGGTTATTGTTACAATAACTCGATATCCTTTTAAGGATTTTTCTGAAAATATTAAATCGGCCCCTCTATCAATACTTGCACCGGTACGTTTATCTTCATAAATAATCGTATCATTATACGATGCTTCCGTAGAATTTTCTATCTCTGACCCATTAATATCTACATGAGTACCATTCTCTCCGTTTATAATCGGCTCATCGTTTTCTTTTGAACATGATAATATAATCACACTCAATAATATCGAAAATATTAAACTAAATCTTTTCATATTACAATATATTAAAATTGAATTTTTTTTGGAGTTATCTGTGGGCTACAATCACCCACAGATAACCTCATTTTCATGCTATAATAGTGCTCCCTTATTTTCTGCATTAGTCATCGACCATCACTTCGCCGCCTGAAAGACTATAATGTCGGTTTTTGATTCCGGTAGTGTATCATCAATTTTTATTTCGTATGTTATTTCTTCATTACTACTGTTCTTTGATATATTCAAATTAATTTTTTGCTCTTCATTAAAATTAATTTTGAAAAAATCATTAGATACTTCAAAGAAATAAAGGTCTTTATAATCATCATTAAGATATGATAAAATAGTTTCTTTAAATTCTATTTCCTTCCCATTTATTGTAAATTCTTTTACTCTAAACCAAAAATTATAATATAAGCACTCTAAATTTAAATTTAATTCTTCTGATGGAGCATAAATTTCATAAATGCCTTTATCATCTCTTAATCTAAACACTACTTCTAACCCACTAAAAGATTCCTCTGTAAAATAGATAGGTCCTCCTGACAATAATGTGCTTTCTTTATAACTTCGCTCGTCAATTACTTTAATATTTTTATAAAATCCATCAATTGAAGTGTTGCCTGTTTTGTCTTGGGAACTACTATTTTCTCTTGAGTGATTATTCTCAAATTCGGTTATTGGCGTTGGTAATAATTCATTATTCTCACTACATGATGCAGCACCGAATACGAGTGACATCATCATCAAAATTTTTGCTAAAGATTTCATGACTCGTAATTTTTATAGGTTTATAATTTTATTTTGCGAGTGATGCGCTGACCGTCGGCTGTGTAGAATACAACTATTGCCACACCTGTCAAATCGTCATTAATCATTATTTCGCCCTTTGTTCCGCCAACTTCTTGCTGAGCCAAGATAATACCCTCTGTACTAACTACTTCAACTCTGCTCAGCATTTTTTCGCTCTGCCAACCGATGGTATTTTCGTATAGTCTCATTCTGATAGCATCGTTTGTGATAACTTCACTAACGCCAACATCGGTCTTTTCAAGGTCGATTTCACAAATTTCGCATTCGCTTGAGATGCAATAGATTTTACTGCCGTATTGTGTAAAATCGGTCAATTCACCATCAAATGGTAATTCGCACAATTCTTTCCATGTTGCACCTAAATCATCGGAATAGTAAATGCCATATTTCATATTATCTCCACCGAGAATCCTATACTTTGAAAAAAGAATTTCATTAGTTCTCGTGTCGAATGCAATTTTTGCTGGTCCATCTAAGTCATCAAGGTTTTTAGTAAATTCCCATGTCTTGCAGCCGTCTTTGCTTACTGCTACACTTGAGCCAGCCAAAACTACTATATCAGGATCGGTAGGATGAAAGGCAACTCCTCCGTGCAGATAAAATCCTGACAACTCTTGCCATGTTTCTCCACCGTCAAAAGTATATTTAAAATTATCACTACCAATCACCTCTGTAAAACCTAAATCAG
>SUXG01000017.1 GCA_015061085.1 Bacteroidales bacterium
GCGGAATCTTTCAATGCTAAAATCAAACTTTTCAGAGCCAATCTTAGAGGTGTCGTTGACAAGAAGTTTTTCCTCTTTCGCATTGCCAAGCTTTACGCTTACCCACACTAAATAACTACTGAACCATAAAAACGTGTGTGGAGAGCATGCCGAGTGCATGTTCTCCTTTTTTTGATTAAAGGCATGACGTTTTTTGGAAAGAACAATATTGAGATGTCGGATTTTGTGGATTTATTTTTATTTTGTAATTTTGTGTGATTAAATGCGTTATAATATATAGATGAGATTAATTTTAAAATTTAACATATTAAGATTAATGGTTGTCTTTTTGGCGATGATGGCTGTGGGGACTATGCACTCGGAAACTGTCAGTCAGAAGCAAGCTAAAAAGATAGCAGAAATGTTTTTTAACGAAGCAAGAGGTATGAAGATGTCAGCTCCGGAATATGTCTATAATGGAAAATCATTATCTACCGGACGATTTATGACACCATTTTATCTCTTTAATCATTCGTCCGGAGGATTTGTCATAGTGGCTGCAGATAATAAGGCTTTCCCTATTTTGGCATTCGACCTTGAACGAAAATTTGATAAAAAGAATATCGGTCAGGATATGTTGGGATTATTATCAATGTATGCTAAACATATAGAGTATGTGAGATATGATAGTCAAGTACCTGAATCTGCCATACGAGCATGGCAGAATCTACCGGAATATATTCATGGATTATTGAATGAGAAAGCAGATACGGAAGATGTTGTCATCAGCACTGAGGAGGCTTCAATGAATCTGAATAATATACTTTATACTGACGATTCGGAGATAGCTTCGCAGACATCGATTTCATACTATCCGGAGCAATGGAGTGCATTGATAAATGAAGAATTTCAGAAATCGGGAAATGTCGCTTTAGGTCTGATAGAAAATGAGGAAATATTGCCAATGGTAGTAAATGGCAGAAAAGGGGAGTACTATAGAATTGAGTTGGACGGGACAAATTCAGGTTGGTATCGATTGATGCCAACAGAGATTATGAGTTTCGGACAGATAGCCTTATTGGGAAATATTCCAAATATCACAGAGGAATACGCTGAGGAAGAACCATTCAGTTATTATGAGTCATACGTTGCAGAGTTTGAAGCAGAACGCCGGAGAACGCAATCTGCTATCGAGAACGCCAATATAGTCACTACTCCTATAATAAGAAATAATGGAGGAGGACACTATATGATTGATATGCCTGAGGATATAAGATTGGTTAGAGTTTTTAATCTCAGTGGTGCTGTCGTTTGGCAGGCTACATATAATTTTGCAAGTAGTGTTTCAATTAATCTATCTTCGGTATCGACAGGCTTTTATTTTGCTGTCATGAGCTCGGAATCTGGACAAACATATTCAGTGAAATTATTCAGATAAAAAAGGTATAATGATATGGTTAAAAAGTTATTGACATCAAGGTTGTGGGCAGTAATATATTTATTGATAATTGTCGTTGTAATTATTGCCACATTTAAGATGCGCACAGAGTGGTGGAGCTACTTTGATATATTCTTTGCATTTATGGCAGCGTTTTGTCATTTTATAGCGACATTGTTTGCGAGAATCATTCCTGCAGAATCACGCCGTTTGGAGTTGATTGCTTTAGGAATGTTGGGGATGATGGTGATTTCATTGGTAGGAGAATTAATTGCTTTATTCTTTATTAATTAATGGATTTAAATAGCCGTATATTAGTAAGGACATCGGTAGAATTGTCAAGAATATTGACGGATAGAATTGTCTATGTTCATTCTGATGGCAACTATTCTACGTTTGTTATTGCTAATGGCGAAGAGCGTACAGTAACTCTTCAATTGGGTGAAATTGAAGAATTGATGACTGAACAACTGGAAGGAAAAGGCAATAATTTTATCCGGATAGGAAGATGCTTGATTGTTAATTATAATTATATCTATCATATTAATGTGTCGCGTCAGCAACTAATGTTGTCGGATAATGCAACTTTCTCATATACTTTGTCTGCATCGAAAGAGGCTTTGAAAAAGTTGAAAGAATATGTAGAAGAAAAGCATAAAATAAATTGATTGATGTATGAGTAAAATATTGCCCCCTCAAAATAATATCAATGATATATGCGATGATGATATTCGCATCGTCGGTGATATAATATCTTCTAAATCTTCACAAGAAACATTGTGTCATGAAGTAATAGATGAAAAATCTAAGTATTCTGAATCAGATCAATCCAATGATGCAATTATCGTAGGAAACCATAAAGACAACTTGATTAAAAGAAAGAAAAAAAATAATATTTTTTTATCGAGTTGTATTCTCATTGGAATTATAGTTGTTGTATTGTGTTGTTGGTCGATTTTTGTAAAGGATCCGGAAGTATTCACGATGAAATCATTGGCATTAGCAGATAATGCCAATGACAGATATTTGTATCAATATTGTGATGAAGAGATAATTGATGTTGACGGATTGAAATTAAGAATTGTTACTCCGTATAATTCTGTACCGAGTCTTGAGATAGGACATGATTGTCTGTCGGACACAACGTCCATCTGTATAGTGCAAGCGGCATCAATAGCAATTGATAAGGATGGAAATAGCAGTGTGGTCGGCGCAATGGTAAAGGATGGTAAGCCGATATCGTGGGGACGCTCAAAAGCCGGATATTGTGCCATTATCGATGATTCAATACATATTGGTGCTTCAAAACATACTTATCTTTTTGAACAGGCGACAGAGAGGGGTGGAGATTTCTTCCGACAATATTCATTAGTGGAAAATGGTAAATTGTCATCAATGAAGAATCAAGACCGATACATTCGTCATGCTCTTTGTGTTAGAAATGGTAGGTTGAGTATTGTTGCGTCAGTCGATAGTGTTGTGCTTAACGACTTTACAAAAGCTTTGATAAAGGCTGATGTGGAGGAAGCTATCATGCTTGAAGGGGGAGACCCTATTTTTGAGCATGTCGATTTAGAAGGAAAACGTCATAATTATGGTGTCGTTGATTATCCTTATTCAAATGCAGTTTCTTATCTTGTATGGAGGTAGGTCGTATTTGATGATTTTATGCATATGTTATGCTATGTAATAAAAATGCTGCCAAACAATGTTTGTAGGCAGCATTTTTTGTAGGTTAGATATGAGATAAATTATATCATTTCTAAGGGTAATGATGCAATTTTATAATCGTGGTCCTTGACAAATTTTACGATAGCATCTCTTTCAGGGCATTGTTTAACGTCTGCTTCGATTCGTAGCAAAGCGTTGAAGATTGATGTGTTGCATTGATAAATGTGGCGATAGCATTTGGCAATTTCGTCGATGCTTTCTTCATCTTTGTTGCCTTTGCGCAAGATAAAGGCGTTCACACCGAAATAAGAGATAGGGTTGTGAGCCATTATGACGTAAGGTGGTATGTTGCTATTGACACGACAACCACCCTTAATGAGTACCCATTCGCCGATGTGGCATTTCTCATGGACAAGAGCCATAGATGACAGTATTGAGCAATTGTCAACGCGACAGTTACCTGCAATTTTAACAGCATTACCAATAACGCATTTGTCGCCGATACGTGTGTCATGACCGATATGACTTTGCGCCATGATATAGGAGTTTGAACCTATGACAGTGGATTCTCCTTCACAAATACTGCGATTAATAATCACCTGTTGATAAATGTGATTATTCTCGCCGATAGTGCAATAGGTCTTTTCTCCTTTCCATCTGAAATCTTGAGGGTCGGCTCCGATAATTGCACCATGATAGATAGTATTGTTTTTACCTAAACGTGTTCCTGATATAATACTTGTGTGTGACATTATGTGGCAATTATCTCCAATTTCTACATCGTCGTCTATATAAACGAAAGGATCAATTGTGACGTTGGAACCTATTTTTGCATTCGGGTGAACGAATGAAAGATTGCTGATATTTGACATATTACTTAATTTTAGAGGTTAATATTTATCTGCCACCGCCAAGCGATTGGTAGAGATTAATAAGAGCTGCAACTTTGGAGTGCCAGCAGTTGAGGCTCGATATTTGAGCAGATAATAGACTTTGTTCTGCCGTTAGTACTTCAAGGTACGTAGCTTGTCCTAAAGTTAAGAGTTCTTGTGTATATTCTACAGATTTTTCAAGTTGGTCAATTTGCTTAATGAGCATCATGCGTTTGGCTTCATTGGTGTTGAATTGCATCAACGCATCGCTGACTTCTGAAGCTGCATTCAATATTGTGTATTCAAAGTTATTGAGGGCTTGTTGCTGTTGAGCTTTTGCCGCTTCGAGTGTGGCAATGTTGCGACCTCTTGAAAAAATAGGTGCTGTTAGAGAACCGGCTAATTGGACAAACCAGTCACCGGGATTTGTTATTATGCTGCCAAGTAGATTTGTAAATCCACCTTGAGCAGAAATGACAAGGCTTGGGTAGAAATTGGTACGTGCAATATTGGTCGCATAATATGCAGTTGCAAACCCTTTTTCTGCAGCTTTTACGTCAGGGCGAGCAGCAAGATAGCCAACCGGAATACCTTCTGTGAATATCACAGGGCTTTCTATATTGAGCGATTTTGTAACCTCCCATTTGTTGTAGTGGGTATTGAGAAGAAGCGACATTGTATTATTGGCTTGATGAATCGCATTTTCAAGATCTGGAATTGTCGAAAGGATATAGTAGTAGTTTGCACGACTTTGCACGACTGCTGCTTCATTGACTCTACCAGCCTCTTTCATTAATACCATAGATTCTACTTGCTCGTTCCAAAGTTTAGCTGTATTCAGAGTGATGCGTAATTGCTCGTTTAGCGATACAAGAGCATAGTATGTATTAGCAACAGCTCCGATAATTTGTGAACGAACAGCTTGAGTATAGGCTTCTGTTTGCTCTAAAGCGACTTGAGCTTTGCGCTTATTATTCAAAGTCTTGCCAAAGATGTCTATTTCCCAACTTGCAGCCAACGGTAGGCTGTAAGTCCACGAAATAGATGAGCCAGCATAGCTTGCACCACCACCATTGGGGTTAAATGATAATGATGGAAGGTAGCTCAACTTAGCACCTTTCAATTGTGCATGTGCTATGTCGATATTTAGTTTGGCATTTTGGTAATCCTTATTAGCGTCAAGCGCTTTGTTGATGTAACTTTGGAGTATTGTGTCTGTAAATACTTCTTGCCAAGCAAGATTGCCAAACGCTGATGAATCGACCGGAGTTTCAATGGCTTTCTGATATTCGCCAATGATAGCATTGTCTTGAGGTAATTCGTATTTGTTGTAGATGTGGCAGCTACTCATGGTAGCCACCAACATCATTAATATTAAAAATTTGCTGAATTTCATACTCTAATTTAGTCTTTAATGCTATATTGCTCGATTTCTGCACTGATCTTACTATTGTCTTTATCAGTCCATTTATATGGAGAAATCTTTTCGTGAATAATTTGGAAAATAACAAATAACGCAGGCACTATAAGAACTTGAAGCACCATGCCGATAAGCATACCTCCGATAGAACCTGTACCTAAAGCGTTGTAACCATTAGCACCGGCCCCGGAAGCGATCATCAATGGGATAAGACCTATAATCATAGCCAAAGATGTCATCAAAATCGGACGCAAACGTGCTGTCGCACCTTGAATAGCGGCATTAACTATGCTCATGCCTGTTTTACGACGGTCTAAGGCAAATTCGACAATCAAAATGGCATTCTTAGCCAAAAGACCGATGAGCATAATCAAGGCAATCTGTAGATAAACGTTGTTTGTGATACCCATCATTTGTGCAAATATGAATGAGCCCATAAGACCGAATGGGATGGAAAGAATTACTGCCAATGGAAGGATGTAGCTTTCGTATTGCGCACTCAATAGGAGATAGACAAATAGGAGCACAAGTCCATAGATCAAACCAGATGAGTTGCTTGATGATTTAGATTCTTCGCGTGTCAAACCACCAAATTCAAAGCCATAGCCGACAGGTAGAGTCTTTTCGGCTACTTCATTTACGGCTGCAATCGCTTGACCAGTTGATACGCCCGGAGCGGCACTGCCGGTAACAGATATTGCTGTGTACATATTAAATCTGTTGATAATGTCCGGTCCATAGACTCGAGTCAACTTGACAAAGTTGTCGATTGGTGCCATTTCAGTTCCGTTTCTAACTTTGATTTGCTTTAATGTTTCCGGTGAGACGCGAGCTTCAGGATTTGCTTGCATCATTACACGATATAGTTTACCAAATCGGTTGAAATTTGAAATATACATACCACCATAGTATCCTTGTAGTGCTTGTAGGATTGCATTTTGTGTCAAACCGGCTTGTTTAACTTTTGCAACATCGATTTCGACCATATATTGAGGGAATGATGGGTTGAAAGCAGTGTATGCCATCTGAATTTCAGGACGCTTGTTAAGCTCTGCAAGGAAACCTTGTGCCACTTGGAAGAAGTTGTTGAGGTCGCCACCGGTTTTGTCTTGAAGTTTGATATCAAGACCATTGGTTGCAGAGTAACCACTAATCATCGGAGGCTTGAAGAACATGATGCGACCGTCTTTGATTGTGCTGTTGACCTTTTGGCTTAATTGACCAATAATTGCATCAGCACTTTCAGTCTTAAGGTCGCGGTCATCCCAGTGATTGAGCTTGATAATCATCGAACCGTATGAGCTACCTTGACCTGCAATGAAGCTAAAGCCTGTGATTGCAGTACGATTCTTGATTGCCGGAATTTCTGATGCGATACTATCGACAGCATCGATGACAGCTTGTGTGCGTTCTTGTGATGTCGCAGGAGGCATATCGACAACCCCCATAATTGTACCGGTGTCTTCATCCGGAACAAGAGCTGAAGGAGTTACAGACATTAACCATACCAATAATGCGATGCTGCCAGCTACTGTCGCAAGGCTTAACCATTTACGCTTGATGAAAAATTCTGTGGCTTTTTTATATTTGGCAAGCAATGCGTCAAACATAACATTAAACCAATAGAAGAAACGTTTCATGAAAGACATCTTTTTAGCCGGTTGACCTTCTGTACCTTCAGGATGTTGATCATGTGTCTTTAGGAACATAGCACATAGTGCAGGAGTTAATGTCAATGCGTTTACTGCGGAAAGACCGATTGCCATTGCCATTGTCAAACCGAATTGGCGATAGAAGATACCTGAAGTTCCACCCATGAATGAAACCGGGATAAACACAAGCATCATTACAAGAGTGATTGAAATCAAGGCACCTGCGATTTCACCCATTGCATCTATAGAGGCCTGTCGAGCCGACTTGTATCCTTGGTCAAGCTTGGCATGGACGGCCTCGACTACGACTATGGCATCATCGACCACAATTGCAATCGCCAAAACGAGTGCTGCAAGAGTCAAAAGGTTAAGTGAGAAACCGAACATCTTCATCAAGAAGAATGTACCGATAAGCGCAACAGGAATTGCTATGATAGGAATAATGGTCGAACGGAAGTCTTGAAGGAAAATAAACACCACTACAAACACAAGTAAGAATGCTTCAATCAACGTCTTGACTACCTCATGAATAGAAGCAAACAAGAAGTCGTTGACGTTCATAGACACTCCGATGTTAAGTCCCTCCGGTGCTTCTTTTTGGAATTCAACCAATTTTTCTTCAATGTCGCTAATTACTTGAGTTGCATTACTTCCGGCTGCTTGATAAACCATAGCAGAGCAACCATTCATGCCATCAATTTTATTGGAGAATCCATAGGTCAAACGTCCTAATTCGATGTCTGCGACGTCGCTCAGACGTAACATATCACCCTCTTTGTTAGCACGAATGATGATGTTTTCAAATTCAGTCTCTTCAACCAAGCGACCTTTGTAGCGCATAACATATTGAAAACTTTGATCTCCTCTTTCTCCAAACTGTCCCGGAGCTGCTTCGATATTTTGTTCAGCCAAGGCCGCTGAAATATCACTCGGCATCAAACCATATTGAGCCATTACATCAGGCTTAAGCCAAATTCGCATCGAATAGTCTGCACCAAACATCATCGCATCGCCTACTCCTGACACACGTTTGATTTGAGGTACGATATTTAGCGACATATAGTTTTCAATGAAGTCTGTCGAATACTTATTGTTGTCTGAATTAACAGTGATTACCATAAGTGTTGACGACTGGCGTTTTTGAGTGATTACACCCACTTGGTTAACTTCTGATGGTAGGAAGCCGGCTGCTTTTGCTACACGGTTTTGAACATCTACAGCTGCCATGTCAGGGTCAGTGCCTTGTTTGAAATAAACTTGGATTTCAGCTGAACCGTTGTTTGCTGCAGTAGAAACCATATAGTCCATATTTTCAGCACCATTGATTTGTTCTTCAAGTGGAGCAATGACAGAATTCAATACACTTTGTGCATTTGCACCGGTATATGTCGTTGATACACGAATTGTCGGTGGTGCAATGTCTGGATACTGTTCGATAGGCAATGTACTTAAACTGATTATACCGAATAATACAATGAAAATCGATATAACAGTCGATAGTACAGGACGATTTATAAATCTTGATAAATTCATTTGCTCTTATTTTTTTGATGAGATATCAGATATGTTATTTTTCTTCTGATTGACTTTGTGTATTCTTTGGCTTAATCACCATCCCGTCTTTGACTGTGATGCCGACTCCTTCAATGACAACAATATCACCGTTTTTAAGACCTTTTTTGATAATAAAGTTTTTGCCGTCATGTTGCTCTGCAACTTCGATAGCTCTCGATTGGACTTTACATGAGTCGCCAACAACGTAACAGAACTTGAGGTTTTGGATTTCGTATGTGGCTTTTTGTGGAATTTGAATAACACCTTCAGCCATGTTTGGCAATAAGATTTGTCCGGTGCTTCCACTACGAATCATGCCGTTAGGATTAGCAAAAGCTGCTTTAACTGTGGCACTGCCTGTTGCTGCATCGATAACTCCTGAGATAGAGATAATCTTTCCCTTGTGGGCGTATTCTTCGCCGTTAGCAAGTTTTAATGTGACTTCCGGAAGAGAGTCTAATGCTTGTTGGAGAGTGCGTTTACCATTGTCAGTCAAATTAAGCACATCCTTTTCATTCATTGAGAAATATGCTTCAATGTCGGAATTGTTTGACAAGATTGTAAGCAATGTAGATGGAGATACTAATGTGCCTTCTTTGAATGTAATCGAACCGACCATGCCTGATGCCGGAGCTGACACCACAGAATACGAAAGATTTTTTTGTGCTGATGTCAATTGAGCCTTAGCTGCATTGAGTTGAGCCTTTGCTGAATTAAGTGCATCCACTGATGTTTGATATGCTGATGCACTGATAATGTTTTTGTCGAATAATAATTTATTGTTCTGTGCATTTGTTTGTGCAGTGTTTACATTGGCTTCAGCAACAGCAATTTGTGCTTTGGCGGCATCTACAGCTGCTTGTAGCTGTACTTGATCAATAGTGAAAAGTGTTTGTCCTTTGCTGACTTTTTGTCCCTCATGAACGTGTACCTTTGTTAAAAATCCAGATATTTGAGGGCGAATTTCAACGTCGTTTTTACCATGCAGTGTTGCAGGATAGATGTGATGAAGAGTAGCATCTTCTTCACCAACGGTGATTACGGCTAATTCCGGAACAGGAGCGACTGCTTGCTGTTTGTCTCCAGAGCATGATACAAGTAGAAATGAACCTGTTATCAAACTGATGGATAGATTTAAAAACTTGTTTAATTTCATAAATTTATGTATTTTATTGATTATTATTAAATGTTGATAAAATATATTGTGTAATTTATGCTATTTTCTCTAATATAGTCTAAATTCATCCAAAATTATAAAAAAAAATGATTGGAAAATAGGTTTTGGTGATTAAAAAAACTTAAAGACTTAAATTCAAGAAAAATAGAACATAAAAGTTGTAGCAATTAACGATATGAATTGTAGATGTCAACTAAAATTTTTAACTTTGCAATATAAATTGATAAATTAAAAAAAAATATATATGGTAATTCAACGTTGGCAATCGGCAATGCTATTACTTGCCGGAATTTTATTGGGAGTCTCAATGTTTACTCCTGTGGCTGTTGTGAATGGTGATCATTCACAGATTATTACTCCATTAGACTCAGTGGTTACTATCGTTATGGGTGCACTTGCAACAATTTTGTCGTTCATCATCATCTTTCTTTACAAGAATCTCCGTCAGCAGATCAAGACTACATTTCTTTGCGCAATCCTAACATTGGCTTATGCGGCGACTTGCTACATTATGCCATGCTCAATGGCTGAAGCCGTGGAGTGCAAAGTTACAGGTGGTCTATGCATAGTAGTGGCTGCTTTGTGGCAGGTGTTGGCAGCAGGGAGAATGCGTGCAGATGAAAATAAACTTAAAAGTTACGATCGAATCAGATAATAAACGCACACTCAATAAGTTAAGAATAAATTAAATTAAAAAAGGACTCTAATCCGGTTAGATTAGAGTCCTTTTACTATTTAAAAATAGCTGATGTTCTTAACGATAATCCTTTAAAATATTTTGTAAGCGTTGTCTGGCAAAGAAAATACGACTTTTAACAGTTCCTAACGGCAAACCTAATTTTTCTGCAATTTCGTGGTATTTGTATCCTGCAATGTGCATTGCAAAAGGGATACGATAGTCATCTGAAAACGAATTAATTGTTTTAGTGATTTCTTTGACAGAATAGGCTCCGTCGGGAGTGCTTAAACCGGATTCTTGTGAAATGTTCAAATGAAACAAATCTTCGGTTTGGTCAACGATTGTGGCTTGTCTTACAGACTGTCTGTAATTATTTATGAAGATATTTCGCATGATTGTGAAAATCCAACCTTTGAGATTAGTGTCTTCTGCAAACTTTTCTTCATTTGTCAAAGCCTTGAGTGTCGTGTCTTGCAAAAGGTCTTCAGCTTCTTCTTTGTTTGATGTGAGTTGGAAAGCGAAACTGAAAAGATTGCTTTGCAATCCTAACAATCTTTGTTTAAAATTTTCTTTAGCTTCCATATTGAAAAGGATTATTAAAAAAGGACTATTATCTTTTATACAATTACAACATAATTAAGTTTGAAAAGTTTTTTTGATACCAATAAATTTTTTCAAAAAAATAAAACATTTTTAAAATTGAGGTTTCCGTCATGCTGTGAAAAGTATAAATAATTAGAATATGAATAAGTCGTTAATAAGGAGTGTTGCGGTATTAATATAAACACTGCCACCCACTAAATTATTGGGTAGCAGTGAAATAAGTTGATTTAATCTATCCGTATTATACTACGCTTAAGCGAGCGTTAAGGCATTCGGAACTTTTTCGTCAAGTAGTGCAAAATCCAATACTTCTTGGATTGTGTTGACGTAGTGGAATTGCAATCCTTTCAGATATTTTTCGTCAATTTCCTCAATGTCTTTTTTATTCAGAGTGCAAAGGATTATGTCGGTAATTCCTGCGCGTTTTGCGGCGAGTATTTTTTCTTTTATACCACCGACAGGGAGCACTTTGCCGCGCAATGTGATTTCTCCGGTCATTGCGAGTTTTTCTCTGACTTTGCGTTGTGTCAAAAGTGAGGCAAGAGATGTTGTCATTGTTATGCCGGCAGAAGGTCCGTCTTTAGGTATTGCGCCTTCCGGGACGTGGATGTGAACATCGTATTTTTCAAATACAGAATATTCTATGCCAAGTTCTTGATGGTGAGCCTTAAGATATTGCATTGCAATAATTGCCGATTCTTTCATTACATCGCCAAGATTGCCGGTCAATGTTAGTTTTTCTCCTTTGCCTTTTGATAGCGAAGACTCAATGAATAATACGTCGCCTCCGACTTGAGTCCAAGCCAAACCAGTGACTACACCTGCAAAATCGTTGTTTTCATACATGTCAGGATTTACTTCAATCGGACCGAGAAGTTCTTTAAGCATATCCGGTTTGATTGAAGTCGGATATTCCTTGCCGACAGCTTTAAGTCGAGCGAGTCTGCGAAGCACTTTAGCGATTTTTTTCTCTAACAATCTGACGCCTGATTCACGTGTGTAGTAGTCGACGATCTTTGTAAGAGTGGCCTTGCTAAAGTCTATTTCTTTCGGTTCAAATCCATGCTCTTCAAGCAATTTAGGGACTAAGTGACGGCGAGCAATTTCGACTTTCTCTTCTGTTATATAGCTGCTTATTTCGATGATTTCCATTCTGTCGCGCAAAGGGCGAGAGATAGTGCTGATGTCGTTGGCAGTAGCGATAAACATGACTTTCGATAAATCGTAATCGATGTCAATGTAATTGTCGTGGAATTTGCAGTTTTGTTCCGGGTCAAGCACTTCAAGAAGGGCAGTTGAAGGATCGCCTTTGAAGTCTTTACCGATTTTATCAATTTCATCCAATACAATTACAGGGTTTGAAGTCTTTACTTTTGACATTGCAGAAATGATTCGTCCCGGCATAGCTCCTATGTAGGTTTTGCGATGACCTCTGATTTCAGCTTCGTCATGTAGACCTCCCAATGAAATGCGTGAATATTCTCTTCCTATGGCGTCAGCAATTGAACGACCTAAGGAAGTCTTACCAACCCCCGGAGGTCCGTATAGACAGATAATAGGAGCTTTCATGTCGTCACGAAGTTGGAGTACAGCCATATGTTCAATGATTCGTTCCTTTACGTTTTCAAGTCCGTAATGGTCGCGATTGAGAGTGCGTTCTACTTTATTAAGAGATATTTTGCCTTTTGTCATATTGTCCCAAGGCAAGTTTAATAAAGTTTCGAGATATGTGTATTGAATAGAATATTCCGGACTTTGAGTATTGAAGCGTTCAAGTTTTCTCAGCTCTTTCTCGAAATGCTCTTGTGCATATTTAGGCCATGCTTTAAGTTCAGCCTTATTGCGCAATTCATCGACGTCTTGCTCTTCTACGGAGCCCCCAAGTTCGTCTTGAATTGCTCGCATTTGTTGATGAAGGAAATGCTCACGTTGTTGCTGAGTTATATCTTCTCGGGTACGCGATTGGATATTGGCTTTGATTTCCATCAATTGACAAGCTGTGTCAAGGTGATGGGTCAATTTAAGCGCACGTTCTTTGAGATTGGTCTCTTCAAGCATTGATTGCTTGATATTAGTATCGAGAGGAGAATTTACACAAATGAAGTTGATTAAGAATAATGGGTTGTCGATATTCTTAATGGCAAACTTTATTTCTTGTGTTTCTTGCTCTCCAAATGATGCTAACATGCGAGCAAATACTTCTCTCATGGTAATGATTACAGCAGCCATTTCTTTGTCGCTATCGACAGGAACAACTTCATTAATCTTGCTTACTTTTGCTCTGAGGAAAGGCTCTGTGGCAACGATGTCGTCAAGGTGTACTAATTCCTTAACTTGCAATATGGCGCTTGTTGTGCCGTCAGGGAGTTCAAGTATTTTTATGATGTTTGCAGTCACTCCGACTGAGAACATGTCAGAGAGATATGGCTTTTCTATATCAGCCACTCGTTGGGTGACTGTGCATATTGTCTGTTTGTTTCGGTATGCTTGGTTAATAAGTGCTAAAGAAGCCTCTCTGCCTATTGAAATTGGAGATGTCACACCCGGAAATAGCACCATATCGCGTAGTGGCAACAAGGGAATGTTGTCAAAATCCGTATGTTCCATTTCTGTATCGCTGACGTCTCTAATCTCAGTAATGATTGGCCCTATGGTTACTTTACATTCGTTGGAATCTAAAAAATTATCGTTAAATATGTTGCTCATACAATGTTATAAATACAATTACCAAAATAGTATGCAAAGTTACAGAAAAAATCATAATCTGCAAAGTCTTTTTCCGGTGATGAAGAAATTTTATCTACGATTATTTATTGGTGCAATTGTGTAGCCAGAATAGGGTATAGGTCAGAATAAATATTTTGCTATGTCGGCAGATTAGCGTTGCAATAATATCATAAAAAATCGCCTTGAAAGCATAAAAATTTTCAAGGCGATTTTCGTATTAACTCCTAATTATTATGGTTGTGTGTTTGATTACCAGATAATTACTTGTTCGCTTTGAGGGCGGAACATTTTGTCGCCTTCTTTGATGCCGAAAGCATCCATGAATGGCTGGATATTTTTGAGAGTTTCGTTAACGCGGTTAACGCCAAGTGAGTGAACGTCGCCTGCTGTTAATGAACGTATTTCTGCTTCACGAATATTTTGAGCCCAAAGGTTTGCATAGTTCATGTAGAACACTTGCATTGGAGTGTAGCCATTGATTTCAGCTTCTTCGCTATTGATGTCAACTCCTTTATTCTTTTGTGAGTCAAGGAATGCAGTACGAGATACGCGAAGACCACCTTGGTCAGCAATGTTTTCGCCTAATGTATATTCGCCGTTGGCAAAGAGACCGGGGAGAATTTCTACTTGGTTGAATTGGTCAACGAGAACTTGTGACAATTTTTTGAATGCTTCAGCATCTTCTGCAGTCCACCAGTTTTTCATGTTGCCTTCGGCATCGAAATTGCAGCCTTGGTCGTCAAAACCGTGAATCATTTCGTGTCCGATTACAACGCCGATACCACCATAGTTTTCTGCGTCGCTTGCTTCAGCATCGAAGAATGGTGCTTGAAGGATGCCTGCAGGGAATACGATTTCGTTAGCTAATGGGCTATAGTATGCGTTGACTGTTTGAGGAGTCATGCCCCATTCTGATTTATCAACAGGTTTACCCCATTTAGCCAATTCTTTCTTTTGGTGCCACATAGAAGCATTATGGCAGTTTTCGTAATATGATAGGTTAGGATCGATTTCCATTGTTGTGTAGTCTTCCCATTTGTCAGGATAACCGATTTTAACTGTGAATGCACTAAGCTTGTTGATTGCTTTAAGTTTTGTTTCGCTACTCATCCATGGAAGCTCGATGATGTGCTTACCAAGAGCATTGCGAAGGTTTTCGACAAGCTCAAGCATGTATTGCTTAGATGATTCAGGGAAATATTTTTCTACATAAAGCTGACCGATAGCTTCACCCATAAGACCTTCAGTAGCGCTAAGAGCACGTTTCCAACGTGGTTGTTGTGCAGAGACACCACTCATTACTTTGTTGAATTCGAAAGAAGCATTTGTGAAGTCGTCGCTAAGTTTGCCTGCTGCTTGGCGAACGTATTGCCACAAATAGTAGTCTTTGATTTCACGATCTGTTAGAGTGCCGATAAGATTGTTAGCTTGAGCTACAGAGCTGAGTTCTGTCACGATAACAGTTTCAGGACTTTCGATACCCATAGTTTCGATGAAGAAACGATCCCATGGTATATTGTTATACATCTCTTTGAGTTGTGCGAATGTGCGAACATTGTACATTGCAGGAAGATTACGGCTTTGTTCACGAGTCCATGCAGAGTCAGCGAGAGCAGTTTCAATCTTCATGACATTTTTCATGATTCGGTTAGCGCTATTTTTTGAGTAACCGGCAAGACGCATGTTGTCAACGATGAGTTTTTTGTATGCTTCGCGCACTTCTTTATTGCGTTTATCGTTAAGAAGATAGTAATCGCGATCTCCAAGTGTCATGCCACCGCTTGAAACGTACATAGCATAAACTTTGCTGTTGCCAAGGTCTTCCATCGGACCGGCACCAAAGAATGGGCTTGCATAGTTAGCATGAATCCACAAAAGAAGGTCAGTCATACCTTCGTGAGTTGTGTTCTCGATTTTTTCCAAATCTGCTTTAATTGGTTCTGCTCCTTCACGATTACGGCGAACGCTATCCATAGCTTGTTCGTAGATTGTCGCTACTTTGTAAGCAACCGAACCTTTTTCAGGATTGCTTGCAGCAAGATTAAGAACGATGTTCTTAATGCGATTGTTGCTTGAGTCTGTAAGGATGTTGAATTGACCATAACGAGAGTACTCCGGAGTCAATTGGTTTGCTTCCATCCATCCGTTATTTACAAATTTGTAGAAGTCTTCACCTGCTGACGTAGTCTTGTCAAAGAAGTCAGGGTTGAGACTCTTCATGTGCTCTGTAGCGTAGGCAGTAGAGCCTGCACAAAGTGCAGCGAGTGCCAAAAGAGCTGATTTGAATAGTTTCATTTTTTAAAAATAGTTTAAATTATTAATGTTTTGTATTGTTGTTGTCTTATTTGTTAGTCGGCGTCGTCTTCTTCTTCGCCCGGCATAGGAGGACGATATTCGAGGATGTCACCGGGTTGGCAATCAAGTTGCCGGCAGATTGCGTTTAGTGTTGAAAATCTGATGGCTTTTGCTTTGCCCGTCTTTAGAATTGAGAGGTTGGAAGGGGTGATTTGCATTCTTTCGGCAAGTTCTCCGAGGGAAATCTTGCGTTTAGCCATCATCACGTCTAAGTTAACTATAATTGGCATGATGTCAACGGTTTAGATTGTCAATTCTTGTTCTTCTCTCATTTGTATACCCTTGGCCCAGATTTGTGCCATGAGGAGCGAAACCAATCCGATGAGGATGTGTCCCCAAGGTAGTTGCCAATAGTAACTATAGGTGTAGCCTGATAGTTCGTATGGAAGTCGGGCCACGATGATTTCTCCATAAATCCCTGATATGATGTTTACTAATGCGAGCGATAGCATTAGGATTCCGAGTTGGCGTAGTAGTTTGACGTTGCAACGTTCGAATACTTTGTTGCGATTGATGTTGTTGATTAGTCGGATAAATTTGATTATCATTATTACTACTATAGCCAATATTATCAGTCCACAGATGAAGTTGACGATGCTGTATGACTGTGGGACCATTTCGTTGGGCACGAAGATAGATCCTTTGTTGATAGTGAATTGGAGAACGTTGCCATTTGTGGTGTCGAGAAGAGAGTCGGGAGCGTTGGTAATCTTTTCGATTGAAGGAGTGAACGCCAATGCCAAAGGTGTGTTTTCTTCAAGAGTTTTGCCCGACAATGAGTCTCCTTCTACTGTCTGCAGACCTTGCTTGAGACCTGCGCCGAAGTAATAGCCGAACTGGTAGGTGGGCAAGATGATAGATGCTAAAATCACGCTGATAATGGCAATGCACAATATGTTGATTACTTTTTTCATCGGATTAAATATTAGAATTTGTGATTTATTTGTTGCAAAGGTATATAAAATATTTTGATATCGCAAATATTTTATTGTTTTTCGATATATTAGTATTCTGTTTTTTGTTAAGGATGGTGTGAAGAACAGTTTGTCTGATAAAAAATAATAAGACCACATCAGATGATGTGGTCTTATTGATATAGAACTTTATATTTTATATTCTATTATTATTTGAGTGCTGCTTGCACTGCATCGTTTGGAACCATTTCTTCTTTGAAGATGTAAGCACCTGTCTTTGGTGATTTCTCCATAATAATCACCTTGCTATAAGTACGACCTTCACCTTTTTGCAACGATGCGACGGTTTTCTTTGCCATAGTTAAGTATTATTATTTGATTTCTTTGTGAATAGTGTATTTCTTCAAAATAGGGTTGTATTTTTTCAACTCCATTCTCTCGGTAGTGTTCTTTCTATTCTTTGTAGTAATATAGCGAGATGTACCGGGCATACCGCTTGCCTTGTGTTCAGTGCACTCAAGGATTACTTGAACTCTATTACCTTTAGCTTTCTTTGCCATAGTTTTACCTTGCGTTTATTACATTAAAATGATAATACTTTAATATCTCTGAAATCGATATATCCCTTTGCTTCAGCTTGTTTAAGAGCTGCATTGAGACCGATTTTGTTGATTGTGCGAAGACCGCGAGCTGATACGTTCAACAAGATCCACAAATCTTCTTCTACCCAGTAGAATTTCTTAGTAAACAAATTCACTTGGAATTTGCGTTTAGTGCGACGCTTAGAGTGAGAAACGTTGTTTCCTGTCATCGCTGTCTTGCCTGTGATTTGACAAATTTTTGACATGGCTGTTGTTAATTTTCTTTTATTAATTTCTTTGAAGTGTTGTGGCCGCCATCTCAGTTCTCATATCATCGCTAACTGCATCATTTTCAGCGACTTTACAGGATGTGCCACAAAACAAGCGCAAAGTTACTGTTTTTTTTCTTATTGAGCAAATATTTTTGATGTTTTTTGATATTTTTTACATCGATGCTCTTTTGTAGAGGGCTATTCCTATTATTAAATATATTACATTTGGTATCCACATGGCAATAAATGGAGTTGTAGCTCCTGATATTGCAAATGAAGATGTGACTGTAGAAAATAGAATGTAGCTGAAACTAAGCAATAATCCGATACCGATATTTATTCCTAAGCCTCCTTTTACTTTTCGAGATGATAGCGACATGCCGATAAGTGTCAGGATAAATGCTGCAGCTGTGTTGGCATAGCGCTTTTCCTTTTCAATCTCAAAGGCTTTGATATTGGCTACTCCTCTCATTTTTTGTTTTTCTATATATTGGCTTAGTTCTGGCGTTGTCAAT
Source organism: Bacteroidales bacterium (assembly GCA_015061085.1). Lineage (GTDB taxonomy): Bacteria > Bacteroidota > Bacteroidia > Bacteroidales > Muribaculaceae > Lepagella. Next base: position 18,410 of record SUXG01000017.1, read on the forward strand.
GTTTCTTGGTCATTTTTTGATATCAAGAAGTCTCTCGGCTCAATTGGAATTATTGTGTCAATGCTGGTGCCTCGTCGGATAGTCTCCTTCATGCCGTCAAAATCTCGTATCATATAGTCACGAGCTTTCCAATTGTACAATGTGTCATAACTTATAGATTGTGCTGTCATTCTTGAAACCAATGTTTTACCTTCAAAACGTTCCAACGAAAAACGATAGCCTAATTTTGATGAAGCATCATATCTTGCCATATAAGCGACAACTCCCGGCTGAACCATTAGTTGGATGTTTGTACCGGTATCGATTTTTTTGTTTTTTACATATTTGTTAGTGTAATTAATTCGATCAATGTTGGTCGGAGGGATAATATAATTGCTTAAAGTAAATGTGATTGCAGCAATAACAGTCGCTCCTATCATGTATGGTCGCAATAGTCGTCGAAAACTTACTCCGCTCGATAGGATTGCAATAATCTCTGAATTCTCTGCCATTTTTGAAGTAAAGAAAATAACAGAAATAAATACAAATAGTGGAGAAAACTGATTTGCAAAATATGGTAAGAAATTTAGAAAGTAGTCTAAAATGGTTTCTTTTAAAGGTGCTGTAATAAAGGCATCAAGTTTTTCATTGATGTCAAACATTACAACAATTGCCAAAAACAAAATTATTGAGAAAAAATATGTGCCAAGAAATTTCTTTAATATGTATTGATCTAATTTTTTTAGACGAAAAAAACTAAGAAATTTGTTTGCAAACTCAGAAGATTTAAATTTTGAGAAACGCTGTTGCGTTGTTTTATTAGGCGTTCCCTCAGTTTCGATTGTTTCTGAAATTAATGTTTCATCTTCGAGTCTGTTACTATTAGTATTATCAAGAACGATGCGCTCCTCTGAAATATTTATCTCAGAAGAGTGAATATTATTGTTCTTTTTGTGAAAGATATTCTTGATAAACTTTAACATTATCGATTAAGATTTATAATCTTTGAGTTACACGTTGTACCATTTCAGTTTTCCAAGCTTTGAAGTCGCCGGCTATAATGTGTTTGCGAGCTTCTCCGACGAGCCAGAGGTAGAAAGCAAGATTGTGGATAGATGCAATCTGCATAGCCAATAATTCTGAGCTGATAAACAAATGGCGCACATATGCTCGTGAATAGACTTCGTCAACCCATGCTGCTCCACCTTCGTCTAATGGAGAGAAATCGTCTTCCCATTTTTTATTACGCATATTCATAATGCCATTACGAGTAAAAATCATGCCATTGCGACCATTCCTTGTCGGCATAACGCAGTCCATCATATCAACACCGCGGTCGATCGCTTCCAATATATTTGCCGGAGTCCCGACACCCATTAAATAGCGAGGCTTGTCTTTTGGAAGGATTTCGTTGACAACTTCTATCATGTCATACATTTGCTCAGTCGGTTCGCCGACAGCCAAGCCACCGATGGCATTACCTTCAGCGCCGAGGTCAGAAACAAATTTTGCCGATTCTCTTCTCAAATCAGGATATACACATCCTTGGACGATTGGAAAGAAAGTTTGTCGGTATCCATATTTCCCTTCAGTGGCATTAAATCTGTCCCATCCTCGTTTTAACCAACGATGAGTCAATCCAAGAGATTGTTTGGCATAATCGTAGTCGGCTGTGCCCGGAGCACATTCGTCAAGAGCCATCATAATGTCTGCACCAATTGAACGTTGGATGTCAACCACACCTTCTGGAGTGAATAGGTGCTTGCTACCGTCGATATGACTGCGAAAGTATGCTCCTTCTTCTTTAAGCTTTCTATTTGATGACAAAGAGAATACTTGAAAGCCACCGCTGTCGGTAAGGATAGGACGTTCCCATCCGTTAAACTTGTGAAGACCTCCTGCCTTTTCCAAAATTTCTATACCGGGACGTAAATATAGATGATATGTATTGCCTAAAATGATTTGGGCTTTTATGTCATCACGAATTTCGCGCGTATGTACTCCTTTGACAGAACCAAGTGTGCCGACTGGCATGAAAATCGGAGTTTGTATTTCTCCATGGTCAGTTGTTATGACGCCGGCTCTGGCTTCACTTCCGGGAGATGTGGCTTGTAATTTGTATTCCATAAATAATCATTCTATAAATGAGACTGCAAATTTAGTGATTTTTTTGCGATATATACCAACTTATATTTAAATTCACCAAGTAATTTGGAAAATAGAATAAATAATCATGCTGATACATGCCAATAATTTAAGACCTGTTCCGACAAAAAATGATAGGAATGCTCCAAGTGCTGCTGTAAATGCTATTGACGATTTGCTTCGATTGAATATTAATTCTCCCACGAATGCACCGATGAATGGTCCTAATAATGCTCCTATCGGAAATGGAAGGAACAATCCTGCAACAAGACCGATCATTGCGCCCCAATTTCCGGCTTTGCTGCCACCAAATCGTTTTGTCATCCAAGGTGTAAGCCAAAAATCTATTATTGTCACAGCAATTGTTGTCAATCCGAATATTATCAACGAAGTAGTGGAAAGGTCGATATATCCACTCCATTTTGATAATAGCATTGCGATAAATGCCAATGGGGGTCCGGGTAAAGCCGGAATGACACAACCTAAAATGCCTCCAATAAATAGCACGATAGCCAATACGATTAGTAATATATCCATATATAGCGAGAATTATAATATTTTTAATATTCGATATCCTTTGTAATAGGTAATATCTTTGACAAAGGTACAAAAAATAATCAAAATAACATAAATCACTTAAATGGTAATATAGTTGGTGAAATAGCGATTAGATAAATCTTATGATAATATTAATAAAGGAAAATCCCACATAACTTTTTGAGCTATGTGGGATTTGTATTATTGATTTTTATTTGCTATCAAACTTATTTCACTTCCTCGAAATCAACGTCTGTAACGTTGTCGCCACCTTGGTTGCCTGCATTTGGTTGAGCACCCGGTTGAGGACCTGCTTGTGCTCCGGCTTGTTGTTGTGCCTGATACATTTCTTGAGAAGCAGCGTGGAAGGCTGTTTCAAGTTCTTTCATAGCAGGTTCGATTGCATCAACGTCTTGCGCTTTGTGTGCTTCTTTAAGTTTTCCAAGAGCTGCTTCGATTGGAGCTTTCTTGTCAGCAGGAAGTTTGTCGCCAAGTTCGTTGAGACTCTTTTCTGTTTGGAAAATCATAGCATCTGCTTTGTTGATTGTATCGATGCGTTCTTTCGCTTTTTTGTCGGCTTCTTCATTTGCTTTTGCTTCGTCGCGCATGCGTTGGATTTCTTCATCGCTAAGGCCACTTGAAGCTTCGATGCGAATACTTTGTTCCTTGCCTGTCGCTTTGTCTTTAGCAGAAACGTTGAGGATACCGTTTGCGTCAACTTCGAAAGTCACTTCAATTTGTGGTACACCACGTGGAGCAGGAGCAATGCCACCAAGGTTGAATTCTCCAAGTAGTTTGTTGTCTGCAGCCATTGTGCGTTCGCCTTGAAGAACACGAATTGTCACTTCCGGTTGATTGTCAACAGCTGTAGAGAATACTTGGCTCTTGCGAGTTGGAATTGTTGTGTTGGCGTCGATGAGTTTTGTCATTACGTTGCCAAGTGTTTCAAGACCGATTGACAATGGAATAACGTCAAGAAGCAATACGTCTTTAACGTCGCCACTAAGCACACCACCTTGAATAGCAGCACCGACAGCAACTACTTCGTCAGGGTTTACGCCTTTGTTAGGTTCTTTTCCGAAGATAGCTTTTACCTTTTGTTGGATTGCAGGAATACGAGTAGAACCACCGACGAGAATTACTTCGTTGATTTCAGAAGCACTCAGACCGGCATCCTTGAGGGCTTGGATACATGGCGCTTCAACTGCGTTGATGAGTCTTTCTGCAAGCAATTCAAATTTTGCACGAGAAAGAGTCTTAACCAAGTGCTTAGGACCTGTAGCAGTCGCAGTGATATAAGGAAGATTGATTTCAGTAGATGTAGAGCTTGAAAGTTCAATCTTAGCTTTTTCTGCCGCTTCTTTGAGGCGTTGCATAGCCATTGGGTCTTGGCGCAAATCTACGCCTTCATCGTTTTTAAATTCATCTGCAAGCCAATCGATGATTACGTGGTCGAAGTCGTCACCACCGAGGTGAGTGTCGCCGTTTGTTGATTTAACTTCGAATACGCCGTCACCAAGTTCAAGGATTGAGATATCAAATGTACCGCCACCAAGGTCGAATACTGCGATTTTTTGTTCTTTGTCTGATTTGTCAAGACCGTATGCGAGAGCAGCAGCAGTCGGTTCGTTGACGATACGACGAACTTTAAGACCTGCAATTTCGCCGGCTTCTTTTGTCGCTTGACGTTGAGAGTCATCAAAGTAAGCAGGCACTGTGATGACAGCTTCTGTAACTTCTTGACCGAGATAGTCTTCTGCTGTTTTCTTCATCTTTTGAAGAATCATAGCAGAAATTTCTTGTGGAGTATATTCGCGAGAGTCGATATCTACTTTTGGCATGTCATTTTGACATACTACTTTATAAGGTACGCGAGTGATTTCGTCTCCGATTTTAGAGCATTTTTCACCCATGAAACGTTTGATAGAATAGATAGTGCGAGTAGGGTTAGTGACAGCCTGACGTTTAGCAGGATCTCCGACTTTACGTTCGCCACCATCAACGAATGCTACAACAGATGGAGTTGTGTTTCTGCCTTCGCTATTAGGAATTACAACAGGATCTTTACCTTCAAGTACTGATACACATGAGTTTGTTGTTCCTAAGTCTATACCAATAATTTTACCCATAGTTTAGAATATTTTATTGTTGTTATTAATTTCGTTTTTAAACTTTTGTAATTTGTTTTTAAATTGCTGACATCGTATAAACAAATCGTATGCTAAATGTATTTGTATAGTTGCAATGTTTTAGTAATTTTTAATCTAAAATATTGAAAATCAGATGAAATGTTATGATTTTTTTAAAATTAAAGATTTGAAAATTATATATGACATACATGACACAAATAGGAAATAATGTCAGTTTTATATGTTATTAAGTGATTAAAAAGGAGTAAAAAATTGATAAATCAGTAATGGGATTTGCGAGGGTATTATAAATTGATTATTTTTGTAAAAAATATTATGTTATGAAAAATTATTTAAAGACATTGTTAATTAGCGGGCTAATAGGAGGTTCGATGATGGGAATGGTTTCTTGTGATAAACAATCTAATGACGATATGAAGTCAGAAAATGCAGTGATTGAATGTATAATGTCACGTAAAAGTGTACGCCAGTTTGAGAATAGAGAAGTAGGGAATGATACTATTGAGAAGATTCTCAAGGCCGGTATGGCAGCACCAACGGCAATCAATAGTCAGCCATGGAAGTTTGTAGTGCTTAAGGATAAAAATTTACTTAAGACTTTGGCAGATACGATGCCTAACACCCGAACGCAGACTGCAACAGTGGCAATAGTTGTGTGTGGTGATATGACTAAGGCATTAGAAGGAGTGGCTAAAGAATTTTGGGTACAAGATTGTTCTGCTGCGACTGAAAATATCTTGCTTGCAGCACACTCAATGGGCTTAGGCGCTGTATGGACAGGATTTTATCCCAATATGGATAAAGCTAATTATTTGAATGACTTGTTGGGATTGGAAGAAAGATATGTGCCTTTGTGTGTAATTCCAATAGGTTATCCGGCAGAAGATCCTGAAGTGAAAGATAAATGGAACCCGGAAAATGTAATCTATAAATAAGCAAAAAGCGCTCCATGAGACGGAGCGCTTTTTTTATGAATTATTTAATGATAAGTTCTTCGAGAGGGCGTTTCGGAACGTAGTGTTTACCATTGATGTCTCTATAATATTTAAAATCAGCATCAGGCAATCCGTTCATATCGACTATTTGAACTTCTTCCACCGGATGACCTAATGCGAGTACATAGCGAGGAATCATGCCTTTAGGCAAGTTAAGTGATTCAGACAATTTCTGTGCTTTAAAAGATTTGATAATACATCCACCCAATCCTAAAGCTGTAGCGCCAAGAGTGATAGCTTCTAATTGAATGCCATCGCAGCAAAGACAATTTTGACCATGGCGAGAATCCAAGCATTGGATGATGTATGCTACCGGGCGTTCTTCCGGGATAGGACCATCCCAATCTTCCAAATAACCTGCCCACCATAGAGTCGGGAAGATAGCATCACATTCTTCTTTGCTTGTCACAATTCTGTATTTCAGAGGTTGGGCATTTCGTCCTGATGCACAATATCTTGTAAGGTTGACTAAATTACGAAGAGTCTCTTCCGAAATCTCTTTCGAAGCATCAAATCTACGATAGCTGCGATTATGTAGTAGTAGGTCGCTTAATGTTTCAAATGTATTCATATCGATTAGATTTAAAAATTTGGGACTAAGTTAACTAAAAAAAATGATATTTCAACAATATTTTCGGAATATTTAATGTAAATAATAAAATACGGCAAGAATCCGGTGGTCCTTGCCGTATATATTTAGGTGTATAGATACGATTACTGATTAGAAGTCTCCTCTGCTTTTTCGTTGGTTTTTTCTTTGATGATGCTGACGCAGAGTGCACCGATTGCAAGTGAAATACCGGCAATAATCATCATTATATATTGAGGTGCAAGTTGTCCCGGAGTGCTGAACAATGAGAGGATCCAACCACCTGCCAATGCACCAATGATTTGAGGTAAGCAGATTGAGCAGTTGAAGAGACCGAGATAAGCACCGATGTTACCACCCTTCAATGAGTTGGTGAGGATTGTAAACGGCCATGCCAACATTGCCGCCCATGCGCAACCGATGAGGAAGAAAGCAATGAACAACATGTATTGATTTTGAATCAAACCGGCAAGTACAAAGCCGACTGCACCAAGAATGAGGCTAAGTGAATATGAGAACTTACGGCTTCGGAAACGTGGAAGAACGATAGCCCAAAGCACCGAACCGATAGCTTGAACGGCAAACAAGATACCTACCCAGTCACCGGCAGCATTGTATTGTGGAGATGCTGTGTTGAGGTCGATCTTTGTCTCATATTTGCAAGAGTTTGCATCTGAAATTTGATGAACTTCTGCTTCTTCTACGACAGTCTTGCCTGTCTTTTTATCGACGGCTACGATGCCGGCTGTTGTCAGACGGAATCCTCCTTTGATTTGAGAGAGATAATCCTTGATAAATACATCGCCTGTCACAGGAGTGTCAACACCGTCAATCACAAGTTTATCGCTTGGTTGAGCCACCTTTTGACCGAATGTGGCGAGAGGTTTACCGGTCGCAGGATTGAATACCACAAGATGATTGTTGACGATAGTGTCGCCGTTAAGAGCTACAGTTGAAGCCGGGTGGAATACACCACCAATTTCAACACCTTTCACAAGGGCTTGACCGTTTTCTACAATCTTGACAGTGTCGTTGATGAGAAGGTATTTAGCCGAATAAGAATTTGATCCGTCGTTGATAGCTGCAATCTTTTCGATTTCAGGAGTGTCAAATGCATTCTTTGCAACAGTACCATTAGTGTAAGTCCACATGAAAAGGAATGCAAACCAACAGAAGAACTGCACAAGACCGACTGTCCAGAATGTCTTAGGAGCATTGACAAGAAGCTTGATAATATTGGTTTTTTCCTTCTTTTCTTGGTTGATACCATTGTATTCAGCGTATAGTTGTGGAGGCCATTCTTTAATTTTTGCAAGAGAATAAAGTACGCAGACCAAAAGAATTGCCGCACCTATATAGAATGAGTAAATCACTGTTTCAGGGACAACGCCATCAGGAGCAGTTGATTTGAAACCAATCCATGTCAATACGAATGGGAAAATGTAACCGACGATACTACCTGCGTTGCACAAGAAGCTCTGAATAGAGTAGGCGAGACCTTTTTGCTTTTCGTTTACCATGTCGCCGACAAGCATTTTAAATGGTTGCATCGCCATATTGATAGAAGTGTCGAGGAGCATCAATGCAAACAATCCGACGAGGATAGCGCTTGAAATTGTCAATCCAAAGCTACCTGCATTAGGAAGCAAGCACATCACTAATACAGCAATTGCCGCACCAAAGATGAGGTAAGGAAGACGACGACCAAATCTGTTCCATGTCTTATCACTCATTGTGCCAACGATAGGCTGAACGATAAGTCCCATTAATGGAGGGAGAATCCAAAAGTAACTCAAATCGTGTGGGTCAGCTCCGATAGTCGCAAAGATACGAGAAACGTTTGCGCTTTGTAGAGCATAAGCAATCTGAACACCGAAGAATCCAAAACTGAGATTCCATAGTTTCCAGAAGCCTAAATCCGGTTTAGTTTTCATGTGTAAAGAATTTTATTTAGTTATTTATTTAGTTTTAGTCTTTTATCACTTAAAGTGTCAATTTAATCTATCTGTATAAATTAATAATTTGTGATAATTTAATAAACTCAATTACTAACTTATGTAACTTGAAAAAACTGTACAAAATTAGTAAAAAATTTTTGTATTTGAGAAAAAAGCTATACCTTTATTGCAGAAATGGAAATATCAAAGGCTAAAATTAAACTTTTCTCTTCATTATCAATTAAAAAACATAGAAAAGAGGAGAATTTGTTCATTGTCGAGGGCACAAAATGTGTTCTTGACACTATAGATTATTTCACTCCATACGCTATAGTTGCAACGAAGCAATGGTCTGAAATGTATCGAGACAAAATCAAAGAAGAAGTTTTAATGACAGCTTCACCCACTCAGATTAGTCAGATTTCATCACTCTCTACAGCCTCTGATGTTGTGGCTATATACCAACTTCCGGAGTGGGAATTGGATAATCGTCAGTTGGAGGATAATCTGACGTTGGTTCTGGACGGAGTCCAAGATCCGGGAAATTTGGGGACTATCATACGAATAGCAGACTGGTTTGGTATCCACCAAATAATTGCATCGCATGATACTGTCGATGTGTTTAATCCAAAGACAATTCAAGCTACAATGGGAGCCATTTCACGAGTGAAAGTGATATACACAGATATCAAGAAGCTGATAGAGAAGCACTCAGATCTTCCGATCTACGGCACATTGCTTGAGGGAGAAAATATTTATGAAAAGAGTCTGAAATCTCCTGCGTTTATCATCATGGGCAATGAAGGCAAAGGGATTACTCCAACTATAAGGAGGCTAATCAGTGAAGGTCTTTTTATACCATCATATCCGGGAGATGCCGATACAAGTGAATCATTGAATGTCGGTGTGGCTACAGCGATAACAATAGCAGAATTTCGTCGTCAAGAAATTGTGAACAAAAATGTCAAATAAGGTAAAGAATATATTTTTTTGCAGTAATTGTGGTCATGAGTCAGCAAAGTGGCTTGGCAAGTGTCCTGCATGTGGCGAATGGAATACGTTTGTCGAAGAAAAAGTCGTTGTCAGTAAGAAATTATCGATAAAGGGAAAGCAGGGAGGTCTTGTTGAAAGTTCAAGTCCGATTAAAATTTCTGAAATAGAAATTAATGATGAGGTTAGAATTCACATGCCAAGTGAGGAACTCAATAGAGTCCTTGGAGGTGGCTTGGTTGCCGGCTCTTTGACATTGATTGGAGGCGAACCCGGTATTGGAAAATCAACATTGATACTTCAAAATATTTTGTCGATAAGAAACAAGACAATTTTGTATATATCAGGAGAGGAGAGTGCAAGTCAATTGAAATTGCGAGCAGAGAGGATTGGTAAAGTTGCTGATAATACATTTATTTTGTGTGAAACAAATTTGGAATCAATATTCAATCATATAGAAAACCTTCAGCCCCAAATCGTCATCATAGACTCTATACAGACAATAGCGACGCCTGACATAGAATCGGCAGCCGGTAGTGTCAGTCAGGTCAGGGAGTGCGCTGCGTCATTGCTCAGATATGCCAAACAATCGGGTGTGCCTGTAATATTGGTCGGACACATAAATAAGGAAGGCTCAATTGCCGGGCCGAAGGTTTTAGAGCATATTGTAGATACTGTGTTGCAATTCGAGGGTGATAGGCAATATTTGTATCGCATACTCAGAGCCATTAAAAATCGTTTCGGATCAACTTCGGAGATTGGTATCTATGAAATGGTGCAAAAGGGTCTTCGCGAGGTGAAAAATCCGTCGGAGATGCTTTTGTCGCAGAATAGAACAGAGTCAATGTCAGGAATTTCAATAGGCGTGAGTGTGGAGGGTGTTCGTCCGTTTTTGATAGAGGTTCAGTCGCTTGTCAGTACGGCAGCGTATGGGACACCACAACGCTCTGTGACAGGCTTTGATCCACGCAGAATGAATATGTTGCTTGCTGTATTAGAAAAGAGAGTCGGTTTTAAGTTGGCGCAAAAAGATGTGTTTTTGAATATTGCGGGAGGTCTTAAAGTGTCGGATCCTGCATTGGATTTATCTGTTGTTTCAGCCATATTGTCGTCAAATTTTGATATTATAGTGCCGGATGGAGTTGCAATGGTTGGTGAAGTCGGTCTTTCAGGCGAAATTCGTACAGTCACAAGAGTAGAGCAACGTGTTGCTGAAGCGCAGAAATTAGGTTTTGCAACAATTTATATTCCTAAGGGAAATCTCAAAGGAGTAAAGGATACGTTCACGATAGAGATAAAGGAAGTGGGAAAAGTAGAGCAATTATTCAGAGAATTATTCTCATAATGAATTATTATGGTAGAGCTGACAGAAGATATAGATTTAATCAATCCTGAGTTTTTAGCAGCATGGAATTTGATATGTAAAACGTCGGAATCTGTATTTTTGACAGGTAAAGCAGGAACAGGAAAATCGACATTTCTGAAGTATATCTGCAAGAATACGAAGAAAAATTATGTCGTATTGGCTCCGACCGGAATTGCTGCCATGAATGTAGGAGGTGTCACACTACATTCGTTTTTCCAAATTCCGATGCGTCCTGTTCCCCCTGATGATGAAGAGTATAGTGTAAGAAAGATTCGAAGTAAACTAAAATTCAGCAAGGAGAAAATTAAGATTATCAAAGCATTAGAGTTGTTGATTATTGATGAAATATCAATGGTTAGAGCTGATGTTATTGATTTTGTAGATCGTGTTTTGCGTAGTTATTCCGATAGGAAAAATGAGCCGTTTGGAGGAAAACAATTATTGCTTGTCGGCGATATATTTCAACTTGAACCGGTAGTTACGTCTGATATGAGGACAATACTGAGCAGATATTATGAGAATTATTTTTTCTTTAATGCGAAAGCATATGAGAAAGTGGATTTGGTGGCAATAGAGCTCAAAAAGATATATCGTCAAAGTAATCCTCATTTTGTTGAAATTTTAGATAGAATAAGAATAAACAAGGCTTTTGATGCTGATTTGAGAGCAATTAACTCTCGATATGTAGCAAGGGATTATTACAGTAATGAGGATTTTACGATAACATTGGCAGCTCGCAAGGATACAGTCGATGCAATCAATGATGCAAAATTAGAGGCAATTCCGGGAGATGAATATACATTCCATGGAGAGATTGAAGGCGATTTTCCTGAAAAATTATTGCCGACGGATATGGAATTGGTGTTAAAGGTAAATGCGCAGGTTATATTTTTGAAAAATGACAAGAATCATCGTTGGGTTAACGGAACAATTGGAAAGATTCATAGTATTTCGAATAATGCAATAATGGTAGAGTTGGAATCCGGTGATATTCATGCGATAGAACCATTTACTTGGCATAATATTAAATACACGTATGATGAAGCTAAAAAGCAAATTAAAGAAGAATTGCTTGGCTCATTCACCCAATATCCAATCAAAGCTGCATGGGCACTGACAATTCATAAGAGTCAGGGTTTGACTTTTAATCGCGTGGTGATAGATCTCGGAGGGGGTGCTTTCAGTAGTGGTCAGACGTATGTCGCATTGTCGCGATGCACATCATTGGAAGGTATAACTTTGAATTCAGTGATGTCAAAACGAGATATTATAGTTAATAAGACTGTTGTTGATTTCAGTAAGAGATTTAATGATAATTTGTTGATTTCCAAGAGTCTTGATAATGCAAAAGCAGATATGCTTTATCGTTTGGCATTGAAATCGTTTGATGATCTTAATATAAATGATTCGATTAGGCAATTTTCTGAAGCTGTAAGTTTGAGAAACGATTTAGCAGATACAAAAACACAGCGTTTCATATCGATGAAATTGAATATTATTCATAGACAAAACGAAGAGATTGTCAGACTTCAAAGAGTATTGAAGGATCTTGCCAAAGAATATATCGATATGGGTGGAGAGTGTCTGAATATTGCAGACGCATCGGAAGCTGCAATCGCTAATTTTGATAAGGCATTAAAACTGGATGCTGATAATGTCGATGCTATGTATGGCAAGTCTTTGGCTCTGAGTGATATGTGTCGATATGAAGATGCAATGGAATGTCTTAACAGGGTGTTTAAAATCTCGCCCCGACATTATCAATCAAGATGTCTGTATGGAACTTGTCAATTTAATTTAGAAAACTATGACAAGGCATTAATGGCATATAACACGGCTTTAAAGATTAAGCGTACAGATCCTGATTTGCATTTGCGTTTTGCCGAATGTTGTGATAAATTGGAATTATACGATATTGCAGAAGAACACAGAGAGTTGGCTGTAAAGTATCGTAAAAGAAAAAAATGAGCGACATTTGAATTATGCCGTCTCATTTGTTTGACTGTTTTAGTTTTCGATATTTGTAGTGTCTGAAATTATAGGCGTAGCTAAAATGACCTATGCACCAAATTATTCGTTGTTTTTAGAATCTCTTTCGAGATATGATTTAACTTCTTTGAATAGATGTGAAGCAAAAACGAAATCGTTTAGTGATTGACTTTGACTTTTAAAAATTGTTTTGTTGTCTCCAATCCAATCACATTTTCCTTTGTTGATGAATACGATATTTTCTCCGATTCCTAAGACAGAGTTCATGTCATGGGTGTTGATAATAGTCGTAATGCCATATTCGTGAGTGATGTCAGAAAGGAGTTCGTCGATAAGGATTGAAGTGCGAGGGTCAAGACCAGAGTTGGGCTCGTCACAAAAAAGATATTTAGGATTTAGAGCAATCGCACGAGCAATCGCAACACGCTTTTGCATACCTCCTGATATTTCTGAAGGATATTTATTATCGGCATTTTCAAGACCAACTCTTCTGATGCAGAATTTAGCTCTTTCTATTTGGTCTCTTCGTGTCATCGGGCTGAACATTTTGAGAGGAAACATGACGTTGCCAAGCACAGTTTCGTTGTCAAAAAGCGCAGAGCCTTGGAATAGCATACCGATTTCGGTTCGCAGGGCTTTTCTTTGGTTGGCACTCATTCGAGTAAAAGGTCTGTTGTCATAGAAGATTTCGCCTTGCTCTGGGACATGAAGTCCGATAAGACATTTCATAAAGACCGTTTTTCCCGAGCCACTCTGACCGATGATAAGATTGGTTTTACCTGATTCAAAAGTTGCGGAAACATCGTGTAGGATACGAGTTCCATCAAAATATTTTGATATGTTTTTAGCTTCAATCATATTGACAAATCATTAAATGATTACATTAAAAGTTTTGTTAAGACAATGTCTAACAATAGGATTAAAATTGAGCTTGTCACCACAGCATTGGTCGATGCTTTACCGACTTCTAAAGCTCCACCCTTCACATAATAACCAAAGTAGGCAGCGACAGATGTAATTACAAAAGCAAATACGTATGTTTTAATGATTCCATACCAAACATACCATTCGTTGAAGAATGCTTGAATTCCAAGCAAGTATTTTTCAACAGAAATCATATCTGTGAATTTGGCAATAAACCAACCACCGACTAATCCCATAGACATAGATAATATCGTCAAAACAGGAACAAATAATACAAATCCGGCAATTTTAGGCAGGACTATGTAGTTTGCTGAATTTACACCCATGATATCCATTGCGTCGATTTGTTCTGTCACCCTCATGGTTCCAATTTCTGATGCAATATTAGAACCTACTTTCCCAGCGAGAATCAAAGCAAGGATTGATGATGAAAATTCAAGCAAAAGGATTTCTCTGGATGCATAGCCGACAGTGTATGCAGGCATGAATGGAGAGGTGATATTAAGCTCCATTTGGATTACAATTACAGCTCCGATAAATACGGATATAATTAAAACCAAAGGTATAGAGTCAACACCTAATTTACTGATTTCAAACAACATATTTCTGAAGAATTCTCTCCATTTGTCAGGAATTCTAAATACCTGTGTTATAAACAGACAATAGCGTCCGAATGATTTTATTGATGATACTAACATAAAATTCTATTTTATTTCTGCAAAGGTACGAAAAATTTTGATTAAATTTGCACTTTACAATTGTTGAAATATTTTTTAGTAAATCAAATTTTAGCAAGTAGGAAAATTATTATGATAATTATAGGCATAGCAGGAGGGACGGGCTCGGGAAAAACGACTGTTGTTAGTAAAATAGTAGAGTCATTGCCTAAGGATAAGGTCGCAGTGATTCCACAAGATTGTTACTATAAGGACAATCATCATATACCGCTTGAAACTCGTCTTAAGATGAATTATGATGAGCCGGATTCAATAGAATGGACATTATTGGTAAAACACCTTAAGGAGTTGAAGTCGGGTCGTTCTGTTCAAGTGCCTACTTACGAGTTTGTCACATGCTCAAGGTTGAGCGAAACAAAAGAAGTGCTTCCGAGTGAAGTGATAGTAGTTGAAGGTATTTTAGTACTTTGTGATTCTGTGTTGAGAGAATTGATGGATATCAAAGTGTTTGTTGATACAGATGCAGATGAGAGGTTGATCCGAGTGATAAATCGTGATTGTGTTGAAAGAGGTCGTACCCCGAAAATGGTGATCGATAGGTATCAAGAGATTCTCAAGCCTATGCATGAACTTCATATTGAGCCATCGAAGAAACATGCTGATATTATTATCCCGCAAGGTGGTGATAATGTGGTTGCTATCAAATTGTTGACAGATTACATTAAATCATTACTTTAAGATTAAGGTATGAGGATATTTTCATTGTTAAAAAAAAATAAATCTTACGAATCAATTGATGTTCTGAATGAGAATGTCGAAGAAAATGAAATGGGTTTGTCAGATGCAATAGGTTCGGGCGAAGATTTGTTGCGAGCTGAGGGAAAGGGCGTATTGAGGCCTCAAAATCTTGTAAAAAAGTATGGCAAACGTACTGTTGTAAATCATGTTTCGATTGAGGTTACACAAGGAGAAATCGTCGGTTTGCTGGGTCCGAATGGTGCTGGTAAAACCACTTCTTTTTATATGACTGTAGGGTTAATTACACCCAATGAGGGTGAAATATGGTTGGATAATCTGAATATTACAAAAATGCCCGTTTATAAGCGTGCTCAAAAGGGCATTGGGTACCTTGCACAAGAACCAAGTGTTTTTCGTAAATTGAGTGTGGAGGATAATATACGTGCTGTGCTTGAAATGACAAATAAACCCAAAGATTATCAACGAGATAAACTTGAAAGTTTAATTCAAGAGTTTAATCTTGAAAAGGTCAGACATAATTTGGGCGATAGACTTTCGGGTGGCGAGAGAAGACGAACCGAAATAGCGCGATGTCTGGCAATTGATCCGAAGTTTATAATGCTTGATGAGCCTTTTGCCGGTGTCGATCCGATTGCTGTAGAAGATATTCAGTCGGTGGTATATAAATTGAAGGAGAAAAATATCGGAATATTGATAACGGACCACAATGCTCCGGAGACTCTCAGTATTACGGATAGAGCGTATCTTCTCTTTGAGGGTAAAATTCTATTTCAAGGCACAAGTGAAGAACTTGCAGAAAATCCAATCGTGAAAGAAAAATATTTGGGTCGCAATTTTGTGTTCAGAAGAAAACATTTTGATTGATAAAATTTATGGTAAAGAATAGCAATGCAATGTTTTTGCAATTGAATTATGGAAAGAGGTTGATGCTTTTGGCGTTGATGTTTCTTGTCATGGGGATATTTGCTTCGTTTGCAGCATCATTTGCTCAGCAAATATTTGACGCAGGCACAAGAGATTATATGATGTTGGCATCGGCTTTGCAGGCTATTATAATGTTTGTGGCGCCTGCGATCGGGACTGCATATTTCTTGTCGCCAATGCCAATGAAAATGTTGGGGTTGAATAAAGGTGTCAGTGTAATGAATGTCGTCGGCATCATATTGGTTATGATTGTTGCCATGCCGGCACTAAATCAAGTGATAGCTTGGAATTCACAATTATCGTTTCCGGATTTTTTAAGTGATTTGGAGATTTGGATGAGAGAGATGGAAACTAATGCTGCGCAGATGCAGGATTTGTTGCTTTCGTCAAATACGATAGGCGGTTTTGTTATGTCGTTATTGGTGGTCGCTGTATTGACCGGATTTGCGGAAGAAATATTTTTTAGAGGAGCATTACAACGAGTTATAGCAAGCAACGGGACCAATCACCATGTAGCAATATGGGTCGCTGCATTTGTTTTCAGTTTGCTACATTTTCAATTTTTTGGATTTTTTCCACGCTTATTGTTAGGTGCATTTTTCGGATATATCTTTTATTGGACAGGCTCCATTTGGGCATCGGCAATTGCTCATGCCGTAAATAATGGGATAGTCGTAGTTTCGATATTTTTGATAAATAGTGGTTGCGATATTAATGCAATTGAGAATTTGGGAGTGCAGGACAGTGGTTTTCCAATGATTGCTTGCATAAGTGCCGGAATTACAATTTTAATATTAGTGTTTTTTAGAAAGAAATTTTTTGCAACATCAAGGCGATAATAATGGCTAAGCAAGAACACTCGTCTTACAATGAGATATTAAAGAATATCCGAAACAAACAGTTTGCTCCCATTTATTTGTTGATGGGAGAGGAGCCGTATTTTATCGATGAATTAACAGATCGGTTGCAAGAAGCAGTTGTGCCAGAGGATGAACGGGATTTTAATCAGACGATTTTATATGGTGCAGACACATCGATAGAGACTGTAATAAATGCATCGCGTAGATTTCCGGTAATGGCAGAAAGGCAAATTGTCTTATTCAAAGAAGTGCAGTCGGCGTCAGATGCTAAGCGCAATATTGAGAAGTTGCTCCCGTATGTATCAAATCCGTCGAGGACTACGGTGCTTGTCATTACTTTTAAGGGTGATGTGCTGAGCTCTTCTTCCGGTTTGGTAAAAGAAATCAAGAATAACGGAGGTGTCGTTTTTGATAGTGCCAAGGTAAAAGATTGGAATTTGGATGGTTATATCAAAAGCTATTGCAAAGAAAAGTCGCTGAATATTGATGATAAATCAGTCGCAATTCTTAGGGAATTTATAGGAAATGATTTGAAGCGATTGTTTGGAGAAATCGACAAATTGATTGTTTCGTTGCCTGCAAATTCTCGTGATATAACTCCTGATTTAATAGAGCGAAATATCGGTTTCAGCAAGGATTTCAATAACTTTGAGTTGATAAGAGCATTGATTAATCGGGATTATGCCAAGTCGATGCAAATTGTAGATTATTTTGAGCGCAATCCCAAGCAAAATCCTGTGGTTGTTACAATACCGATATTGTTTAATTTTTTTACAAATATACTTTTGGCTCATTATGCGCAAGATAAGTCGGACAATGGGCTTATGCAGCAGTTGAGGCTTAAATCGTCGTATGCGTTGAAAGAGATAAAACCGGGTATGACGATATTCAGTGCGAAAAAGGCAATAATTATAATTGAGGTTATTCGTGAACTTGACTGCAAGAGCAAGGGTATCAACTCGATGCAGAAGGATTATTCGTTATTGAAGGAGTTGATATATAAAATATTTACAATTTGATTTTGCTATATGATATACTATTTTTCCGGAACAGGAAATTCCAAGCATGTTGCACAATGTTTGGCAGAAGAGACAGGTGATGATCTGAAATTCATTCCTACGTGTGAATTTCAAGGTTATTCAGATGTGTTGGGTTTTGTCTTTCCGGTTTATTCATGGGGAGTTCCGGCTATTGTGTTGGATTTTATTAGGGCGTTGCCTGTGTGTGACAAAGAAGATATGTATGTCTTTATGGTTGCGACTTGTGGTGATGACGTCGGGATGACAGATAAGATGCTTGAAAAAGAGTTGCGTGCAAAAAACATCGGGTTAGATTTATCGTTTTCGGTTACGATGCCGAATACTTACGTTCTTTTGCCCGGTTTTGATGTTGATGCAAAGGATGTTGAGCAATTAAAGTTGAATAAATCCAAGGTTCGGATATCTGTTATTGCGCAAAAGATTAACTCTCGAATTAATGAAACGGATGTAGTAAGAGGGGGAATGGCATGGTTGAAGACAAGGATGATATATCCGTTGTTTACGAAATATGGGATGAATTCAGCAAAGTGGCATGCAGAAGATTCATGTGTAGGATGCGAATTGTGTAGCAAAGTATGTCCTGTTTCTAACATCATAATGGTTGATGGGAAGCCAGAATGGAAAAGTAAATGTATTTCATGTACAGCTTGTTATCATGTCTGTCCTCAACAAGCAGTTCAATATGGCAATGCCACACAAAATAAAGGTCAATATCGAACACTGTTGAAATTGTAAAATAGCTAATTATGCTTATTTATAAGCAGGAATGAAAAATGATATAAATATTTCACATCAGATTATTGGAGATTGTTCTTTTTATTGTATCTTTGTAGTCTTGAAATAATAGCAATGTTATAATGGAGCAATTGGATCTAAAAGGAATGGGAGTGGCTCTTGTCACACCATTTAAAGCAGACAAATCGATAGACTATGATGCGTTAAGGGTGCTTATAGAGTATCTGATAGTTAATGATTGTGACTATTTGGTTGTGCTTGGGACTACGGCTGAAACTCCGACATTATCGAAAGAAGAGCGTCAGAATATAAAGGATTTTGTCAGAAAGCAAGTAGCAGGACGTGTACCGTTAATAGTTGGTCATGGAGGCAATAATACCATGGAATTGGTAAAGGAGCTAAGGACGGGTGACTTTGAAGGTTTTTCGGCTATATTGTCGGTTGTTCCATATTATAACAAACCATCGCAAGAGGGTATATATCAGCATTATAAAGCTATCGCAGAGGCTTCGCCATTGCCTGTAATACTGTATAATGTTCCGGGAAGAACAGGCGTAAATATGTCAGCAGACACAACATTGCGATTGGCTTATGCTTTTGAAAATATAATCGGAGTCAAAGAGGCTTCAGGCAATATAACCCAAATGGATGATATAATAAAAAATAAGCCATCACGATTTGAAGTTATATCGGGTGATGATGGGGTGACATTCCCATTGTTGACACTTGGAGCTGTCGGTGTAATATCTGTCATAGGTAATGCTTTCCCACGAGAGTTTAGTAAGATGGTACGACTTGGATTGAATGGTGAGTATGAAAAAGCGCGTGCTATTCATCACAAGTTTACGGAATTATTCAGTTTGCTATTTGTTGATGGCAATCCGGCAGGGGTGAAGTGTGCGTTGCATCACATGGGATTCATTGAGAATGAATTGCGTTTGCCGCTTGTGCCGACACGAATTGCGACCAATGAGAAGATTCATTCGGTGTTAAAAAGTTTAAGAGGCTAAGTGCTTCAAATCGGCATTTGTAATGATTGATAAAGCCACTGTTAAACGTATTATTGATGTTGCTGACATTGTAGAAGTTGTCGGTGACTATGTTCATTTGGTCAAACGTGGCTCTAACTATATGGGTTTATGCCCATTTCATAACGAGAAGACTCCATCATTCTCGGTCAATCGTCAGCGCAATATATGCAAATGTTTTTCATGTGGCAAGGGAGGTAGTCCTGTCAATTTTATAATGGAAAAAGAGGGCGTTAATTATCATGATGCCCTTTTGCATTTGGCTAAGAAATATGGAATTAAGGTAGAGGAACGCGAGTTGACTGACCAGGAACGCGAGCAACAAAGTGAGCGAGAGAGTATGCTTGTGGTCAATGAATGGGCTATGCGTCAGATGGAGAGTAATCTTACGGAGAGCGAAGAGGGTAAAACTATCGGTCTGCAATATCTCTATCAAAGAGGTATCACTAATGAAGCCATTGCAAAGTTTCATTTGGGATATGCAATAGACAAGGGTCAGGATTTATATGACAAGGCTATCAAGTCGGGTTATGATGTAAAGCATCTCAAGAGTGTCGGTCTATGCGGAGAAAGTCAGCAAGGACGATATTATGATAGATTTCGTGGACGAGTTATATTTCCTGTGCATAATCCGGCAGGAAAGGTTATAGCTTTCGGTGGAAGAGGAATTAAAGGAGAGCCGGCGAAGTATATCAACTCACCGGAGTCGCAAATCTATGTAAAGAGTAATGAACTTTATGGCATTTACCAAGCCAAGACGTCGATAATAAGGCAGAACAAGTGTTATCTTGTGGAGGGATATATGGATGTCATCGGCATGTGGCAGTCAGGCATGGAAAATGTCGTAGCATCGAGTGGTACGTCGTTGACAGACGGTCAGATAGCACTTATACATAGATTTACGGAGAATGTTACATTGATTTATGATGGTGATGCTGCCGGTATAAAGGCTTCGATACGAGGCATCGATTTGTTGTTGTCACATAATTTGAATGTTAAGGTCTTGTTGCTTCCTGATGGAGAGGACCCTGACTCATTCTCTCGTAATCATACGCCTGAAGAATTTCGTGAATATATTGAGAATAATGAGACTGACTTCATAAGGTTTAAGACTCAGACGCTTCTTGAGGGTTGTGGCAATGATCCGATAAAGCGAGCAGAAGCGATACGCAGTATAGTGAAATCGTTGTCGTCAATCAGCGATATGATTAAGCGTTCGATGTATATTCAAGATTGTAGCCGATTGCTCAATGTTTCGGAGAATATATTGATATTAGAGGTTAAGAAAGCGCGAGGGGAAGTTGTCGAAGAGCAGCGAAAGAAGATAGAGCGTTCAAGCGCATCGACGGATAGTGCAGAAGCTTCAATTTATGAATCAATGGCTTCTAAAAAGGCTGCTACAGATAAAGAGGACACCACATTCTGCTCGATACTTCGACCATTGGAGAAAAACGTCATAACGTATTGTGTCAGATATGGGATGTCAGATTATGCCGCGACAGATGCCGACGGTGAGATAGTATATCTGAAGGTGTTTCAGGTCATTGCAGATGAGATGTCGTTGGATAATTTAACGTTTACGACGCCCGTCTATGAACGTATTTTTCAGCGAATTAATGATATGTATTCAGAATATTCTGCGCAACGAGGTGAATTTCGACAAGAGTTGGATGCTGAGGTTCAGAAACGGTATAGAGCAGGATTGGATAAGATTGCATCGGAGCAATTGAGTGTTGAGGATATAGCTCATAAAGAGGATTTACTGAAGCGAGAGTTAGACGTGTTTTGCAGTAGTCGGGAGTCGGAATTTGATAAATTATATGTCAGCAAAATATTGAGCAGTGATCCTGATGATGAACTTAGAAATGAAGTTTTAAATCTGATAACAGAGAAGTATAATCTGAGTAAGTATCACTTTAAGACAACACGAATTGAAGTCGAATCTGATAAATTAAGTGAGTTGATACCACGCGTTATTGATGAATGGAAGGATGGCGTGTTGCATGTCAAGATAGAGCAGGCGAGAGCTGAGTTAAAGCGAATTACTGCAGAGAATACCGGAGAAGACATCGTTCCTATAATGGCGCAAATCCAACGATTGGCACAAGCGCGTCAGCAATTTGCAAAGCAGATAGGGGAGAGAATAATAGTGCCTAAGAAGTGATTTACTGCCGGCGTCTCCTCAATTATGTGCAAGATGGGAATGCACTCTAAAACTAAGGCATTAATTCGGAATTTATTGATTGAATAGGCTAAAGAGGCTTTTTTAGCTTTCAAGAATTTGTTTGTCTTTGCAGTAAAGCACTTTAGCAGGAAATTCATCTACAAGTTGAAGGTTGTGGGTAGCCATTAATATGGTGTGTCCGTTCTCAGCCAATTTGTGAAGGAGCATAACGATTTGCCACCCTGTCTGAGGGTCGAGGTTTCCGGTCGGCTCATCAGCAATGATTAGTTCGGGCTTATTTAGCAGAGCACGAGCGATAACGATGCGTTGTTGCTCTCCACCACTAAGCTCGTGGGGAAATTTGTAGCTTTTGTTTGACATGCTGACTTGATGTAGTACGCTTTCGATGCGTTCGTCGATTTCAGCTTTGTTTTTCCAGCCTGTGGCATCCAATACGAATTTTAGGTTTTCATATACTGAACGGTCTTGAAGCAGTTGGAAATCTTGAAAGACGATGCCGATTTTTCTACGAAGGAATGGTATTTGCTTGCGTTGTATTTTATTGAGGTTGTAGTCTAAGACGTTGGCTTCGCCTTCGCTGATAGGCACTTCGGCATACATCGATTTCATTAAGCTGCTTTTTCCGCTTCCGACTTTCCCCACGAGGTAGCAAAATTCACCTGATTTTAGTTGGAATGACACATTTTGGAGCACAAGATGTTCTGCTCGTTCGATGCTTACGTTTTTAAAATCGACTACTATACCCATTTGCTTGTAATTTATAATTCACACAAAAGTAGCCAATTTTTATGAAACAGCAAAATCTTAGAATGAGAATTGAACGACAGCGTCGCATCTTTGTGCAGTAGCGCTTTCTCCGTTGAAATTAGAGCGTTTGCCGATAAGGTATTCGATGCCGATTTGAAATCTCGGGTTGATGTCCCAAAAGATATTTGCCGCACCGTATAGTCCGTATTTGTATTCGTTTCCATCGACTTTATGCTGAGGGAGGTAGCGCATTTCGCCAAGAGCGAGGCAGGCATAGACGTTGTCGGCAAAATTGTATTTGATGCCGGTTGTGATTCCCAATGATAATGGAGCATACATTTTGCCATTGTTGTTCGGGTCGGGAATTAAGTCATAGTTGCCGATTTGGAGATCGTTGGTGTAGCTTCCGATGCCTTGTCCGAAATTTACTGAGCCGTAAATAGTCAGTGGTTTGAGGATTTTAATGACATGGCTTAATTGTAGCCCCCAAGCGAATTTGTTATGGTCTTTCATGTTGACCAAATCACGATAAGGAGTCATTCGGAGCAGGTAGGATAGTCTGACATGTTGATTGCTGTTATCCCATTGGTATTGTGCAAATCCGGTAAGGTCAGGAATCCAATCACTTAAGGCTTTTGTTGAAACATTGTCGGCATTAACATTGCTTTTAGGGATTTCTAATGCGGATGAAAGAATCCAATTTTTATTTAATTGGTGCATCCAACGCATCATGACGGCAGATTTATTGATTTCACCGTTTGGTCCGGCACCGTCGATAGTTGGAGGATTTGCCATCGGGTCGCTGAAGGTTGTCAGCGAGTAGCCTACGGTCCAATCATTGACAGTGATGTATGCTTTTTTGAGTTTGAAGCCAACGTTGTTGTAGCCGTCAAAGTTACATTCTATGTAGCCCAAGAAGTTTCCCAAGCGAGAGTTGCGACCGATTACTTTGAAGAATAGTGCAGTACCGGCAGGTGTAGCAGCGAGTTTGTGTTGTTGCGCAGGGTCGGATGGTACCGGGATGAGGTAGGGCACAAAACCGTTTGCGGGGATAGAGCCATTCCAGTCGGCCCATGCTCTCATGCGCACAACGCCACCGATGCCCATTGCGAGATTAGCATCTTTGCTCATGAAAAGGAAGTAGGGAGCTCGTGGGTCTTGAAAATGTCGGAATTGATCGACATAAAAGAGGTCTATCATAGAGCGAATTGAGTCATCTGTCGCTTGGATGTTGTCGTTTTGCCCGGTGTAGATTAAGCGATGACCGAGTTGGTGGTCTTCTAACGAAGGGATGCTGTCTGCGTTTTGGGCATAGCTTACGGCAGGGAGCAGAAGCGTCAGTGTGAATAGCGATGTGTGTTTCATAGGATTTAGATTTACTGTTTCTGTTGATGATTTTGTTTGCTCTCTAAGGTGAAGACGCAAAGTTGACTACATCCATTTTTCGAGTTCTTTTATGAGGTCGCTTGCTTTTTGGACTCCTGATTGACGGAATTTTATTTCGCCGTATTTGACGATAACGATAGTCGGCACAGAACGTATTCCCCACTCGGTGGCTAATTCTTTGTTGGTGTCGATGTCGATTTTTATTACTTTGGCTTTGTCGCAAACGTGTTTTTCTACTTCGTCGATGACGGGGTGCATCCTTTTGCAAGGACCACACCATGAAGCATAAAAGTCGATGAGTATCGGACGACTGCTTTTCATTGTTTCTTCTAAATTTTTCATAGTATCAGCGTGTTTTTGTGATATAACGCCTCAGCGATGAATGTTGTTCAAAGATGATGGTATTTACACAAATACAGAGTTCTATAGCTTAATGCTGTCGTATGGTTTGGTCAAGGCATGAAAATTAGTGTTCGGGCTTAAGAGCGACAATGCGTTCTTATAGGCATGGACATCATCGATGTGTTTTTGTCGCAGTGATTCATCGCAGTTGGCAAAGTGCATGGGGATCAGATGTCTGATGTCGAATCGGTTGAGAAAGATGTTAGCTCCCATGGCGTAATCGTTGCCTATTCTGCTATCGATAGGGAACATTGCGAGGTCAATTGTTTGGCTTGTCTCTGCGATATGCGAGAGTATTCGTTTGAAATTCGAAATTTCCTGTGCTTTTTCAGAAGGAGTCTTTTCTTCCAAAATCCAGGCGTTGAGGTCGCCTGCGTGGAAGATATATTTTGAGGAGTGTCCGATTAGGTAGCTGCAACCGATGTCTGTTGACCCGTAAGCGTTTACGGTGATTAACTCATCGTTGAATTTGTCGCCTTCCGACATGATTTTCACCCTCTCCGGGTCTATTCGCAATTTGCCTTTATAGGTGGTGTTTGGGGAAAGCAGATGCTTTATGAAACGTGCAGTATCGTTGCTGATGATGTATGAAATCTTGTTGTTCAGCTGTGATGACCATGAGAAAATCTCCTTATTGAAGTGGTCTTTATGATGGTGGCTGACAAATATATACACCGGCTTATCGGGCGTAATAAAATCAAATATTCGACCATCGGGGTCAGCCCAATAGTCGAATATCAATATGCAATCATTCAACTCAACGACAAAGCAATCGTGCCAAATATATGTAATTGAGTAGTTCACGATTGAGCCTTTGTTATAGATCTACGCCAAATACGATTTGTATAGCATTAGTGTCAACCGAGTCGAATGCAAGAGGCCAATAGTCCGGGTATTTTAACTCATAAACGTTATGGATGCGTTGGAAGTCAAATCCTGCACCAATGCTGAATCCTAATTCTTTTCCATTTACTTTTGTCGAAATACGAACACCGATGGTGCTTACAAAGTATAGACCTGATTTGTCTGCGACGGAGTATCCGATTTTAGCATCGACGTAGGGCGAGATCCAACTCTTGACAAATTCGGAGCGCAGATGCGCAAATATCGGCAGGCTTAACGGGTCGCCTTGTCCCATAGTATGGATATGGTTTTTCCATTGGTTGTTTGGGTTGTAGCGATCGTAGATGTGCAAGCCTATGCCGGCACCTGCAAAGAAGTAGGGGCAAATCTGGTAGCCATGCGAAGTGGTAAATCCACCGCGAGCAAGTCCCCAATCTCCGATAGGAATTGAGTGTGCGATGTCGATAAATCCACGATAACCTTTTGACGGAAGACCTTTGTAAAGTTTCATCCCGGTTTCAGTATTAGACGCTTTTCTTACGTAGGTGTTTTTTTGTTTTTTTTCGTCGGTGATTTTGTCGATGTCATCGTAGGAGCAAGAGAAGATACCACCGTCATTGAGCCTGATGCGTAGGTAGTTGCCTTCAACGTTTTCAACGATTTTACCACGATAGATATTGCCACCTTTTGTGTAAACAACATCTTCAGCCATTGCGATGAATGTCATTAACAATGTGATTGATAATAGATATATTTTTTTCATGAATTATAAATTTGAAACAAATGTACATATAAAATAATTTATATGCAAACTTATTGGTTAATTAAAATCTTTCGTTAAGAAGATTGATGATTTCGTTTGGGGTAGAAATGATGTGGTCGGCGTATGCTTGACGAAGTTCAGAGACAGTTCTGAATCCCCATGTTACACCAACTGAAGTGACGCAGGCTCTTCGAGCTGTTTCGATATCGACAGCCGAGTCGCCGATGTAGATGATTTCAGCTTTTGGCGTTGGACATTGGTTGAGGATTGCAAAGATAATCGACGGGTCGGGTTTGATCGGGCGACCTTCTTCTTGTCCCATAATGGCGACAAATGGAATTGAAGGGAAATAGTGTCGTATGATTTGCTCTGTAGCTGATTGATATTTGTTGGAAGCGACAGCGATTTTAACTCCACGTTGTGTCAACTCTTCGAGCAATTCCGGTATTCCGTTGTAAGGAGTTGTGTAGTCGGTGCTGTGAGAGTCGTAGTATTCTTTGAAGTCATTTAACAATGTATCGACCATTTGCTCGTCGGCATCAGGTTGGGCACGTTGAATTAGTTTGCGTACACCATTACCGACCATGAAAGGATATGTTGATAGCGAGTGTCCGGAATATCCATGTTTGTTAAGGGCATAATTGCATGCAGAGCCAAGGTCTTTTATTGTGTTGAGGAGAGTTCCGTCAAGGTCAAATATTGCTAATGTTTTCATGTTATGTTGAAGTTAGTGAATGAAAAATATTAGAAAGGATAACCAATTGAGAAATGGAAACTATTGTCACGTCCCCATTTAGGGTGAATCAGAGGCCATTTTTCTTGTCCATCGGCAGGGTTGTGGGCTTTCATTCCCATGTCAAATCTTAATAAGAAATAGTTGAAGTCCAATCGTATGCCAAGTCCGTAAGCGACAGCTAATTCTTTGTAGAACGAGTTAAAGCGGAATAAGCCACCGGGTTGGTTTTCGTAGTCTTTTATTGTCCATATATTACCTGCATCGATGAATGCTGCCATTTCGATAATCCAAAATAGTTTGGCACGATATTCCAGGCTAAGGTTAAACCTTATGTCGCCACATTGATTGATGAAATTGCTTACAGAGTTTGAACCATTGAATTTTCCCGGGCCCAAAGTTCTGACATCCCAACCTCTGACACCATTAGCTCCACCACCATAGAAGCGTTTTTCGAAAGGGAGGATGCCGGAGTTGCCGTATGGATATGCAACCCCCATACCTACGTGGAAAGCCAAAGAGTGACGAGGCGAGAAGGAGTGAGTCAATGAATAATCGCCGTCGAATTTGAAGTATTGAGAGTATTGTATGCCAAACACTTTATATGGATTTTGCGAGGCATCCGGATGATAGTTGAAAATATTGTTTATGGCATATAGCAAATTGCCTGCTATTTCGGTGTTGATTCTGACTGTCGAGACGTTGGTGCGATTAAATCGTTGCCAGACGTTTTCGTTCGGCTTGTTGGTGTAGTAAAACGAGTAGCCCATTCGCATGATGAAGTGGTCCTCATAACTATAGCGCAGCAAAGGGTTGTCGGGAGCTATTTGGTCGATAAAATCGTTTGTGCTCTCCGGCAGATAGACATAGTTGATGTCGATCGGAGTGAATGTGTGGCGTAAGCGATTGCTGTTTTCTGTCCAACGGAAATTCCACCCCGCAGTAGTGATTATTCTTGTGTATTCCGGTCTTTCCTGATAGTTGATTGAGGTGTTGAAATCTGTTGTCGCCCTAACTTTTTGTTTAAACTCTTTTTTCAGAAAAGGGAACATAAATTTCGGGAACGAAATACCGAGGTCGAGCGAATACTCCATGTATCGGTTGTTGATAAGGCCCTCTAAGTTGCCGGATAGCGATTCGTAAGCACCTCTGACTTTGGCAGACAATGTCTCGGATCCTCTGCCGATGTTGCGATGATTGTAGCTGATGCTGGCAGCGACGCCCAGATCGCCTTCGGAATTTGTCCCTTCCAATTCCACTGCTGCCGATTGTGATTTGCCGGGAGATAACAGAATGTAGGCGTCAAGCCATTCTTTGCCGTCGAAAGATGCTATGTGGTTGAATTGTATGTTGATAAATTTCAAGATTGTCAGTCGGTTAAGGGCTTGATATGTCTTGTTGATATCCGATGTGTTGAAAGGCTCGCCTTTTGAGAGGTAGCAATTCTCTTCTAAGATGCTCGGACGCAGATAGCGCTTATCGCCATAAAGGACGGTGATGTCTTTAAATGTGACTGTGTCTTTTGCAGAGAGGTTGTCTAAAGAACTGAACGTTGTCGGGTCGTAGTTAGTGACAAAGATTATGTTTCTGATATAGTGAGGCTTATGAGTCTGGATTATCGGTGCGCCGGGATGTGGAGCATAAGGAGGTTTGATCGTTACGGTTAAATCGACATCGTGGCAATTCTCCGTAGTGTCGGCATTGAATGTCACAAACTCTTTGGTGAAAGCATAGTAACCCGAATTTTGAAGTTTTTCAGTAAACTTAGTGCGTTGAGCATCAAGGCGTCGCTGGTCCAAATTATCGCCATTTCTTACGATAAATATCGACGTGTCTGCCATTATAATGTCTTTTATAGTGTCATTTGGAAATTCGTATTCGATGCTTTTAATCTTATGTGGCAGTCCGGGGATAAGCATATAGTCAACATTTATTTTCCGCTTCTTTTTGTTTATGGTCGTATCGAAAGTCACCTTTGCATCGAGGTAGCCCCTGTTTTCCATCGCTTTTCTCAGATGTATGACAGACTGCGATGTCAACGTGCTATCATAGACGACCGGAGCTTCGCCCAATTTGCGAACCCACTTGTTGTACCACTTGGTCGAGTCTTTACCACTGATGTTATAGACCCCAAGTTGAAGCTTGACAGCCCAAAGTATCTTATGATTAGGCTGCTGACGAATATAGTTAATCATTTCATCTTTATCAAACGACTTGGTGGAGTCGTCGATGTGGATGTGTATATCATTGAGAAGATATTTACCTTCAGGGACATGGCGAGCACTGCTGCAGCTATTCAGAAGCAACACAATCGCAGTGATAAATAATATGTAAAAAATACTTTTTTTCACGTTCAAGTTACAAAGTTAATCATTTATTTGTTAATTTTGCATCCATTATGGAGAAAGAATATAAGAAAACATATTTCTTGATACCGGGAGAAGCAAATGCACAGCAAGAAATGCCGTTGACATTGCTCGCTTCAAAGGTCATTGAGATTGCGACAGAGCACGCTAATACGTTGGATATCGGCTATGCAAATATGGACGGTATGAACTTGGGTTGGGTATTGAGTCGCTTGACAGTTGAAATGGTGCGTTGGCCTAAAGTAAATGAGCATTACACGATAATCACATGGATTGAAAGTTGGAACAAGCATTTCTCCGAGCGTAATTTTGAAGTGCAGGATAAGGACGGCAATACGTTGGGATTTGTGCGTACGGTGTGGATGGTTATCAACACAATCACTCACGAGAATGCCGGCACAAGCCAATTAAACTTGGCAGACGGTCTTATAAGCACCCGAGAGTGCCCGATAGACAAGCAGGCAAAATTGAAAATCGTCGAATGTGAGAATCCTGTCAGCTATACGTTTGCTTATACCGACATCGACTTTTATCGTCATGTCAACACTGTCAGATACATATCGTTGCTTGTCAACCAATTCACAATGGATGATTCTGACCGAAATATTCTTCGTCGTTTTGAAATTGCGTTTATGAGCGAAGGTAAATATGGCGACAGAGTTGATATTATGCGTCAATCGAGCGACGGAGTGACGTCGTTTGCTATCAGATGCAACGATAAACCACTCGTCAGAGCAAGATTTTCATTGATGAGTCGTTAAGAAAAATAGTTATGAGATAGTAGAGTCTGTGAATGGAAACATTTGCAGACTCTTTTTTTGAATCACTTCCCGATAGATGCCATAGAAGGGATAGTGATTATAGATACTATAGATACTATAGATACTATAGGCACTATAATATCTATCTCCCTGCGAGGAGGCAGAGCCTAAGCAGTGCTTTTGCTCCAAATTGAGGAGAGCGTTTAGCGAAGTATTCTCCAAAGGATTGGAGGCAGGCA
>SUXG01000018.1 GCA_015061085.1 Bacteroidales bacterium
TCTTCGAAAAATTAAAGTTTAGACGAGTTTTTTACGGATAATCCGTACTTGTCTAACAACTTAACACCTTGTCAATCAATAGTTTTCGGAATACCTATTTATATATTCCGTAAAAAGGGCTACCCGATGGAGTGAGTTTTTTTGTCTTTGGGGTGGGCGAAGATTCGATTGTGTTTTTGGGCGTATCTTCGCAAAATGGTTAAGGTTATGCTATTTCGAAGATTGAGAAATTGACAGAACCGTATGTTCGTTGCTCTTTGAAATCAGGCAAATCTGAAAAGTCGTAATCGCGAGAGTGCTCGATGATGACTAATGTGCCGGGATTAAGCATCTGTGAGTTTAGGATTAAATTTGGAATTTCGCCAAAACGAGGATGATCATACGGAGGGTCGGCGAAAATAATATCAAATTTGTTAGAGCAAGTTTCAACAAATTTGAAAACGTCGCCTTTTATGACTCTGAGGTTTTGAGCGTTGAGTTTTTGTTTGACAGATTTGATGAAATTCGCTTGAGTATTTGCCATTTCGACGCAAGTCACTTCTTTGCAATCTCGGGATACAAATTCGAAACTTATAGCACCGGTTCCGGCAAAGAGGTCGAGTGCTGTTTTGTCTTCGAAATCGATGATGTTTTCGAGCACATTGAAGATGTTTTCGCGAGCGAAATCAGTTGTCGGTCGAGCTGTTATATTTTTAGGCACATCAAATCTGCGTTTTCCGTATTTTCCTCTGATAATTCTCATATTAGGATTGTTTATTGGTTATTGCTGAGGCGATTAAAGAATCTATGGATTCGTTTTGAGGTATAACAAATGTGATGAACTTTTTCAATGCAGGGATAACGGCATCACGAAGTTCTTTATTGCCATAGATGTGTAATTCGGCATTTTTTTGATCAAATTCCAAGATGTTCCAAACATTGAGAGTGTGATATGAAGCATCAGCACAATCTTGCCAATCGAAAGTGTTTGCAAGCAGTAGCTTTTCGTCGGCGACAGCTACAATATCAATTCTTCCGTCTCTGAGATTAATAAGCATTTTTTGTTTATTTGTGTGGGTATGAAATGCTTTTATCAGCAATGGATTGAAATGACTGATTACATTGTCGATGATAAATGTTCGGTGAAGAAAAGAATCCAAACCTTTAGCCATAGAGAATACGACAGTCACGTCTTTTATTGTGTCAATCCACAAATCCTCCCAATTAAGGGGATGTACTTGCTCGAGGATTAACTCTGCGTCTTCTTCCGAATTTACGATTTCAGTGGGAGCTAAAGCGAAATGGCGGCTTTCAATTATAGCTGTCGTTGGGTGTTCGGTTAGCAATGACTGATGTTCGTAGATTGTCTCTTGCAGACGGTGTAGCATTTCCGACTCATTGCAATCCCATGTTTTATCAATGTGTACGACAATCTCATTGGTTGACACATTTAAATAGTATGCCTTGAAACCTTTTGTCGAGATAGACAAAACTAATTTCCAGACTTTTTTATCTGAAACATCGACCATCGTTTCTCCGTTGATTGAATGACTCATAAACTATGTTTTATCTCTATTCGGAGCCTTTAACTCCATTTTTATTTGATTTTATTGCAAAGTTAATGCAATGATAGCGAATGGGCAAATTAATCGGATATTTCAATAAGACAAATATAGTAGGTTAGTCGGTTTTTTATAAAAACGAGCTATATCCCGTGAGAGATATAGCTCGTTTGAGGATTGATGTAATGAATATTATTCAGCATATCCTGTTCCCATTTCTTGACCTTTGCGAGTCATAGGGATACCATTTTTCATCCATTCCGGCATTGGTTCTCCTTTGAGATAATGGTCGAAGAATTGTTGCAAACGGATAGTGATGTCTTTGCGGTTTTTGCGTGCGCGAATGTTGTGAGCTTCGCCATTGTATTGAAGCATCCATACCGGTTTTTCAAGACGACGAAGGCCCATAAACAATTCGATGCCTTGATACCATGGCACAGCGCCATCTTGGTCGTTGTGCATGATTAGCAATGGAGTTTGTACTCTGTCGGCATAGAAGATAGGAGAGTTGGCAATGTATAGTTCCGGTGCTTCCCATAAAGTTCTGCCGATGCGTGATTGACCTAATTCGTATTGACCCATACGAGAGTCGCCAGAACCCCAACGGATTCCTCCGAATGCAGAAGTCATGTTTGACACAGGAGCGCCGGATCCGGCACAAGCAAACATGTTTGTGCGAGTCACAAGGAATGCAGTCTGATATCCACCCCAAGATTGTCCGTCGATGCCGATACGATCTTTGTCTATCCATTCGTATTTGCGACACAAGTCTTCTACGCCACTACAGATGTAGTTGTAAGCGCTTTCGCCCGGAATACCCGGTGCATAGTGTACGTCAGGCACAAAGACTACGTAGCCACGACTAACATAGAAAGGATAATTTACCCAACTCCAAGATGGCTCCATAGTGTAGTGAGCATACAATTCTTCAGAATTGCGTTCGTAGAATACGACGAGCATTGGGTATTTTTTTGTCGGGTCGAAATCTTCAGGCACATATAGCACGCCTTCAGTCAAACGGCCATTGTAAGCATACCATTTTACAAGTTCAGCTGTGCCCCAATTGTATTCCTTCATTTGAGGGTTTGCATCAGTCACTTTGACAGCTTTTGCGAAATTGTTGTTTGTCGCAATCCAAACGTCAGGCGACGTGTTGAAGTTAGCCTTTTGATAGGCATATACAGGAGCATTTTTAGCTTTGTTTACTCTGTTGAATTTGTATTTGTCGATGAGCTTGATTTGAGGAGCGGTAGCTTTGCCGATCTTTAATGTTGCGAAGCCGTTTTCTTTATTTGTGTAGTCAAATACATTCAATAGGATTTCGTCACCATTAGCTACGAAGCGTTTTTCTGCATCGGTCTTGATATATTTGAAGCGACGGTTGGTCTTTCTTCCTTCTTCAGCTGTGATGCAGACAGGAGCGACTTCACCCTTAGGGTCGAGTTGCCAGATGTCGTGGCGGTCGTAAATCAAAAATGCGCCATCGTTTTCTGTCCAGCCCATATCGCCGTAAGGCATACGTTGCATTGGCACGTCTTGGTCTTCATCCCATATAGGATAAGGGAAGTTCTCAGTAAGGCAAGCAGTTTTGCCTGTCGCAATATCGTAAGCGTAATAGTTGCGTTCGTTGTACCAGTAAACGTATTTGCCGCAAGGAGAAATGCTTGCTGCTTCAGCCGGTAAGATTCCGACTTCGCGACGTTCGCCGTCTTTTACATTCATGATAAGCACTTTTTGTGGAGCGAGATAGTCCCATTGACGTTGTACCATTCTTTCAGTAGGGTCGATGATTAACGCCCAATCAGAATCCCAACGATTCGCCGGAATGACAGTTTCAAGCTCGTTGATACTCATCAGAGTTCCTCGTTTTGTCTCTAAATCGATAACTACCGGGAACGTTGCTTTTTTCAAATCGTCAAGCAACACTTTTTCTTGCGGAGGAGTGAGAGGAGCGTCCCAACGCCAAATATCCAACTCTGCACGTTCGAAGTCAACGATTGTAGTGTCGTCCGGAGCCACTTGTGGAGCCACACCGACGATGAGACGACGACCGTTGTGCGAGAAGTTCACTTTTGAATATTGATTGATAAACAATGTGTCTCCGGCGAGTTTGGCAATGCGTTTTCTCATCTCAGCATAGATGGAATCGCGTTTGCTTTCATCGGTGATTCTTGGATGCTGAATGTGAGGAATAGGGCCTAATCGGCGAGTCTTGTTGACTTCGATTTCTTCAGTGTTGACATTGTTTCCTACAATGGTTGATAGCATTAATTGCACGCGTTTTGTTCCTGTTTCCACAGAATCATTTGATGCAGTGAAGACCATCATTGAAGCATCTTCGTTGAATACCGGCGTGCCGTAGAAACATTTCTTTTCATCGACTTTGATGACTGTCGTATCAGGTAATAACATCACCACCATAGCGTCAGTAGCCACACTATCAGAAGAGTGTGGTTTTACGATAGCTCCAAGACGAAGACCATCTTTTGATAAAGTGTATTCCTTTACCCAATTGATAACTTTCTCTGAGCCGGAAACAAGGTTTCTAACGATCAATGGCTGACCTGATTTTTTATCCTTTAAGGCTTTCGGCTTGATGTAAGTAGTGTCGCAAGAAAGATATGCCAACCATTCGCCTCCATCTTTGCCTAACTTGTAGGAATTGACATTTGCAATTTTTGTTACAATGCCTGATTTGAGATCGACAATAGCAAGGGTGTCTTGTGGCATATCGAAATCTTTTTTCTTATCGATTTTTGCTTTGCGAGTATCAAGGTAGTAAGGTTTAATCAAAGCGACAGCCCAACGAGCGTTGTCAGAAAATTGCGGACGATAACCACGTGGAATGTTGATTTCTTTCCCTGATTTGACATTGCGAAATGTCAGAATGCCATCGCCCTCTTGAGGGTTTACGGCGTATGCAGCCCATGAGCCATCCTTTGCAAGAGGTGAAACAGCGACAGATTTCCAATCATCGAATGATGAATGATCAAGCACTTTTTTTGCCGATGTTGCAGAGGATATGCCGATCAATGCTGCGAGTAAAAAAATTATTTTTCTCATACGATTGATATTAGGTTTGTTATTATTAATCCACATTGTGCAAATCATGTCCCATACGATGTTTTTTAGTACTCATATAGACACGATTATATTCGTTTGGTTGTACTTCAAGAGGTACGTTTTCTACAACTTCGAGGCCGTAACCTTCAAGTCCGACGCGTTTGATAGGGTTGTTGCTCATCAAACGCATTTTAGTGATGCCGAGTTTATGAAGGATGTTTGCACCCACACCATAGTCGCGTTCGTCGGCCTTAAATCCGAGACAAAGATTAGCATCGACTGTATCCATGCCTTCTTCTTGGAGTTTGTAGGCTTTCATTTTATTCATCAGGCCTATGCCGCGACCTTCTTGGTTAAGGTAGATAATGGCGCCACGACCTTCTTTTTCAATACGTTCCATTGCAAGGTGGAGTTGGTCGCCACATTCGCATCGGAATGATCCGAAGATATCGCCTGTCATGCAGCTTGAGTGAACTCTTACCAATACCGGTTCGTCGCCACTGATGTCACCTTTGATTAAAGCCACGTGTTCCAATCCGTTTGATTTTTGACGGAATGGAATTAAGCGAAAGTGGCCATGTTTTGTCGGCATATCCACTTCTTCACCCATTTCGACCAGAGATTCTTTTTTGATGCGATATGCCACCAAATCAGCGATAGAAATCAGTTTCATACCCCATTCGTCAGCACGTTTCCTAAGTTCCGGCAAGCGAGCCATAGTGCCGTCGTCGCTCATGATTTCCATCAAGGCAGCAGCAGGTTGCAGACCGGCAAGACGAGCTAAATCGACAGAAGCTTCAGTGTGACCTGTGCGAGCAAGTACGCCATTGTCTTGTGCGTATAATGGGTTGATATGACCCGGACGACCGAATGTCTCCGGTTTTGATGAAGGATCAGCCAATGCGCGAATTGTTGCACATCTGTCGTCTATAGATACGCCTGTCGAGCAACCTTCGAGTTTATCGACAGTCACTGTAAACGGAGTTCCGAGCACTGATGTGTTGTCGCCGACTTGTGGCTCCAAGTTCAACTCTTTGCAACGGCTTATAGTGATAGGAACGCAAAGCACTCCTCTTGCATTTTTAAGCATGAAGTTGACTTGTTCGGGTGTAATCTTTTCTGCCGCAACGATGAGGTCGCCTTCATTTTCACGATCTTCATCATCGACAACAATTACAAGTTTGCCTGCTTTGAAGTCCTCCAATGCTTCTTCAATGCTATCCAATTTGATTTTATCCATAGTTTTATCTGAATTTTCGTTTAATCCTACAAAATTAGTGAATTTATCACAATCCTACAAATCAGCTGTCCTAATCCAAGATATTTTAACGAAAATGATTTGGCTTTTGACTTATGATATAAAAAAGGGTATTCGGAATTTACGGTAATACTACGGTAAATTCCGAATATCTATCGATATTTTGTCAGACCATCGAAAAAATATTTTGTCTGACATCTGTTGTGTTATCTTGCGACAGACCGTTATTGAGCTGATTTAGGCGTTTCAATAAGTGGTCGTGTAGCCTCAAGTATAGGCAGGTTTCCTTCTGTCGGGATATAGACCACGGTTTTATTGTTGAGATTGGACTGTTGACGCACCCAAAGATATTGGATATATGTCGGCGTGATAGAGCCGTTTTCGATGCGGATAGCCTCTGCTGCACCCTTGGCGCGTTCGATTTCTGCTTGTGCGTTGAGTTTTTCTGCTTCTAAGTTTGCTTTCGCTTCTTCGATTTTTATTTTACGATTTTGTTCGGCTTTGGCAAATTCTGCCTTGCCGGACATTTCTTGCTGCCATACGTTGTACCATGGAATTACAAAGAATAATGAGCCGATAACAACAACAGCACCGACTATGGCCAAAATGATTTGATTTTTAGATAACATACGTTTGAAATTTTATGGGGTTATTATTTAGGTTGATAAAGATAGCGTTTGATAGAACGTTTAGGAGTCTTTTCGAATTCCTCTTCGTAGATTTTGTAGCGCGCCACCTTGCTATAAGCAGGCATATCTTTGTTGAGAGCCACAAGGTTATCGTCCATGACTTTTGTGAGCGAGTCGCCGGTGTGTCCTTCCTTGGTTGCACTTTCAAAATCAGGGTGGATTAGAGCAACGAGTTTACCTTCATCTTCGATTACGAGCGATTCGTTTACGAAAGGCAGATTGTTGAGCTTTTGCTCAATTTCTTCCGGGTAGATGTTCTGACCTGACGGACCGAGAATCATGCTTTTGGTTCTGCCACAAATTGAGATGAAGCCATCTTCGTCGATAAGGCAAAGGTCGCCGGAGTTCATCCAACCGTCGCCCATCATTACCTCTTCTGTGGCTTTCGGATTCTTATAGTAGCCCATCATAACGTTGTCGCCGCGAACCCAAAGGTCGCCTGGAATTGTAAGAGGATCTTTAGAATCGATTTTTATTTCCATTCGTTCAACGACTTTGCCACATGATTTCTGCTTATTGACGTTTGATGGTGCGTAGGAAATCAACGGGCCACATTCTGTCATGCCGTAGCCGACAGTGTAAGGGAAGTTAATGCGACGCAAGAAAGCTTCTACGTCGGCATTCAGCGCAGCACCACCGATGATGATCTCGTGGATATTACCGCCAAACGCTTGGTTCAGACCATCTTTTATTTTAGATAGCAATTTCTCGTCAAGGAATGGCACTTTGAGCATCATTTTCATCAGAGGCTTTTCGAGCATAGGGAAAATTTTGTTTTTGATGATTTTCTCAAGAATGAGAGGCACAGTGATGATGAGTTTTGGTTTCACTTCGGCAAATGCGCTAAGGATGATTTTTGGCGAAGGCACGCGTGTAAGGAAGTGTAGGTGGCAACCCTTTGTGAATGTATGGAGCATATCGATGACCATGCCGTAGAGGTGGGCAAGAGGTAGCATATTCACTATTCCGTCGCCCGGCTTGAGGAAGCTGAGGTGGTCGTGGCAATATTTCACATTGCTCCAGATGTTTTTGTAGGATAGCATTACGCCTTTCGACATGCCTGTCGAACCCGAAGTGTAGTTGATGACAGCGAGTTCTTCGGGTAAGTCTTTGTAGTATTCGATAGCGTCTGACTTAAAGTCGTAAGGGAATTTTTTGCCAAACAATTCGTTGATGTGATTGCGTGCTTCAGAGAGCTCCGGAATTTTGCAGAACGGCATGCCCAATTCAGAAATGTAGATAGCTGCATCGAGGTTTGGCATCGATGTTTCGTCGAGATTTTCCCAGATAGCGGCATCGACAAAGAGAAGTTTCGACTCGCTATGAGTGACCAAGTGGTGCACAGTGTCTGCTTTAAATTCGTGAAGGATAGGCACTGCGACAACTCCCGATGTGAGGCATGCAATAAATGCTACAGCCCAATTCGATGAGTTTTTGCCACATATAGCAACTTTGTCGCCGGCTTTGACTCCGGCTGCATCAAACAAGATATGTAATTTTTCTATGGCTTCTGCCACATCTTTGTATTGGTAGTTGATGCCTCCCATGTCGGAGAGGGCAAGTCTGTCCCAATTTTTCTTTATAGCATTCTCGATATAGAGATTGATTGATCTGTTTTCTGCCATAATTATTATAGTGTTTAGTTATTAAATTCTTTTATTATCCATTCTGTCAAGGTGCGTCGTTCGGTGGAGAAATTGACTCCTGCCATAAATAAGCGTTTGCCTGTCTGAATGTATGGTTTGAGGTATTCTTTGTTCTCGATTTGGCTGATGGCAACTTCTGCCGAGCTGTCAAGCTTTAGCTCAAACACATAGACAGCTCTTTTTGTCTCAAGCACAGCATCGATGCGACCAATTGCCGTTTTTACTTCCGAACGCATGTTGGCTCCAAACATTGTGAATAGGATGTAAAACATCGTATGGTAATGTTTTTCCTTGTAGTTTGGATTTTTTTCGTGATGATCGTAGGGCAATGAGGCGAGGAATGTCTGCATCTCTTGGAGAGCTTTTTCTACGTCGTTGCGCACCACAGCCTGAGTGAAACGCACCACCAACGACGAGTTATGTTGTGTGTTGACGCCTGTATAGTAGGGGAGCAACAGACGGAATAGTCCGAGCCTCACTTCCTTGTTTGGAATACCCAATCGATAGGTGTTTGTCTCGTGGCAATAGTCGATGATTGTCACATAGCCACATTGATAGAGCATCGGGAGTGCGCTGTTGATTGCTTGTGTCGGCGCGTCAAATTCCACAGCTTCGGCGTGGCAATCATCGAGCGATTCGATGTCGATGTCAAAGCGATTGATTTGCTCTAAAAGATAGGTCGGCGTGCCGGTGGAGAACCAATGCGCTCCGAATTCTTTCTGTTCCAAAGCTGTCACAAGGCTGAATGGATTATAGACGCTGACAGCTTTTTTGCTAAACCGATAGCCTTCGTAAAACTCTTTGAGCTTGCATAGCGTTTGCTTTTGTGTCAGCATGTTGCGACGAGCCATTTCGGCTATTCCCTCTTTGAAATTTGCGACCATTTCGGCGTGAGTGATGCCACACAGCGTCGCATATTCCGGCATCATGCTGATGTTGACAAGGTTGTTGAGAGTGCTGAATATGCTTAGTTGAGAGAATTTTGTGATGCCGGTGATGAAGACAAAGCGTAGTATCTCTTCGCATGACTTGATTGGCGAGAAGAAATCCATCAAGACGCGATGAATGTCTTCAAGGTTATCCTCTTTGCATAGATTATTTAGCAATGGCGCATCATATTCGTCGATGATAATCACCGGCTTTTGGTCGCATTTCTTGTGGGCTTTGAGCAACAACTCTTTCAGACATGTTCCCGGCGAAGCATTATCGCTTGTCTGCCCGTAAAGCTCGGTGTATTGGCTCAATTGGCTGTATAGCTCGGTTTGGAATTGAGAGATGGTCTTGTCTTTGGCTGTCGAAAGGTCGAAATAAAACACCGGAAACGAAATCCATTCATCGACGAGACATTCGGCTGCAAGTCCTTTGAATAGTTTCTTTTCGCCACGAAAATAGCTTGCAAACGTGCTTGCTGTCAGCGATTTGCCAAAACGTCGTGGTCGGCTCAAAAAGACGTATTTATAATTGCAGGCTATTTGGTGGATGAGGTCTGTCTTGTCCACATATAGCCAACAATCTTCGATTATGCTTCGAAAGGATTGGATGCCGATTGGGTATCGTATTGCTTTCGCTTGCGCCATTTGTTTTCTTATTGGGCTACAAAGATAGCAAATCGTTGCTTTAAATACAAATTTATTTGCAAATAAATTGTGGGTATGAGCTTTGTGCTTAGCTATTTAGTATTTGAGGCGTGGGTCTATAGGTCGCCTACGATACGCATCTGTCCCCATTGCTCGGCATCGCGATAGGCTTCGACCGACTCTGCCGGAACGTGCAGCGTGACTTTTTGAGGATTGCGATGTATCGGTAGGACCTGTTGAGGCTCGATAGCATAGTTGTAGATGTCGGTCAGACTGTCGCATCCGAAGAAAACGTAGCAACCTATCTCTTTGACATTCTGAGGGATAGCGATTTCTTTTAGCGAACTGCAATTCCAGAATACACCTCGTTCTATCTTCTCGAGAGTCGTTGGCAATATTACGTCACGCAGTCGTCCGCAATTGCCGAATGCGTCAAGCTCGATGGTTTTGACTCCTTCCGGAATTATGACTTCCTTGATTTGGCAGCCGGCTGCCAGCCCCATCGAAATCACCGTAATCGAATCCGGCAGATCCAGATACATCGCCTTGTTGCAACCGTGAAAAGCGTTGTAGTCGATATGTTTGACTGAATTCGGAATGTC
Organism: Bacteroidales bacterium; assembly: GCA_015061085.1. Classification (GTDB taxonomy): domain Bacteria; phylum Bacteroidota; class Bacteroidia; order Bacteroidales; family Muribaculaceae; genus Lepagella. Next base: position 10,377 of record SUXG01000018.1, read on the forward strand.
GATGGATGTCAGATTGGTGCACCCGATAAAAGCTTCTTTGCCGATTTCGGTGATGCTCTCAGGTATATAGACCGACTTGATGAATTTCTTGTTCTTGAAAGCATCGTCGGCTATCTTGGTGACGCGATAGGTTTCGCCATTGATGTTGACCTCAGGACGAATGTAGATGTTGGGGTTTTCGCTGGCGCTGACCACCATGCAATTTTTCTCTTCGTCATCGATGATGCGATAATAGATGTGGGTTTGGTTTAGGTCATATTCGACATTGACCGGCATCAGTTCAAAGCTGTCCCACCACGATAATACTTCCTCATTGTAGCTCAATGATTTGAATGCGACATATATGACTATTCCGACAATGCCGGCTATCAGTGTCTTGTGGATATTGTGGCTGCGACGATTGATGAGTCGTGCGATCTCGTCGGTGGTCTGAATTCTGTCGGCTTGATTGGTTTTCAAGCACTTAAGCATTATCTTGGAGTAGATGTTCGGTAGCGAATAAGTCGAACTCTTCCCGATATATTCGATGATTTTGCCGATGCCGTAGATGTCGGTTGAGACGTCTAATCTTCCGCCAGTCGTGTGTTCGGGTGAGGCATAGTCTTTGGTCGCTCCTGCCGATGTGCTGAACGAGTCGGTGAAGCAAAAGCCGAGGTCGATGAGTTTCAAGTCGTTGTTGACTTGTGTTATCATTATGTTTCCGGGCTTGAGGTCGCTGAAGACAATGTGGCTTTCGTGCAGGCATTTCAATGCGCTGAGCAGCTGATTGAAAAACTTGTCGAGATTTGCCCTGTGTTTGAAATAGTCGGGATGCGATTTGATGAAACAGTCGAGTGTCTCGCCGACGATGTTTTCCATCAGAATGTAGCAGTCGTCATCATTATTGACGACATCGTGGTAGGCTACGATATTGGGGTGCTTGATGTTTGAGCCGACGGTGTATTCTTTGACATACAGATTGCGATAGAGTGGGGAGACCAAGTATTCGTTTTTCAGGCGTTTCAGAAAATACTCTTTGCCGTTTGTGTTGGCGATGTAGGATTGCGAAGTGCCTCCGCCATTGCCGATTTCCTTGACGGTGTCAAAACCATTGATGCCTTCGTGCGTATTTTTCGAGATGAAATCTGAAGCGTCCATATTGCTTTGTTAATCGCTTGAAAATCAGAATGTTGAATTACCCCCCCGATTTGATTCGTTGCTGCGACGGATTTCGTATTTGATGCCTCCTTCTTTGCCGCAGATGTAGCTTGTCGGCGCCATGTCGCCATGTAGCAGACGGTTGAGATAGAGTGGATAATTGTTGATAAAACATCCGCAGCTGAATGTGTCGCCGACATCGAGCTTTGAATTGAGCGATTGAGTGACAACAAACATGTCCTGTCCCAAGAATTTGACCTCCACAATTCGGTCGGGAAGCCATTTGAGGGTGATGATGTCGCCGGGCATTAATTGCGAAGTGAAAAGGTGCGAATTTTTGATAAAATCGCTTGAGGCTGTTTCATCTTTATGTCGAAGAAATGCTGCATAGTCCTGATAGCCTAAAAGCAGGGCGAGCGAGTCGAGAGTAAACATGCGGGGACGATAGTCGCTCTCGGTATTGACATAGCCCCACAGACGTTTGAGCGTCGATACTGAGATGTTGGCATGCACGGTGCGTTGAATTTCATTCGACAAGAAGTCAAAGTCGCGAGGAGTTGTCACTCTGCGTTGAAATTTCTGCTCTACGGCTTCTATAAGCTCTGCGTATATGTTATCCGGCGTCATATTTTAATCTTTAATACTTTTCTTCTCGTTGCAAAGTTAGCAATATTTGTTGACTAATCGGTTGTTTGCTCGTCGATAAAATCAAAATGAACCAAAATATACCTGTTCATCATTATATTTCGTTGTGAAATGAACCAAAATGAACCATATCAAATCAATTAAATCATGCTAATTTTGCGATCATTAACTAAAATAATATTTTAAATTATACAAATTATGAGAAAACTATTACTCTTATTAACTGTATTACTCTCTTCGTTGGTAAGTAATGCGGCTGTATGGACAGCCTATTTTCAAGAAGAGGATTGTATGTCTTATTGGGATAATCTACTTCGTTATGATCGTCCTTTCGCGTATGTGTGGGATTCGTATGATGGTACAGAATATCTTGGTGAGTGGCCCGGTAAGCAAATGAAGAAGGCCGACAATGGTATGTGGATGATACAATTAGAGTTGCCTCACACTATCGTCGAACCGATGATTATCTTCAACGATGGTAACGGAGGTAGTCGTGGTCAGACTACCGACCTTGTCTTTTATGATATGGCAGTATATGGCTATATGGGTTATGAGACTACTCTTCTTCCTGATTATTTTGAAGTTGATGGTATCTTCTATCGTGTAATTGAAGACAAGAATGTTGAGGTGACTTTTAAAGGTGAATCCTACATGAGTTATGAGAACGAGTATTCCGGTTCGGTAAATATCCCATCAAGCGTTTCTTATGGTGGTGTTGACTATAATGTAAAAGCAATCGGTAATTATGCTATGAAACTATGCGAAAATGTGACTTCTGTCACTATCCCTTCATCGGTGAAATCTATCGGCGAAAGTTCGTTCTGGGGTTGTTCGAAATTAGCGCAACTTCCGGCGATGGAGTCAGTTTCTACTATCGGCGAAGCTGCTTTTGCAGGATGTAAGAGCATCACATCGATTGTTCTTCCTAACTGTGTGACTGAGCTCTCTAAAGACGTCTTTGGTCTTTGCTCCGCTTTGAAAGAAGCAACACTCAACGACAATATCTCATCGATGCCTCGCGGTGTGTTCTGGGATTGTCCTAATCTTCAGAAAGTGACTATCGGCAAATCGGTAAATAATATCGCTGAATATTGCTTCTCAGGATGTTCAAAATTGGCGGAGGTTTACTGCATGCCGACTAAAGCTCCAAAGCTCAATTCTGTAGCTTTTGATAACTACAAGCCGACTATCTATGTTCAAGAAGGCTCTTATAATTCTTACGCTTCGGCTGCTGTATGGAAAAATTTCAGCATTGTGGAAATGGTGGAAGAAAAACCTAACGAACCTCTTGAGCCTTCCGACCTTACATATATTAAGATATCAAAAACAACAGTCGAAGTAACAAGTGCATCTTCTGGCTATTATAGTGGGGATATCGTGATCCCTGAAACAGTAGAGATAGATGGTGTTACATACACTGTTACATCAATCGGACAAAAGGCATTTAGTAAATGTGTAGATATGACATCTATCTTTATACCTAATACGGTAAAGAAAATCGGAATAAGTGCGTTCTATAGTTGTAATTCGTTGACTAAGATTAACATTCCTTCTTCTGTTACTAAAATTGCTGCAGGCGCGTTCGATAGTTGTAGTAAACTCAAATCGGTGGTTCTTCCTTATGGATTGAAAGAATTGGAGACATCGTTGTTCCAACATTGTCACGCATTAGAGTCAGTGACCATACCGGAAAGCGTCAACAAGATAGAAGCATGGGTGTTCTATGATTGCAAGTCGCTCAGGTCAATTGCCATTCCTGATGCCGTTACATTTATGGATGGTGCTACGTTTTGCGATTGCACATCTCTTGAAGAGGTGCGCCTAAGCAGTCAATTATCGACTTTGGAGCCTCGTTCGTTTGAGAATTGCTCTTCATTGCGCAAGATTATCTCTCCTGCTGTGGTGCCTCCTGTGGTTAAATCAGAAGATTGCTTCAATTATTTTTCTGCTACTGTCTATGTGCCGGTAGGTTCGCGTCTCGACTATAAGAAAGCCAATATTTGGAAAAAATTTGCCGACATAGTTGAAGATGCGTCTGTCGGTGTCGGTGTCATCGAGTCGGAAAATACTACGGCTGACGTTTATAATCTTGCCGGTGTATTAGTGTTGCGTAATGCCACTACCGAACAGATTAAAAATCTCGATAGAGGCGTATATATCGTCGGTAGGAAGAAAATTTTTGTAAAATAATTAAATTCCGATAGCGAAGAGTCCTAACGATTGGATTCTTCGCTATCGCATAATAACCTGAGATTAGAAAATATATAAACGCTAATTAAATTTGGAAATTAATATAAGTTTCCCTTAAATATTAATCATATAAATAACGAATATGAAAAGACTATCTTTCAAATGGATATTGCCGGTGGTGGCAATGCCAATGTTGATGGCGAGTTGCAACAGTGATGAACCTCGCCCGGAAATCCAACAGTATGTAACTATCGACCGCGTCGGCGTCGGTGAACTCCAAACTCGTGGCGAAATCGAAGCTACAGACAATTTTATGAAAAACAGAAGTGCAATTCAGTTGTGGTTTGATTCAGGCAAAGATGATGCACGCTACAATGCATCAAATATGATATGGCGTTGTGACGGGTCTAAATGGTCGTCGGAAACTCCGCTGTTGTGGGGTGGTGGCTCTGCGAAATATATTGCATTATGTGCGGATAAAGAAATTTACTCCGGGGAATCAGAGTTCGGTTTTCAAGATTTTATAGATGACAATAAATTTATATTGAATGGTTATTTTATGCAGGGGTATGATAAATCAAAGTGGAATGATTTGTTGGTGGCACAAGGCACTGCGACAGATGCATCGCTCGATTTGAAGTTTACGCATGCCATGGCAAAAGTCAGGATTAATACCAACATCTTATCATCTAATGCAGGTAGTAATATCTCGTCAAAATTTTTCAATCTTTATACAACAGCAGATTGCTCTGTGAGTGTAACAGATGGTTTAAAATATAATTTTGACAATCATATGACTGACGAACAATCTTTTACGGCTGATGTGACAGGAGAATATTATAGCTGTGAAACATTGGTTATACCACAAAGTGTTGATGGATTGTTGCTTAAAATTTATTTATCACAATCAGAAGAGTATGTAGTGAGATTTGACAATACTCAGACTTTTGAAGTAGGAAAGATTTATGAATACGATGTCGTAGTAGGAGATTCAAAGGCAGAATTGAAAAATATCACTATCTCTCAATGGGATGATGAAGAAAATGCCGGAAATTTTGTGACTGAATGAAAATCAGCAATAATTAATAAACAACTATAAATAAAATCTAATATGAAATCAAATAAATATATCGGAGGATTAATTGTTGCAATGTTGATGGCATCTTCTTGTAACAATGATGATATGCCTCAAGTGGAAAATGACAATAATGTTAAAGTGTCAGCCACAGTATCCGGAATGCAGACGAGAGCAAATGCAGAGGGTAATGGCGGAAGTTTTTCTGCAGGAGACAAAATCGTCTTGACAAATATCACCAATAATACGACTGCTACTTATGTCACAACAGATGGTAACAACTCATTTACTCCGGAAGGAGAAGATGCAGTGACTTGGCAACCAAGTGTAAAGAATAGTTTTCAAGCCTACAGCCCGGCATCAGCATCATACGAATCGTTCGAAATCCCGTCAGACCAAAGCACTGTGGATGGAATTCGTTCTGCCGATTGGTTGAAGGCTGAGGCTTTGAATGTTGTCCGTCCGAATGATGCGACATTGGCAATTAATTTCAAACACCAATTGGCTAAGGTGACAATGACTATCAACGAATACACCGGTAGCATGGCAGGTGCTAATGTGGCAAGCTATACTCCGACAGATGTGGTGCTTAATTCGGCAGCTAAAATTGCCGGTAATGGTGCCGAATATGGATTGCACGCTATTGCTCCTTATGTGGTAGTGGATAATTCAGCCGGCAAACATTCGTTTGTGGCGCTTGTAGCCCCACAAGCTTATAAGTCGGGAGATATATTCATGTCGTTCTCTCTCAACGGTAGAACATATAAAGTGATGGCTAATTCTGATCTTTGTAAGGCAGACTATTTGAAAGCAGGAAAGAATTATTGCTTCAATCTTACAGTAGAGGGAGTGGAAGAGGTTAGTATTGGTAGCGTAAGCGTTCTCGATTGGGAGCAAGGAGATGTGGTTAACAATATTGGAGGCAATCTTTCTACCCCTTATCAAGAGTGTACACTGACAGTAGATCCGAATGATCCTACTCATGCGATAATCCAGTGTGACAGCTATGGCGATATTACGAATGGTATATATACTAATATGCCTTCTGGTATAACAGATGTAACGATTAAAGGATGCCCAAAAACTTATTGTTTTAATATTAATTACGGTGGTTTATACATTTCATTTGTAGAAGACTATAATGTTGTTATGGAGGATGTTGAAAAAATTATATATGCAAATAATTATTTAAGTTCTAAAATTATGACATTCCCAGATGCTACTACGTTGTCGTTAATGTGTGGAGGATATGTTGATGAATATCAATACAATTATCATCCGGTGACCAGTACTATAAAAGCATTAAAACCATTGGAGTATGTATCCTCTTTGATTACAGATTATACTTGCTTTCTTAAATATGATCCAAGTTATCCTATTGAGACAATTCCTAATAACAGCAAGTCGGAAATGACGTTGTATTTGAGTGCTAATCAAAAGAAAATGGCATTAGAAGAAGTGATAAAGTCCTATATATCTCCTTATATTTCATCAGTCTATGATGATCTGTACATTTATCGTCCAACTGATGAGAATTTCTGGGCGTCAGGAGAAACTGAAAAGTCAAATTTTGAGTTCTGCGGTATCACATACAAAAAAATAATTAAAATCCAATAGCGAAGAGTCCTAACGATTGGATTCTTCGCTATCGCATAATAACCTGAGATTAGAAAATATATAAACGCTAATTAAATTTGGAAATTAATATAAGTTTCCCTTAAATATTAATCATATAAATAACGAATATGAAAAGAATATCTTTCAAGTGGATATTGCCGGTGGTGGCAATACCAATGTTGATGGCGAGTTGCAACAGTGATGAACCTCGCCCGGAAATCCAACAGTATGTAACTATCGACCGCGTCGGAGTCGGTGAACTCCAAACTCGCTACGATGCTTCAGACAACTTCTTGCCGACAAGTGCAAATGATTCTCTTTGTCTGTTTATTAAGTCGTCAAATACGAATCCGAAGTATAGCGGTAATTATATTAAGTACACATGTGATGGTAGCTCATGGACTCCAAAAACACCGTTTCCATGGGGCGGTGGTACTGCTGAATGGACTGCGATTTATCCGTATAAACCTTATAAAGAAATAGATAAAGAAAATTGCAAAATCCAGTTTTTTATTAATCCTACTAATGATGACAACGTCGATTTGTTGTATGCCTATGGCACAACAAGTAAAAGTGGCTTGGATGTCAAGTTTAAACATGCTCAGGCTAAAGTAAGAGTGAATATCTATGATAAATTTAATTATAAACCAGACATTACATCTGTACGTTGTAGTTTTGGAAATCGTCGTTCATATTTAACTATTGAACCCGGTCAAGAACCTAATTGGGATGGTGAAGATTTTAGTTTGGGAGAAATTAAAAAAGTAGAACCCCAAGATGGTGCTTATGCGACATTTGAAACGTACTCTTTCCCATGGGAACATCTGTATGGCTACCCTTGTGTTACTATTAATTTAAGCCATGATATTGATTTAACAGGGGTGTTGACTAAATTAGAGTCCAACAAGATATATACATTTAATGTAATATATGGAGGAGAATATGCAGAATTGTCCGACATTACCATTAGTGCTTGGGACGTCGTGGAGGGTTCTAATACTCTTGAAACAGAAGAGGATTGAGAATATGTCAGTATTAAATAATTAATATAAAAAGTGAATATTATGAAAGTTTTAAAATATATATGGATTGTCGGCTGTTTGAGCTTTGGCGCAATATCATGTTCGCAAGAAGATGAACCACAATACACAAATGATGACGTAAGGGTGTTTGCTCAAATTAATTCTACGCAGACACGCGCTAATACAGAAGCAGAAGGTGATAAATTCCTTCCGGGAGATATAATTAAAGTTAGCATGGACGGAGGTCAGTTCTATCCATACGTTGCACAATCAGATGCCGGAGGATTGACATCGTTTGTCCCTGCTACTGATGCGGGACTTAAGTGGCATAAAGATAAAGATGTGAAAATAAATGCGATTGTTGATAATGGAGACAAACGAACAACTACCGACTCATTCTTTATCCCATCAGATCAAAGTAGCGTAGAGAAATTACGTAAGGCAGACTGGATGACAGCCCATAGCTCGGGAGTTACACGTCCAGCTGATAATTCAATAAATCTTAATTTCCGACACCTATTGACAAAAGTCACTGTTGTCATTTCTGAATATAGCAGCAATATGTCAAGCATGAATGTAGCTAAAATTGTGCCTCAAAATGCTAAAATGTATTCTTGGACAAATCTTGGTGGTTCTGTTACGACATGGTTGGATTTGTTAGATAATTTAAAGCCGGTAGGTGGTTTAGATTCAGATCAAGACTCTGTATTATGGGGAATTTCTCCATTGATTTCTGTCGATTCAACTAAAGGCAAACATATTTTTACGGCTATCATCTGCCCAGCTTTTTATTCGGATGATGATACGTTTTTGAGTTTCTCATTTAATGGAATGGATTATGAAGTAAAAGCTAATCAAGACCTTCGCTCATTAGTAGCCGGAAAGCATTATATATTAAATCTTAAATTAAATGGGAAAATGACGGTCTCGATGAGTAATGTGAGTGTTGAAGATTGGTCAGAAGGAGATTCTTTTGAGATGTTGCCTACGTATAGTGGAGCTACAGGATGGGATGATGTCATAGCAGAGAATGGTGTCGTTGCTATTACAAAGTATAACTATCTCGAAGCAGCTAATTTTCTATATGAAAACCCTCAAATTACGACGCTAACTGCCTATGGTATAGACTCTTTTATTGGTCAGACATTTTCTGAGTTGAAGAAGTTAGATACTGAATCTAAAATTGTAGATCGCTATTATCTTATAGATACATATACTGGACCTATGTCCAGTATTCCAGATTATTTGGTTGGAAATGGAATGATAGATACATACTATTGTGAAGGAACAAGAGCTGGATGGAGTAGATTTAAAGATACAGATGATTTTACCATGATATATGCTAATCCATTGGAGCTGGTGCAATTTTATAATTATGATTATACAGTGTCGCTTCCTGTGACATTGGTCTTAGATCCAGACCAAAAGGTGTTGGATGATGTAGAATATGATAGTTACAATACACGCACGTATAGTGTTCAGACAAGTTCACCTAATTTTTGGGAAGATGGTGTGACTGAATATACCGATAAAACATTTGGGGGTTTTGTGTTTAAGAAAATTGTTAAAGGAGAATAACTATTAAGATGTTTGATCAAAATACAATCAATAATTTGGGCTATTATGTCTATATGCTTATAGACAAAACGACAAATAAGCCGTTTTATGTTGGTAAGGGTAAAGGAAATCGTATCTTTGACCATGTTGACTTTGCAATGAAAAATCCACATGTATCTACAGAAAAGTGTGATTTGATAAGAAAACTATACCCGAATAAATTAGATTATAGAATAGTCCGTCATAAATTGACAGAATCAGAGGCATTTATGCTTGAAGCTTCCCTGATAGATGTGCTAAAATTCTGTGGATTGAATTTGACTAATCAAATGAATGGTCACCATACTGATATGTTCGGTATGATGAAAATTGATGAGATTAAGAATCTTTATTCAGCACAGCAATTGACTTCGATGTCAAATGATTGTGTTATTATCAATATAAATAAAACATATCATAGTGGTGTTTCTATTTATGATGCAACACGTTCATGTTGGAGAATTGATAAAAACAAGCTTTGTAAAATAAAATATGTGCTTGCAGAGTATAGAGGACTGATAGTTGAGGCGTTTGAGGTAAATAAATGGTTGCCGGTAACTTGTGTATATGGTCCGGAATGTAAAAATGCAGGAAAGACATATACTCGATATGAATTTGATGGTGTGCCCGCTCCTTCTTCAATAAGAAATTCGTATGTTGGGAAATCGGTTGCTCACATAAAGGTTCAAGGTCGTGCAAATCCTATAATTTATAAAATATATTAATGCTAAATTATTAAGTTGGTGGGGCAGTGTGCATCTAAGCATATTGCCCCATTTCTATTTGCGCCCGGCTATTCTCATGAGTGAAAGACCACAGCAGCCTCAAATGTCGGTTGTGCTATAGCATCCGTAATTTCTCTAAAGTCTCTAAAGCCTCTAATTTCCCTAAATGAATGGAGTGACAAACCCCGATTGGAGCATACGTCAACTATACAGGCAAATCGGACGGTGGGGTTATGAGAACAAATCGTCTAAGGCTATTTCGCTTTGGACGATGCCCGAGTGAGAGTTTTGTTGCACCCCGTAAGTCGTCACCATCGTCAGAAAAATTCATATAATCAGCCAAATCGTGTAAAAAATATGAGATTTGGCAAATTATAGCGCATTTTTTAACTTGTTTTAAATTGAAATCGTGAGAATTCTTTCGCAATATCATTCGTTATACAAATATGTCGTAAAACTTTTACGCCATATTGCCGTAATTTTTTTACGGATGAAAAAATATTATTATCTTTGTGCCGAAAAACTAACTAATAAGGAGGAAAACTATGTTGACTAAATTTGCTGTAACCAACTATCGAGGATTTGCAAATCGTATAGAGTTAGACTTGTCAAACCCAAGTAATTATGAGTTTAACAAGTATGTCATAAAAGATGGCATAGTGAAAAATGGTATTATCTATGGACCAAATGGCTCCGGAAAGACAAATATCGGATTGGCTATATTCGATATTGAATACCATTTGGCTCCATTGAAAGCCAAAAAAAGGGATTACTACGATAATTTCATTTACGCAGGTGCAGTAAATGAACCTGTCACTTTTGAATATACTTTCAAATTTGGTTCGCAAATAGTAGAATATACATATTCCAAAAAAGAAAAAGGGGTGTTTGTCAACGAGAAACTTGTTGTTGATGGCGAAAAGATTTTCAATAGAGAAAATAATTCGTTTACTCTCGCAACAAAATATTTCCCCAACGATGAAATAATCACTGAAAATCTCAAGAATAGTGCCAACAATATCTCAGTTGTCAATTTCCTCTTAATGTATTATCCATTGGGAGCAGATAATTATCTTGTAAAAATGCAAGAATTTGCGAATAAGATGTTATGGTTCAGATGTGTTGATGTCAAAGAATTTATTGGTATCGAAACACAAGATAGTGGCAATATCGAAGAATACTTCATCGCGAATGATTTAGTACAAGAGTTTTCTGAGTTTTTGGATAATATCAGTGGACAGAAATTTGATTTTGTGCCACCGCAAAAGGGGGATAAACAGTTGTGGTATAAAGTGGGAAGTTCGGAAGTGTTATTTAACACAACTGCCTCAACCGGTACAAGATCATTGGAATTATTATTCTTTTGGCTGAAACGAATGAAAGATGCGAAATTCGTGTTTATTGATGAGTTTGATGCGTTTTATCATTTCGACCTTGCGTTTAAGTTATGCAAATATATGTTTGAGATTGATAGCCAGATATTCTTATCTTCTCATAACACCTATCTGATGACAAATGATTTGTTGCGTCCGGATTGCAATTTCTTAATTAATGGCAACAAAATCAAACCACTATGTGATTGCACAGACAAGGATTTGCGTTTTGGTCATAATATTGAAAAATTGTTCAGAGGTAAGGCTTTTCAATTATGATATTATTCGTCTTTGAAGGTAGAAAGAGTGAACCAAAATTATTTGAGGCTCTAAAGGAACTGTTCTTCCCCAAGAGAACGGAGCAATTCATATGCACTTATAACAGCAATATCTATTCTCTTTATTCTCACCTTGTGGAACTTGATGTGTTTGAAGACGAGAATATCGAGTCCTCCGGAAGTACTATATCAATTCTGAATACTATTCTTCAAAAAAATGGAGATAGCACCCTTGCCGGTATCATAGAATCTGATATTTCTGAGATATTCTTATTCTTCGATTATGATTTTCATGAATCAAGACTATCGTTGGAAGAAAACAATCAGCATCTAAATGAAATGTTAGCATATTTCAATGATGAGACAGCCAACGGAAAGTTATATATAAACTACCCAATGATTGAGTCGATTAAATATCATAAGGAATTACCCGATGCTCAATTTGTAGATTATACTATTGCCCGTAGTGATTGCAAACAATTCAAAAGTATTGCTCATGAGTTTTCTTTCTATAAATCATTGGATTATATCTTGCTTGCATATAATTCTAATGAATCCGTGGAAAAGCGAATAGCTCGAATGAATGCTGCAATGAAAAATTGGAAACATCTCATTAATATGAATGTTTATAAGGCTAATTTTATTTGCAATGGCGTCAACTCATATCCCAATACTAAGACAGACATTCAACAAGATAAGATATATTCTAATCAGCTTGTGAAATATGTTAATACAGAGCAATGCAGTGTTGCGATATTAAATGCTTTCCCTTTGTTCATTTATGATTATTTCGATGTAAATAAGTTATTTCCCTCACAAAAATGAGGGTAAAAGTGTATGTATGGCAAATTATAATCTGCATAATTTGCGGTATAATCAGCTATAGGCAAATTTGTTTGATGTTAGTAAAAAAGCGCGACTTTGTGGTGAGCCGGAAGGATTTTAGATGTCTATTTTGTGGCGATTGCGACGCGACGAGATGTGTTTCCGATAGTCGGATAGTTGTGCCCGCCAGCGATTGAAAGAGAGCAGCAATGGCGACGGGTTGGAAGTGATAGCTGTTGATAGAGGGTCGATCGGAGTCGGCATTTCAGCTTCAGCACCAAATTGCTCAGGGTAGATAATCATTATGTTGTGGTTTGCAAAATAGCGACCGAGGAATGTCGGCATTACTTCCATGTCGGACGAGAACGAGATGGATGTTCGTCGAGCACCAATGACCACAAGCAAGTCGTCGTCGTGAATACGATTAGAGAGCATTATGAAATCGTCCCAACTTTCCATTTCGCGATATTCGTGGCTGATGTTGTATTTTTCAGCCTGTAGGACACCTTGTATGTATGGTATTGTCTCTTTGTAGGCGATGAAAATCGCCTTGCAGCCGACTTGTGTCGCGAGATTGCCTATGCGTATAACCCATTGGCGAAAACCGGTTTCGAACTCTGCTTTCGGCGGCACAACGACCACGATACGTGTAACGGTGTTGACCGGAATGAAGCAACGGCTCATGATAATTGACTTGTTGGTGGTGCGAAGCAATTGCTCGATCATAGAGCCATAGAATGAATCGACGATGTTTGACTTTCGGTGCAACCCGATGATGATGTCGGTAGAGTCTTTTTCTTTTAAGACATTGACAAGTCCTGTCGCAATGTTGATGTCGTATCTTTCGACGTCGTTCACCTTTATATCGACAGCCGAAGCCACCTTGACGGCAGTCTGCAAAGCACTTTTCCCCATTGAGATGTTTGCCGGGTCGTCGTTGTTTCTGATGTATAGAGCCGTTATCGGGAGATTGTTTTTAGGGTGGCGCATGTAGATGGCAATTTTCATGATGCCTTCTGCTGTCATTGGGTTTGCCACAGCGACAAGTTGTCGGGCGTCGCTTCGTTTGGCTCCTTTTTCTTGTTTGAGCTTTTCTTCGGCAAGGTTCATGCGCATATTTATTGCGGCACGTTCTGTCGCTATTGAAGCTATGGCGCAACAAGCCAAAATCATCAGCACGGCGCCGTTCATGATGTCTTCAGAAATCAATCCGTATTGATAGCCGACCATTGTTGCGGCAATTGTGGCTGCAGCCTTGCCCGAAGTCAGACCGAACATCAGAAGTCGTTCCACTTTGCTCATGTCGAAAAGTCGTTGAGCAATATAGACGGCAATCCATTTGCAAGCCAACGATACTACTATCATATTGAGTGCAACCCATGCCACATTCCATCCTTTAACAATCACACTGACGTTGATCAGCATGCCGACACCTATCAAGAAATAGGGGATAAATACGGCGTTGCCGACAAATTCTATGCGGCTCATCAGCGCCGAGCGTTGTGGAATGTAACGGTTGAGAACAAGTCCGGCAAGGAAGGCTCCAAGAATGGCTTCAAGCCCGATGAGTTGTGCCAACAAGGACGCCAATAGCATCATCGCCATGACGTAGATGAATTGTGTGACCGGCTCGCTTACGCTTTTGAAGAAGCGACGTGTGGCGATCGGCATCAGATAATATAATGCGGCGCAATAGACAATCAGCAACCCTATTAATTTCAATATTCTGAACCATTGAAAGCTGCCATGTTCTTTTACGGCGACAACCTCAGCCAGAACAACCAATGCCAACAACACAGCCACTATCGTACCACAAATGGAAATCACAGTAGAACGCGAATTAGTCAATCCAAAGCGTGTGGCTATAGGATATGAAATCAGCGTGTGGGAGGCATACATGGAGGCTATTAATGTGCTTGTAAGCCAGGATGTACCAAGTACATAGTGTGTAAGCAATAATCCCCCTACCATTGGCAAAGCAAACGAAATAAGCCCAAATAATATGCCTTTTCGCAGGTTTTGTTTCAGATTGAACATGTCGATTTCGACCCCTGCCAAGAACATCAAATATAGGATGCCGACTTGACCGAAAATCTGAAAACTTGCGTCGCGCTCAAGAATATTGAAGCCGTAAGGACCGACTATCATGCCTGCCACTATCATGCCGATGATGTGTGGGATCTTCAAGCGGCGAAGCAAAAGAGGCGTAAATAAAATGATGATAAGGACCAGCAGAAATATAGCTACCGGTTGTCGTAAAGGAAATTCTATTATCGCCGTCAATATATTCATGGTGCAAAATTACAAAAATACCGTCATTTCTCAAAATACAATGCATGTTCAGACGCCGACCCCGATGCCAAATAGGGCATAGTCGTAGATGACGGGATCGTCGGGGCGCAATGTGCGTAGCATGTAAGTCAGCTCAATGACTGTTTTTCGGTCGTTGGCTTTGCGACTGATCAAGCCCAAATCGCGCGCTGTGTTTCCGACATGCACATCAAGCGGAATGTATAACTTCGATTTGTCGATACTTTTCCATACGCCCATATCGACAATGCCATCGTCTCTGACAAGCCACCGCAATGCCATGTTGATGCGCTTTAATGCTGTTTTGTCAAGATTCGTAGGCAAACATTGAGAGCATGTGGCGCCGTCGTTGATTTCACTCATTACTTTCTGCATCGCTGCGACAAGATGCCACGAGGGAGTTTCGCTTTGTCCGGCATTGTGTGTAGCAGCAAATTCATCCAGCGACGAGTGGCGCTTGTAGATTTGACGCATCCCTCTGAGGAAATATTGAAAATGAGAAGCAAAGAAGGTGCGATGCAGATTCATCTGCGAGTCGAGTTCTTCATAACCTTGATCCATGATATAATTGTATGGGTCATAGTCCATCAGGGACAACATTCGTTCGACATTGCGACAAATCATTGAGCGCTTTCCCCACGCAATTATGGCCGATAGGAGTGCGACAATCTCGATGTCTTGCAGTTTGGAGAAACGACGGGGAAATTGTACCGGGTCGGCAGAGATGAATGATTCGCTGTTGATGCGCTTTGCTTCGTTGTCGAGAAGCTCGGCTATTTCATTAGGTATTAATTTCGACATATTATATATGTGTGTCATATGAGTTTCAGACAGAAGTATAAATTCTCTTAAAAGAGTCGGGCTTATAAAACAAATAAGAGGAGCGATTTTCATCGTTCCTCTTGGCGCTTCAGGATGGGCTTGAACCAACGACCCCCTGATTAACAGTCAGGTGCTCTAACCAACTGAGCTACTGAAGCATTGTACTATTCGTTTCCGAATTGCGAGTGCAAAGTTAGTAACTATTTTTCATTCCACCAAATTTTTCTTCAATTATTTTGTGATTTTTTTATCTGTTGGCTGATAGTCAGAACATTAGAAAGGTATGGTCTCTGCTGTTTGGTTTTAAAGGGAAAGAGGTAAAAAATGTGTGGATGTGCAGCTTGGATATTTTTTTTGATTTTTTAGCGAAAAAATTTGCACAATTCGGAAAATGGTCGTAACTTTGCACTCGCAAAAGCGCACGTGGCGTAATTGGTAGCCGCGCTAGACTTAGGATCTAGTGTCTGACGACGTGGGGGTTCGAGTCCCTTCGTGCGCACCAAACGAAAGAGGACTAACTTATCGGGGCACCGATTGTTTGTCCTCTTTTTTATTTATATGTAAATCATAATTTCCTATGGCTAAAGTAGCATTAATCACAGGTATCACAGGTCAAGACGGATCGTATCTCGCAGAATTTCTAATCGAAAAAGGATATGAGGTGCATGGTATAATGCGTCGTTCATCGTCATTTAATACTGCACGAATCGAGCATCTGTATCTCGATGAGTGGGTTAGAGATATGAAAAACAAACGCTTGATAAATCTTCATTGGGGAGATATGACAGATTCAAGCTCCTTGATAAGAATCATTCAGCAAGTGCAACCTGATGAAATCTATAACCTCGCTGCTCAAAGCCATGTGAAGGTCAGTTTTGACGTCCCGGAATATACTGCCGACACCGATGCTGTCGGAACGCTTCGCTTGCTCGAAGCTGTCAGAATTCTCGGAATGGAGCATAAAACAAAGATTTATCAGGCTTCGACTTCGGAATTGTTTGGCAAGGTGCAGGAAGTTCCACAAAAGGAAACGACACCATTTTATCCGCGTTCGCCATACGGCGTGGCTAAACAATATGGCTTTTGGATTACTAAGAACTATCGCGAAAGCTATGGCATGTTTGCTGTCAATGGTATTCTTTTCAATCATGAAAGCGAACGTCGTGGCGAAACATTCGTGACACGCAAAATCACTCTTGCTGCTGCAAGAATAGCTCAAGGCTATCAAGATAAATTATATCTTGGTAATATGGATGCTCTTCGTGATTGGGGGTATGCAAAGGATTATGTGGAATGTATGTGGCTCATCCTTCAGCATCCGACACCGGAAGATTTCGTAATCGCAACCGGAGAAATGCACACAGTGCGCGAATTTTGTACGCTCGCTTTCCGTTATGCCGGTATTGAACTTCGTTGGGAGGGAAAAGGTGTCGATGAAAAGGGCATCGATGTCGCGACAGGAAGAACTCTCGTCGAAGTCGATCCTAAATTTTTCCGACCTTGTGAGGTGGAGCAACTTCTTGGTGACCCGACAAAAGCAAAAACACTCCTCAGTTGGAATCCGACAAAAACGCCTTTTGAAGAGTTGGTGAGACTCATGGTCGAACATGATATGAAATTTGCACGCAAACTGCATAATAAATCGCAAGACTGAGATGCTGGATAAAAATAGTAAAATTTATGTAGCCGGACATCGTGGTTTGGTGGGCTCTGCGATATGGAATAATCTGTTGTCGAGAGGTTATGTTAACCTTGTCGGACGTACTCATAAAGAACTTGATTTGCTTGACGCTGTCGCAGTCAAACGTTTTTTCGATGAAGAGCAGCCGAATGCTGTTATTTTAGCAGCAGCCCATGTCGGAGGGATAATGGCTAACCTACGTTATAGAGCTGATTTTATCTACGAAAATCTTCAGATTCAGCAAAATGTAATAGGAGAAGCATGGAAACATGGTGTCAAAAGATTGTTGTTTCTCGGTAGTACATGTATTTATCCACGAGAAGCTCCTCAGCCGATGACCGAAGATGTATTGCTTACTTCTCCGTTGGAATACACCAATGAACCGTATGCCATAGCAAAAATTGCAGGATTGAAGATGTGCGAAAGCTTTAATTTGCAATACGGAACAAATTATATCGCTGTGATGCCGACAAACCTATATGGTCCAAACGATAATTTTCATCTTGAAAATTCTCATGTGCTTCCGGCTATGATAAGAAAAATACATCTTGCAAAATGTCTTAACGAAGAAGATTGGCAGGCTGTGCGCAAAGATTTGAATTTGCGTCCTGTCGAAGGTGTTGACGGTAATGCTTCAGAGAAAGAAATTACCGACATTTTGGCAAAATATGGCATCAGTGCAGAAAAAGTAACCCTTTGGGGGACAGGTGCTCCGATGAGAGAGTTTCTTTGGAGTGAAGAAATGGCAGATGCAAGCGTTCACGTTTTGCTCAATGTGGATTTTAAAGACACATACGATACCGATAGTAAAGAAATTCGCAATTGTCATATAAATGTAGGTACAGGCAAGGAAGTCAGTATTCGTGAGGTTGCAGAGATGATTGTCAATGAAATTGGTTTTAAAGGAGAATTGCACTGGGATAGCACAAAGCCTGATGGCACGATGCGTAAGTTGACCGATGTCAGCAAACTTCATGCTCTCGGTTGGCGACACAAAATAGAAATCGATGAGGGTGTACATCGTTTGTATCAGTGGTATTTGAAAGGCATATGTATCAATCATATATAGTCGTTGATTCGAATAAATAGGCGTGAAATTTAAAGAAATCAAATTTAAGCCATAACGAAGAAGCGCAGCGATTGTCTCCGGATAATTGTTGCGCTTTCTATATTTTAGAATCGATGTAGTGATGTCGTATGATGCTGATTGAATAATAAATTGGCAGTAAACGACAATTCTTTTTGTCTTATATTTAAATTTTGTGTAAATTTGCAATTAGAAATAAAAAATACAGATATTATGGATATTAAAAAGGTAATATTTCTTAGCTGTTTAGCTATGTCGGCGGGGTCGGCTGTAGCTAACGTTGTATTGACAGATTTCAGTCAAAAGCAAGCTATTGAAGTGAGGCGTCCTGTCATGAATGATACAATAGCTCCCGACGGATCGAAATTCGATGTTGCTAATTTGTTAAAATCATCGATAGTCGTAAATTTCGACGATTCGTTTGAAGCAATTGCAGATACTGCCGGCGTGGTGTCATTGAAACGTCCGGGAAAAAATGCAGCGATTCACATGTTGCAGACTCAAATCAGAGCCGAAAAATTCTTGAAAGGGAAATTAAATGTTGAATCGACAGCGAGGTTTGAAGTTATTTTGGATGGTAAATCAATTTTTACAAAAAGCAGTGCACAAGACAGCATTTCGGCAGAAAGTTGTGCGAAAGTAGATCTTCGTCTTGAACCGGAAATAGACTATATACTTACTATTAAGCTGCTTTCAGATGCAGAAGATAAAGCAGAACCAACATTAAAAGTTGTGTTTGAACCAAGCTCCGGTTATGAGGATGTCGTTTTACGTTTCGGCAAGGATATGCTTCGTCGGTTTGCTATGCGTGATATTGCATTCGGAGAGAAAGCATCTGCGGTCAGTGTGTCGGCAGACGGCAATTATCTGATGACAGTTTTTCGCAATAACTTCTCGATGGATCGCAGTCGTGTGTATGCAACATTGACCGATCTCAAAACGGGCAAGGTTATAGATAGTAATGTAGATCCTAAAATGCAATGGATGCCAAAGGGTAGTCGTTTGTATTACACTGTCAATTCTGACTTCGGTCTTGATTTGATAGTGAAAGACGTTAAAACAGGTGTCGAAGAAGTAGTTGCGAGAAATGTTCCTGAAAAAGACTTCATATGGAGTCCTGATGAAACAGCCTTGTTTTATTATGATGTAGATGAAGGAGTCAAAGAAGAAGGCCCGATGCGCAGATACGTAAATCCTGATGATAGAATACCAGGCAATCGTAAAAGAATGTTTATTGTAAAATATGATTTGGCGACAGGTCTTTCAGAGCGTTTGACATTTGGTAATCATAGTACATACATCTCGGATATTGCCCCTGATGGCAAGCGCCTTGTCTATATGACTTATCAAGACACTCCGACAAAGCGTCCGTTTACTTCAATATCGTTGTATGAAATCAATTTAAATACTCTTGCTGTTGACACAATAGCGACAGATACAGGTTTTATCAGCCAGGCATATTATTCTCCTGATGGTGAAAAATTGTTGATTATCGGCAGTGCTGCGGCATTTGATAACCTCGGTAAAAATTGTGGCAGTCATCCGATACCGAATGATTATGATAATCAGGCCTACATAATGGACCTTTCGACAAAAGATGTCAAAGCTATTAGTCTTGATTTTGACCCGAATATCGACGGCTTTATTCATTGGGCAAAAGGTGATGGCAAAATTTATTTCCGTGGAGAAGAAGGTTTCTATTCAAGAATATTTGTATATGACCCAAAGACGGAAAAATATGATCGTCTTCCTATAGAAGTTGATTATGTGTCAACGTTCAGCGTAAGCAAAGAGAAACCATCGCAGATAGCATATATCGGAGAAGGTTACGATCATGCCGGTGTGGCTTATTTATATGATGTCAAAAAACGTAGCAATAAATTGCTTGCCGATCCGTTTAAGAAAACGCTTGACAAAATCAATCTTGCCAAAGATGAATCATGGACATTCACAGCGTCGGATGGTACAGTCATAGATGGTGTGATTTGCTATCCACCTGATTTTGATCCTGCAAAAAAATATCCGTTGATTGTTTACTATTATGGCGGAACAAATCCATCAGAACGCTCAATTCGTCACCCTTATACTCCACAGATGTTTGCTTCGCGAGACTATGTTGTTTATGTGATAAATCCAAGTGGAACAACAGGTTATGGTCAAGAATTTTCGGCTCGTCATGTTAATGCATGGGGTAAGCGCACAGCCGACGATATTATTGAAGGCGTGAAACAGCTATGTGCAGAACATTCATTCATTAACGCTGATAAAATCGGATGTATTGGTGCATCGTACGGTGGCTTCATGACTCAGTATTTACAAACAAAGACTGATATTTTTGCAGCAGCAGTGTCGCATGCCGGAATTTCAAATGTCACAAGTTATTGGGGCGAAGGTTATTGGGGTTACAGTTATAATAGTGTGGCAGCAGCAGATTCTTATCCTTGGACTCATCCAGAACTCTTCACAGAGCAAGGCTCATTATTCAATGCCGATAAGATTAATACTCCGTTGCTTCTTCTTCATGGTACGCATGACACAAATGTTCCTGTCGGTGAAAGTATTCAGCTGTTTAATGCTTTAAAAATTTTAGGTAAGGATGTAGAGTTGATAACAGTTGACGGAGAAGACCATGTGATTGTCAACTATACTAAGCGTCTCCCGTGGCACAATACTATCATGGCTTGGTTTGCAAAATGGTTGCAAGATGACTCAAGATGGTGGGATGATCTTTATCCGGAAAGACATTTGTAATTATGAAGATAAATAGTAGAATGCTATTAGCCGTTTTTTGTGCTTTCGGTGTGATTGTAGGCTGTGGTGATAAAAGAAACGCTGCTGAAAATCAAGAAATCGAAAATGCAATCAACGAAGGACGTAATGCAGCCAAGATATTGATTAATGCTGAAATTGAGGATAGTACACAGTTGCAATATCTTCTGCTTGAAGCAAAAGCGAAACAAAGCAAATATCTGATCGAAGAAAGACCGGAATTGGTGGAAGCTTTTGATTCAGCATTCTTTTCTTTGATAAGAAGCGTTAAGCCTGAAATTGAAAAGCAGATAAGAAAGTAAACACTATTTAATTTGGATTGTTGTAGGATTAAAGGAAATTTAGTCCTACAACTTTTTTATTATGTGCTTATGAAAAGGACATTGTTGTTAATTGCTGTACTATTTGGATTGCTGTTTCTTAACGGATTTGCGATATCGAAAGAAATAGATAATAGTCACGCTTATGCCTATGAAAATGACACGATAGATAATGAATCCAATCAGTTTCCTACGGAATATTTCAAGAGTGATTATCCATGGAATCAAGGATGGGTAAGCATGAATGAAACAAACACTAATAAAAATCTTAATAAGGGAGAGGTTGTAACCGTGGCTTGTGGCTATGATGCGATGGGGGTGTGGCGAACAATTGCTATGAGAGTCGCTTATAGCAGTAATGGTATATTGTATAAAACAATAGTGTTGTCCGCTTGGAATCCATGGACAGATGAGTGGGAAAGAAATCTAAATGTTCCGGCAGTCAATACTGATATGGATATAAAAGGAACAGCCTTTAAATTTTATGTTGTATTGAGCACCGGTACATATTATTTCAACTTATAAATTTTTTAAATCTTTTGTAGGAGCAATGGTTAATTGGACACCTGATTCAATAATGTGTTTGGCATATTTGTCGGGTATGTTCTCATCTGTTATGATATGATCTACATCTTCAATATTACATATTCGACTGAATCCTCGTTTACCAAATTTTGATGAGTCGGCTAATATGATTGTTTTGGCAGCGGCTTTCATCATGACGCGATTTAATTGAGCTTCCATCAAATTTGTTGTTGTAAGTCCGAAATCAACATCAATACCATCTACACCCATAAACAATTTGCTGCAAGCGAAGTCAGCCAAACACATTTCGGCATATTTGCCAACTACTGTTAGTGAACTGTGTCGTAAGAAACCTCCGAGCTGAATAATGTCGAACTTATCGTTTTGGCAAAGGATTTCGGAGACAGTCATCGATGCGCTGATAACGGTGAGTTGATCTTTTGCAACCAATTCTCGAGCAAGGGCAGAAACGCTTGAACCGGAAGCGATAATAATTGATTCCTTGTCATTGACAATGTCTGCACCCAATCGAGCTATTGCCTGCTTCTCGTTGATAAATAGCTTTTCTTTTTCGTTGACAGAACGATTGCTCATGTATGGGTCAATAAGCATCGCCTTACCATGATTGCGATAAAGTTTTTTCTGTTTTTCAAGTTCTGTGAGGTCTTTGCGAATTGTTACGGATGACACTTTTAATGCATTAGATAGCTCTGTTACAGCGATAGAGCCATTTTTTATAAGAAAATTTATGATTGCAGAGTGTCGTTCGTTTTTTGTCATGGTAATAAGTGTTTGATTAGTGTTGTACTGCAAAATTAATCAAAATAACGCTATAAGTCATAATTGTGGCTATTAATAAAAGTTAAATCATAAACTTGGGTTATTCAATAGTTAGAAAGATGTCTGAATGAGAAACCTTAAAGAGGTAGGATGGTAATAAATTATTTTTTTAAGCGAGCAGTTTGTATAACTTTGTTGGTTTCGTTTTGAAAATATAGGCTATTTCTTGTCGAAATTGTCGTAAAGATAGAGCAATATTGCAATTCTGTGACATTTTTGTTAAAAGCGTGTCAAAATTTGGTAACATCAACATAAAAGGTGGAAAATATCTTAAAAAATCTTTGTCTTAAATTTGGATTATTAAAAAACATTGTCTAACTTTGCTTTCGATTTAAAAGTTATTGAGTTTTAACTTTGGTTTTGACTCAAAATTTTTTACAAATTGCGAAATAAATCGAAGTCTAATACAAATCAAATATTATGCAGAGCAATGGATAAAGCATACGATGTCATAATAATAGGAGGAGGCGCTACAGGAGCCGGTACTGCTCGCGACTGCACGATGCGTGGCTTAAAGACGCTCATTGTCGAAAGATTCGACTTCACAGCAGGAGCAACAGGTCGCAACCATGGTCTTTTGCACTCCGGAGCACGATATGCTTCGACGGATAAGGAGTCGGCTGAAGAATGTATCAAGGAAAATATGATTCTGCGTCGCATCGCTTCTCATTGTGTTGATGAGACTGACGGACTTTTTATTACTCTCCCTGAAGATGACCTTAATTTTCAGAAAAGTTTCGTAGAGGCTTGTCTTAAGTCAGGCATCAAGGCCGACATTATTGATCCAAAAGAAGCTCTTTTACTTGAGCCTTCCGTAAATCCGGAGCTTATAGGAGCTGTCAGAGTGCCAGACGGTTCTATCGATCCTTTCCGTCTGACCATTTCCAACATTGTTGATGCTCAACGATACGGGGCAGACGTGCTGACATATCACGAACTTACAGATTTTATCTTCGACGGCACATCTATCGTCGGAGTGAAGCTTTACGATAAAGCGGGCAATCGCACTTTAGAATATCGCTCCAAGGTTGTTATCAACGCCGGAGGTATTTGGGGTTATAAGATTGCAAAGTTGGCAGGAGCTACTGTTAATATGATGCCTTCAAAGGGCTCGCTCCTCATTATGGGGCATCGTATTAATAATATGGTTATCAATCGTTGTCGCAAACCTGCCGATGCAGATATTCTTGTTCCGGGCGATACTGTCTGCGTTATTGGTACTACATCGACCAAAGTGCCTCACGAGGAGGTTGACTATATACGTCCGACAGCTGATGAAGTCGATATTCTTCTTCGCGAAGGCGAAAAACTTTCTCCTGCATTAGCCTACACGCGCATACTTAGAGCATATTCGGGCGTTCGCCCATTGGTGGCGTCTGACGATGATCCGTCAGGCCGTAGCATCAGCCGTGGTATCGTCTGTCTTGATCATGAGACACGCGACGGTATCAGCGGATTTATTACCATTACCGGTGGTAAACTTATTACCTATCGCCTTATGGCAGAGTGGGCTACAGACTTGGCTTGCAAGAAACTCGGTGTCAATGCCAAGTGTCAGACTGCTGACATCTGTCTCCCGGGCTCAGAAAAACATAAAGATGACAACGCTCCACATACGATGGCTTACAAGGCTGCAGAATCTCGTCACGGATCGTTGACCAATAAAATAGCGACAGGCGACAACTATTCGGATTCTCTCATTTGCGAGTGTGAGGGTGTATCGGTCGGCGAAGTCAACTATGCTATCAACGAGCTCCATGTCCACAATATGATTAACCTCCGTCGTCGTACACGTGTCGGAATGGGTACATGCCAAGGAGAACTTTGCTCTTGTCGTGCAGCCGGATTACTTGCCAATTCGCATGGTTGCAGTCAGCGAGCTAAGGAAGACCTTGCAAGTTTCCTTAATGAGCGTTGGAAAGGTATTGCTCCGATTGCTTGGGGCGAATCGCTCAGCGAATCGCAATTCACGTCGTGGATTTACGAAGGGGTGTGTGGTTTAAGTTTAACTAATAATGAAGACAGACAATGAAATTTGACACTATAATAATCGGTGGTGGTTTGGCAGGACTTGTTGCCGGTATTAAGCTAACTTCTGAAGGTCAGAAATGCGCCATTATATCTTCCGGTCAAAGTGCATTGCATTTCTTCTCAGGCTCATTCGACCTTTTGGGCTACAATGGCACAAAGGAGATCGACAATCCGATAGAAGCTATAGCTGACCTTGATGCTAAGCATCCATATTCGAAGATGGGAACTGCTACGGTTGCTGCATTGGCTGATGAAGTCAAAGACTTCTTTGATAAAATAGGCATTAGATTTAATGGCGAAACCACTCGCAACCACTATCGAATAAGTCCGACCGGAGAATTGCGTAAGACATGGCTAACGCTTGATAAACACTTTTATTGCAATAACCTCGAAAATCTATCATTAGGAAAAACCTTAATCCTTAATATAGATGGATTTCTTGATTTCCATCCCCACTTTCTTTCTGACGGATTAAAACGACAAGGCGTCGACTGCCATGTGGCGTCGGTGACTATCGATGAGTTGCAACGACTTCGTACAAGTCCTACAGAAATGCGTTCGGCTAATATTGCTAAGGTGCTTCATAAGGATGATTCTATCGTTCGATTTACCGAAAAGGTAGCAGAAAAGGCACAAGGGTTTGATACTGTTATATTGCCGTCAGTATTCGGAATATACGATAGCTTGATGGAAAATTATCTTGTAGAGCGTCTTAAATGCAATGTTAGACTTGTATCTACATTCCCGCCATCAGCTCCCGGTATTCGTCTTCAGATGATGCTAAAACAGCATTTTCAGAATCTTGGAGGTGTGTATATGTTGGGTGATATGGTTACAAACGGACATTTAGACGGAGACCGTTTGATGGATATTCACACTGCTAACCATAAGGATATCCCTTTCGAAGCAGACAATTTCATCATAGCGACAGGCAGTTTCTTCAGCCACGGGCTGCAAGCTCATCACAATAGTATTTGCGAACCAATCTTTAATCTCGACGTAACAAATTGTGGCGAACGTCAACAATGGTTTGATAAGAATGTGTTTGGTCCTCAACCATATATGACGTTTGGCGTAGTGACCGATAATAATTTTCACCCTCAGATAGACGGTCGAAGTGTAGAGAATTTATATGCAGTCGGCTCACTCCTTGAGTCAGCTAATTGTTTAAAAGAAGCTTCAGGCGCAGGGGTATCTATACTTTCTGCACTGAATGTAGCTAATAACATACTAAAGCGATAAGTCATGGATAAGAAAGTAGCTCTCAACATAAGCACGAGCAATTTTGAGCAATGTCTCAAGTGTACTATTTGTACAGTCTATTGCCCGGTGTCAGCCGTCAATCCGGATTATCCGGGCCCTAAGCAAGCCGGTCCGGATAACGAGCGCATGCGTCTGAAGAATGCCGACTTCTACGATAAGTCGCTTAAATATTGTCTTAACTGCAAGCGTTGTGAAGTGGCGTGTCCCTCAAACGTTAAGATTGGCGACATTATCCAAGCTGCACGCATCAAGTACAGTACCGATAAGCCTAAGTTGCGAGATATGATTCTCGCCAACACTGACATCGTAGGTACTATGGCTTCGACATTTGCCCCAATAGTTAACACGATGGTTGGGCTTAAGCCTGTCAAGATGATTATGGACAGAACTCTTGCCATCGATCATCATCGCACATTCCCTAAGTATTCGTCTCAGCGCTTCGAATCATGGTTTAAAAAGCAAGCTGCTGACCAAGATAAATTTGACAAGCACATCAGCTATTTTCATGGCTGTTATGTCAACTACAACTACCCAAAATTGGGTCAAGACCTCGTTAAAATTCTCAACGCAATAGGCTACGGCGTGCATCTTCTAGAAAAAGAGAAATGCTGTGGCGTAGCATTGATTTCCAACGGATTAATAGGCCAGGCTAAACGTCAGGCCCTCCTCAATACAGAATCAATCCGCAAGTCGGTCAAGGAGCAAGGTCGCACTGTGCTCGGCACATCATCGACATGTATATTTACTCTTCGTGACGAATATCATCACTTGCTCGACATCGACAATGAAGACATCAAAGACGGTATCGAATTGGCTACACGTTTCATCTTCCGTCTTATCGACAGCGAAGATATCAAGTTGGCATTTAGAGACGACTATAAGGCTCGTATCGCTTATCACACACCATGTCACATGGAGAAACTCGGATGGGCGATTTATTCGACATCGTTGATGCGAATGATTCCGGGTGTTCAGCTCACAATGCTTGATTCACAATGCTGTGGTATCGCAGGTACGTATGGCTTCAAGAAAGAAAACTACGAAGTGTCGCAGAAGATAGGGGAGACCATTTTCCGACAGATTGAGACTCTTCAACCCGACTTTGTGGCGACCGACTGTGAGACTTGCAAATGGCAGATTGAGATGTCAACATCGGTCGAAGTGCAAAATCCGATTTCAATCATTGCTGATGCACTTGACGTAGAAAAAACAATGAAATTAAATAAAGTTAACCTTTAAAATTTTTAGAATTATGCTTAAGTTTTTGCAACCACCGGCTCATAAGAGCGAGTTGCCAGCCGGCAAAGTAGATTCTACCTACAAGAGTCTGCGTTGGCAAGTCTTCTTAGGTATCTTCATCGGATACGCCGGTTACTACATTGTGCGTAAAAACTTCTCAATGGCAATGCCATTCCTCGGTGAGTTTGGCTTTGAGAAGGGTGAGCTTGGTATCGTGTTATCAATGAACGCGATTGCCTACGCTTTGTCTAAATTCTTAATGGGTAGTGTTTCCGACCGCAGTAACGCTCGAATGTTCCTCCCATTGGGCCTTGTCTTGGCATCATTAACAATGATGTTCATGATTGTACCTGTGGTGGCATTCGGTCCTGAAAACAAGGGTTGGGCTATCGCTTTGATGGCTGTACTCAACTTCCTTGTGGGTTGGTTTAACGGTATGGGTTGGCCTCCGTGCGGTCGTGTGATGACTCACTGGTTCTCGGTGACTGAACGTGGTACAATGATGTCAATTTGGAACTGTGCTCACAACGTTGGTGGTGCCCTCGTAGGTCCGATGGCTGCTTACGGCGCAACATGGTTCGGCTCATGGTTCTATGGCGCTCAGACAGACCACTACTTCTTGATTGGTACATACGTATTCCCATCGGCAGTAGCTATCCTCGTGGCACTCTTTGCATACGTCCTCATTCGTGACACTCCGCAATCATGTGGTCTTCCTTCAATCGAAAAGTGGCGTAATGACTATCCGAAAAACTATAGTGCTAAGTCTGAAACAGTCCTTTCTACTAAGGAAATCTTCTTCCAATATGTATTGAACAACAAGCTCCTTTGGTTCATCGCTGTAGCTAATGCATTCGTTTACATGGTGCGTTACGGATGTCTCGACTGGGCTCCTAAGTTCTTGATGGAAAGCCAAGGCTACGATATTCACGAAGCAGGTTGGGCATACTTCGCTTACGAATTTGCTGCTATCCCGGGTACACTCGTATGCGGTTGGATTAGCGATAAGATCTTCAAGGGAGGTCGTGCGATGACAACTGTTATCTTTATGGCTCTCGTGGCTGTATTTATCATGTTATACTGGCAATTCTCTGACAATGCTACTATCGTGACACTCTCACTCATCGGTATCGGATTCTTTATCTATGGTCCTGTGATGCTCATCGGTGTTCAAGCGCTTGATTTAGCTCCGAAGAATGCAGCAGGAACAGCTGCCGGTCTTACAGGCTTCTTCGGATACTTCTTTGGTACAGCTATTCTTGCTAACATCGTTATCGGTTATGTGGCTGATGCTGCAGGTTGGGACTGGACATTCGTTCTCCTCTTGGGTGCATGTATTCTCTCTATCGTATTGATGATGTTCACTTATAAGGACGAAAAAGCTCTTCTAAAAGAACGTAATTAATTTTTTTAATTAATATTATATTAACTTTTTAATTTTTAATTTATGCGCAAAAATCTGTTTTATTTTGGGTTAGCTGCAGCATTTGCCGCAACAACCCTCACATCTTGCGAAAATCAAGACTTGACAGATGTGAACGAAAATGCAACACGTGTTGAAGTGGGCTATCTTACTCCGGAGATGCTCAAAGTGCGTGACTATGTGCCTCCTATGGCAGTAATGGCTCACCGTGGTTCTACTTTCTGGGCTCCGGAAGAAACTGAAGCTGCTTGGCGTTGGGCTCGTGAAATGGGTGCAGACTACCTCGAATCTGACCTCCAATGCTCTAAGGATGGTGTGGTACTTGCTAACCACGACGACAACCTCAAGCGTACTACTAACATCGAAAACCTCTATGGTGAAGATGTTCCACGCGATCGTATCAACTTCTATATGTCACCTCAAGGTGGTGGTATGACTAAGGAACAGGCTGAAGCTCAAATGGCTAAAGACCGTGCTTCTTTCAATCCATTCTACACTAACCAATACTTCTATTTCGAGCTCGCTCGTCTTGATGCAGGTACATGGTTCAACCAAACAAGCATCGAACAAGCTCTTCCTGGTTTCTCAACTCAGCACCAATACGTTTCTTCTCTCGAAGACCAAATCCGTTTCGCTGAAGGTAAGATTCTTCGTCGTTACACACCTGAACTTTTGGCGGAGCTTGAAAACTATTCAGGTAATGCTGTATATTACGACAAAATACTTGGCGAACGTGTTTACTCTGTTACAGGTGTTTGGGACCCAGCTAACCCTCACACTTGCTTGACATATAATTATGAATACGAAGCTGACCCTGAAGACACAGGAAACCGTCCTGGTATCTACATCGAATTCAAAGAATCATGGTTGAACCCATCTAACTTTGAAGAAATGGTTTACAACGAACTTGACCGTCTCGGTTGGAACATCATCACTAAGCCTGAAGCTGATAACGCTCCTTTCTACAAAGATGGCAAGGTGAACGTTGCTAATACTAACGGTAAGGTCGTTCTCCAAACGTTCTCATTCGAAAGCTTGCGTCGCTCTGCTGAAAAGTTCGAAGGTAAGATTCCTATGTGCTTCCTTCTCTGGCACGACAATATCACTCCAGAACAATATGCAGGCTACATCAATATGGGTCTCGAGTTCAAGGCTCACATCATCGGTCCTTGCATCGCAGGCGCTCCTAACAACTACTTCGAAATGAATGCTCCTTGGATGCACGACATGATCCGTCGTTCAGGTATGCTCAACCACCCATATTCATTTGACACTATGGAACAAATGAACATCTACTGGGGTTCTTACCACTACGACTCAGGTCACTTCAAGGCTCCTTACATGGACGGTGCATTTACTAATCGTACTGAGCTTACACTCCAATTCCTTATCGACAGAGGTGCTCGTGGCGAAGGTGCTCCTACTTTCGTTCCGGATCCTGTTGAAACACTTAAGCGTCTTGGTTACTAATCAATTGTCTCACCAATAAATTTAGAAGATAATATATGAAAAAGATATTTCTATTGCCGGCTTTTGCTGCTCTCGCAATGACTGCTATGGCGCAAGATTTCGACACCAATCCGGTTGTTAAAATCGAAAATCAAGAAGAAGAACTCCAATTCACAGTTGGTGCTCGTATGATGGCGGATGTTGCTTACTATCACAGCGACTTCACTCCTCTTAAGTCTGGTGCAGCTCTTTCTGATGCTCGTATCCGTACATCTATGACTTACAAGGACTGGTACTTCTACGCAGACTTCGACTTCTCTAAGGGTAAGTTCAAACAAAAGAATATCTTCATGCAATATTCTTTCGGTGATGAAGCTAACAAGCAAGCTGTAAAGGCTGGTTACTACAATGATGCTGCTTCTATGGCTCGCAACACAAGCCTTGGTAGCTACCACTTCATCTCTCGTCCTGCTCCTGCTAACGCTCTTCAAGCTGGTCGTCAACTTGGTGTAACTTACAAGTATCGCAACGACAAGTTCTTCGCTAATCAAGGCGTGTTCGCTGAAAACCTCTATAATGATCAGCTCGACGGCTTCCAAGGCGTGACTGTATCTGGTCGTTGGTTGTACAGCCCAATCAAGAACAGCCGTGAAACATTCCACATTGGTCTTAACGCTCGTTATGCTAACATCTGCACAGGTGAAAACGTTGGTGACGTGCTCCAAACTAAGATCCACATGTCTTCTCCACTTGAAACTTACGTAGATGGCAACACTGAATTCCTTAACACAGATATCCTCTGGGCTAAGAACGTTGTAAATGCAGGTGCTGAATTCCTCTATCACAATGACAAGTTCTTCGCACGTGGTGAATACATGTTCAAGTACATCGACAAGAAGCGTGATGATGAAACATTGTTCAAAAACCAACTTGGTACACTTTGGTCATGGGGTTCACTCGAATCATGGCAAAATGGCAACCCATTGAGAAACAACATGTTCCACGGTGCATACGTTGAAGCAGGTTACAAGATCTTCGGTAACGCTTATCGTTACAACGAAGCTGACGGTCTCCTCGCAGGTCTCAATGGCAAGTCTCTCGAAGTTGTTGCTCGTTATAGCTACACCGGTCTTAACGACATCGTTGACGGTGCTTACTATTTCGAAGCTCAAGACAAGTATATCGATAACGGTATCCTTGCTGACTACCCTGCAGCTTCTACTTGCGTAAGCGGTGGTAATCTCCACGCTGCTACAGTAGGTATCAACTACTCATTCAACAAGTTCGTTCAAGTAATGCTTGACTACACTTACAGCCACCTTGATCGCGACCAATACAAGTACGACAAGAACTTCCACGCTGTACAAGCTCGCTTGATGTTCTCATTCTAAAATATATCATTTTTAGCTTTATATAAGCAATTGTTCTTCATTATCAGGTGCCGAGTGATTCGGCGCCTGATAATTTTTTTACCGTAAAAATCACAAAAAATGCGTCATTAAGATTTTTTTATGGTTGTAGCTATTGCAATATGTGAATTTTTTAGTACTTTTACGGTCGTTAAAACAATTTCTACAAACTATTAAATAATAAAGATTATGATTATCGGTGTTCCAAAAGAAATTAAGAACAATGAGAATCGCGTCGCATTGACTCCTGCGGGCGCAAAAGAATTTGTCAAAAGAGGTCATCAAGTATATGTACAGCATACAGCCGGTCTTGGTAGTGGCTTTGCTGACGAAGAATATGAAGCAGCCGGTGCTACTATCCTTCCTACAATTGAAGACGTTTACAATATAGCTGAAATGATTATCAAGGTAAAAGAGCCAATCGAACCTGAATATAAACTTGTGAAGAAAAATCAAGTGCTCTTTACTTATTTCCACTTTGCTTGCGATCGTGCTTTGACTGATGCCATGCTTGATGCCGGCGCTACTTTCATCGCTTACGAAACAGTGACTGACCGTAACGGCGCTCTTCCATTGCTCATCCCTATGAGTGAAGTTGCAGGTCGTATGTCAATCCAAGAAGGCGCTCGCTTCCTCGAAAAACCACAAGGTGGCAAAGGTATTCTCCTCGGTGGTGTGCCGGGTGTAAAGCCGGCAAAAGTACTCGTGCTTGGTGGTGGTGTCGTTGGTCGCAATGCTGCTCTCATGGCTGCGGGTCTTGGTGCTGATGTGACTATCACAGATATTTCGCTCCCGACTCTTCGTCACCTTGCTGAAGTTATGCCTAAGAATGTGAAGACTCTTTACTCTTCATCTTACAATATCGAACAAGAACTCCCGACTGTTGACCTTGTAATCGGTTCGGTACTCATCCCTGGTGCTAAGGCTCCTCACTTGATCACACGCGATATGCTCAGCCTCATGCGTCCGGGAACTGTGCTCGTTGACGTGGCTATCGACCAAGGTGGTTGCTTTGAGACATCACACCCTACAACACACTCAGAACCTACATACGAAATTGACGGCATCGTACACTACTGTGTTGCAAACATTCCTGGCGCAGTGCCATTCACATCAACACTCGCACTCACCAACGCAACACTCCCTTACGCTCTTCGCCTTGCTGACAAGGGTTGGAAACAAGCTTGCCGCGAAGATCCGGGCTTGGCACGTGGTGTCAACATCGTAGAAGGCAAGATCGTATTCCAAGGTGTCGCTGATGCGTTCGGCATGGAAAGCTTCTCTTTGAATTTGTAATAATTGACCATTATTATATTATTAGTGCTTTGCGTCATTGACGTAAAGCACTTTTTTATGTCGAAGCCATAGCTGATTCAAACTATTTTAAGCAAAATTTCTTAATTTTAATTTTTTAGTATATCTTTGCCATATCATTGGTTAATTAATTATTTGAGAGTATGAAAAGTCGTTGTCTATTATTAAATGTAATGATTTTGTTATGTACTGTATGGTCTTATTCAGCAGAAACAGTTGTGGCAGATTTTACCAACAGAAAGTTGCCGTCAGTGAGTTGGCAGACAAGTAATACAGCGTATCAAACAGATAGATTTGGAGAATCAGCCCCTTCGTTGCAAATAAAGGCAGAAGGCTATCTGATCACTGAAAAAATCACCAATCTTAACGAGATTTCGTTTTTGTGTACAAGAAGTGCTAATGGCACTGATTTTAATGTGCAGTATTCGACAAACTTAGTAGATTACATTGATATTGCGAAATACACTAAGAATGATATCAACCAATATAGTTCTTCCGATGGTATGACTCGAATCACATTGTCCGATCTTTCGCATATCGATAGCACCAAAGGTGTGTTTATACGATTTTACAGCAAAGCATCGTCTTACTATATTGATGATGTGGTTATTACATACGGCGAAGCGAGTGTGTCAGAACAATCGCTTCAACCGACAATTTCTCCCATCGACGGAACAATTTTTGGCGACGAGGGATTAAATGTTACTCTGTCAGCAGCTGAGGGTGCATCTATCTACTATAATATCAATGCCGACATAGACCCTGATGCTGACAATGCAACGCGATATGACGGCGAAGGTATTTTTATCAGCGAGACATCTACAATCAAAGCAATAGCGATAGAGGAAGGCAAAGAACCGAGTAATGTCGTCTCAGCAACTTACACATACATCGTGCCGGGAGAAGAAAAGACCGCTATTTTCTATGCTGAAAATGCACAAAATTTGCCGCAGGCAGACTATTCATTCGTGTTGCCGACAGGCAGTGATTCATCGACTAATTCGCTTTGTAGTGTTAAAGATATGATAGCCGGCGATGTAAAAGCAGAATTTACAAAAGGTATCAGTAGTTACACATATTCTGACGGAGATAAAGTTCGATTTTATAAAGAGAGTACACTCAGATTGACGCCACTCAATAATGCGACTATCAAGCGAGTGGAATTGCGTCGCAAAGGGGAAAGTGGTAAATACACGTTGCTCTCATCAAAAGGTGAGATTACCAATAACGAGACAAAGTCGGGCTCTTTAAATGCTTGGGAGGGGTTGACCGATAGTTATATTATGCTTTCAAATGATGGGCAGATTCGCTTTGATTACATATTGGTGACATACGAAGGTGTTAAGCCTGAAATCACACTCGATAAACCTGTGATTACAGTGGTTGAGGGTGTGGCAGATGCGAAAAATCGTTTTGATGAGCCGATAAAAGTAGCAGTGGAATGTGCAACGCCAGAGGCAGTCGTAGAATATCGATTTGATGAGGTTTCTGAATGGATCGCATACACCGAACCGATCACAATCGATAGAACAACGACAGTATGTGCAAGGGCTTCGTTGTCGGGATTGATAGAAGAGACGTTTACGCTATTCACATTGTTTAAATCGAAAATTTCTTCAATTGACGAATTCAGAACGTATGGACCTCAAGAAGAATCAGTGCTTTCAGAAGGTGGCGAATTGGCTGAAAAGAAAGAAACGTTCACATTTGAATGTCCTTTGTATGTTGTCGCTCAAAGAGGCGAAAGATTGTTTGTGACCGACCAAAGCGACAATTTCCACAACGGATTACTCATCATACTTAAAGGCAATGCTGCAGAAGACAAATCATTCGGACGTGGCGACATCATTCCTGCCGGAGCTAAAGGCTACTACGTCAATTCGAAAGGTCTTGTCCCACAACTTTGTATAGACCAATATGATGCAACACTTGAAGGTAATACTGCCGACGCTCAATGCTATTTGCCTGACACCGACGGAACGATTGTGATTGCCCCTTTGAACGTAAACGTTGAAGACGTATTACTTGTCAAGACAGATAACGACTATCGCTATATGAGCAAATTAATTTGTGCATCATACTCGTGGTTTGACCTTGAAAATATGACAATATCGGTGCCTGTCGAGGACGGTACGTCACCGGAATCATATTTGCCTAAGCGTGTACTGACAGCCGGAGATGTCACAGTCGATATTCTCAATTTATTCAAAATAGAACTACCGTCACAGAGTGGATTGGCAAGTATCACCGGCATACTCGATTATTCAGAAGAACGTGGCGATGTGGTGTATATACCGTTGAGTTTTGGAATTGCCACCTTAGTAGAAGGTATTGAAATAGCCGACGAAATAAAAGTAGAAGGTCGCAATATTATCGTGCCTGAAGGAGCAGAAGTTTTCACTCTAAGCGGGATTAAGACAGAACCACGCAACCTTGCCCCCGGCATCTACATAGTGCGTACCTCTGCCGGCATCACCAAAGTCTACATCCCGTAATATTAAGGAGAAATTATTTGCTATTAAATTTTGTGTTTCTGAAAAATGAGTTAATTCTTCAACATAATTAAGATATACTTATTCTTAAATATGATAAGCCTCTCAGGTGCGTCGAAAGACAGCATACTTGAGGGGTTTTGCCTTTTATTGCGTTATAAAAGTGCTATAGACGCGAGTTCGGGATAAAAACATATGTCAATAGGGAGGAAACAAGTATACACAATTTATCGGGCGATCTGAATATAGGTCGCCTGATTTGTTAAAAAAACGTCTTATTGCCAGATGGCGAGCTGCCC
>SUXG01000040.1 GCA_015061085.1 Bacteroidales bacterium
TAGCGGAATCTTTCAATGCTAAAATCAAACTTTTCAGAGCCAATCTTAGAGGTGTCGTTGACAAGAAGTTTTTCCTCTTTCGCATTGCCAAGCTTTACGCTTACCCACACTAAATAACTACTGAACCGATAATTGGATATAATAGAGGTGGGGTAGAGGGAGATAAAAAAAGCGACTTCGAAATGAAGTCGCTCTGAGGTCTCAACCAGATTCGAACTGGTGTGAACGGTTTTGCAGACCGGTACCTAACCACTCGGACATGAGACCATTAGCATTGGTTTCCCGTTTGCGAGTGCAAAGTTAGACATTATTTTTGAGATTGCCAAATTTATTTGGTAAAAAAATAAATAAAAAATCAAATATGGTAAAAAATTTGGAAAATAGCGTTAAGATTTCTAATTTCGCATAAAATACGGTTAAAATGCAAAAAAGCAGTTGTAAGCGATAGTTTTTTGATAAATTGCTTATCGTTAAATAAATAAACGATTAAAAGGTAAATAATAATGGGACGAGATTACGCAAGAGAGAATAGAGAGAAGGTAGATCGCATTATTGATGTGATGCGTTCTCGTGTAGAAGAAACTGATTTGGAAAGAATAGAGAAGGCATACGAGCTTGCAAATGAAGCGCATGAAGGTCAGATGCGCAAATCGGGCGAGCCTTATATCATTCATCCTGTGGAGGTTGCTGAGATTGTGGCAGTGGAGCTAAAGCTTGATGCCAATACGGTGATTGCTGCTTTTTTGCATGATGTCGTAGAGGATACTGACCACACCATTGATGAAATAAAAGAAATGTTTGGCGATGATGTTGCATTTCTGGTAGATGTCGTCACCAAGAAGAAGAAGGATAAGTATATCATGTCGAAGCAATTGGATAATTTCAAGCAGATGCTTGATTCGATGCAGTATGATATACGAGCGATACTTATTAAGCTTGCCGACCGTATGCACAATATGCGAACTCTCGATAGTATGCGTGCAGACAAGCAGATGAAAATAGCCGGAGAGACAGACTATTTTTATGCTCCGTTGGCAAATCGTCTCGGGCTTTATGCCGTTAAGACCGAATTGGAAAATTTGAGCATGCGTTATCGATGTCCGTTGGAATATTCTCAGATGGAAATGGCATTGGAGGAGGATAAGGCTGCTTATGCTGAGCGTTTGGAGGAATTTACTTCTATGGTCAAAAAGATAATGACGGATAATGGTGTCG
This sequence comes from Bacteroidales bacterium, assembly GCA_015061085.1. Lineage (GTDB taxonomy): Bacteria > Bacteroidota > Bacteroidia > Bacteroidales > Muribaculaceae > Lepagella. The sequence goes on from SUXG01000040.1 coordinate 1,216, forward strand.
ATGTCAGAATTGAGGTGCAATATCGTATGCCGTACAGTATTTGGCGCAAGATGCAATCGACGGGCACTGATTTGCTTCACACCGAGCATCGTCATTTTGTCAGAATTGTTTACCCTGACAATACAGGCGTTTCCGATAAGACTATGGCATTGCGTATCTATTCGTTGCTTACCGATGCGTTTAAAGAAAAGCCTGAGAGTATCAACAATTATATCGATTCGCCGAAGGAAAACGGCTATCAGAGTTTCCATGTTAAGTTGTTGACACAATTTGGTGAATGGGAGGAAATCCATATCAGTTCGGAGCAGATGATTACCAATTCACGTTTTTGGTGTGTGGCAGACAGTATGGGAGGAAATCAGAGCAAATGGCTTGAAAAATTTAAGGATATTTTGCGTGACATCACTTACCATCGCAATTCGGGATTTATTGAAAACGTTGTAACATCGTTCTATAACGATGATATTATGGTCTATACGCCAAAGGGTAAACCGATAAATCTACCGAAGGGAGCGTCGGCACTTGACTTTGCCTTTGAGGTTCATACAGAGATCGGGCGTAATGCCAAATATGCGCGCATCAATGGCAAGCTCTGTTCTGTCAAGACACGTCTCCATAGAGGTGATTGCGTCGAAATCGGTGTAGAAAATGGTCATCATCCTAAGCCTGATTGGGCGGAGCATGTTCATACCTACAAGGCGCGTCAAGGTATCAAATCGTTGCTTAAGAAGAAGAAAGCCAAGATTATACGTTGCGAGAATTGTCATCCGTTGCCGGGCGATGAGGTTATCGCTTTTGAAGCAAAGGACGGCACATTGACTGTCCATAAGCGTAATTGCCCGACGGCGATCAGTCAGTCGGCACAAAACGGCGATACTATCGTAAGCACAGTGCTTAAGGAGGACAAAGATACGATGTATCCTGTGAAATTGGATATAAAGGCTGTCGATCGTTCGCATCTTTTGATTGACTTAATCGATATGATTACCGATAGATTACAGCTTCCTATGACAAGTATCAATACGTTTGCCGAAGACGAAATAGCTGAATGTGAAATTTGCCTGCTCGTACATTCTATCGGAGAACTTCAGTCTATCATCGACCATATCAATACCATAGAGGGTGTTGATGAAGTCAGACGTGCAACGTTAGAGTGATGTGTCGAATTGTTCACGACAATATAGTCTATTCGTTGCAGCAGACGGGTGGCATTTCGATGGTGTGGAGTGCGTTGAATGATGCTGTGTTGCGAAGCGATTTTGATGTGTCGTTTGTGGAGCGAAAAGGAGCAGAAAAGAATCTGTTTCGCTCAAAATTGCTTATTCCTGAAAAGCGTGTTATACGTCGTCGTATGCTATTGCAGGCAGATAGATATATGTCGGTGAAATGCGATGTGGATGAGTCGTTTATTTTTCATTCGTCTTACTATCGTGATTGCAGTTGTCGCGATGCCAATAATGTGGTGACAGTGCATGATTTTGCCTACGAGCGAGTGAAATTTGCAAGCAAATTGGCGAGAAAGGTGCATCATTGGCAAAAGATGAAGGCGATTAGGAATGCCGATAGTATTGTCTGTGTAAGCCGAAACACTTATGACGACCTATTATATTTTTATCCCGAAATCGATAAGCGAAAGGTCAGTGTGATTTATAACGGCGTTAGCGATGAGTTTCGGCTTCTGGATGATGATTATGATGATTATGTGCTCTTTGTCGGGAGCAGGGCTTCATATAAAAACTTTGAAATGGCGGCAATGGCGGTGGCGCAGTCGGGATTGCGATTGGTCGTGTGTGGCAGTCCGTTAAGTCTAAAGGAACATAGATTTTTGCAGAGTTGTTTTAGAGAAAATATGTATGTAGAATGTGTAAATGCTGATGCGACGACTCTTAATCGATTGTATAACCGGGCATATTGTCTTGTCTATCCATCGATTTACGAGGGTTTTGGGTTGCCAATAGTTGAGGCTCAGAAGGCAGGTTGTCCTGTAATAGTATACGGAGTTTCTTCGATACCGGAGGTGATGGGCGATAGCCGATTGATGATTAAAAGCAACGTATCTTCGACAGAAATAATGTCAAAAATCAATCTTCTGAAAAATCAGTCTTTGCGAAAAGAAGAAATTGGGTCGGCAAGAGAAAATGCCAAACGTTTTACGTTGAAGAAAATGCAGCGAGAATATATCGAACTCTATCAGTCGATTTGAGTAGAAAATATGCAGTGATTGTTGGTAAATTGAGCTTACTAAGTCTGGAATAGCTTGGTAGGATAGTGCTGTCCCAACTGTCCCACCCGGGGAGAACGGGACACTTTGGGACAGTCATCTTGAGTAAGTTTTGCCGATGGATTTCGTGAAGGTTGGTATTCTCTATTCAATATTCAAATCTGATTTTAGTAGTAAAAGTTTACGAAATAATTTTCTATTTGGCAAGTTTTGGTTAATTTTGTGCCACATATAACAGGATGGGTTATTCATGGGATATGATAATTTTATATTGACAGTGAATTCGTCCAGTATCATCATTTTGATGGTGCTGGCTGCAATATTGCTCACAGCTACTCGTTTTCGCAGTGAAAGTGGATATGCGGCGGCAATCATTGTAGTCCCCAATGTGCCGGTCTATCTTTACAATATGAGTCGTATGTTGGAATGGCACAGTCTGTCGCTCTTTATGCTCCCTATCAGCAATTCGGTAAACACATTGCTAATGCCACTGCTATGGTTCTTTGCCAAAAAGAATTTCGAGCCGTCATTCAGGTTAAAGCCGATACATTTGCTTCATCTATTACCCGGATTGATATGCTTGGCGCTATGTCTATTTATGTCACCCGAGGAGCGTCTTGCCTCTATCCGATATGAAATGACAGGTGTTGATTCGCTATTAGGCAATGTCAATACCATTATTATATTTGCACAGATGGTAGGTTACTTTGCAGTTATCTTCCGCTTCCTTCATCGCAAGAAAAAAATAATCCGAGAGACGACTTCCGATGCTGAATGGATACAAAAGATGTGGATTCCGGTCTTTGAGTATCTCTTTGCGGCATTGTTTGTCATAGTGATGGTGTGTTATGCAATTTGGCCACGAACCGATGCATGGCTCATTCAGATTTTGAATGTCATTGCCATGTTTTATTTGGTATATAACACCATTGCGCATCCGGTAATGCCAATAAAACAAACCGATGAAGAAATTGTTGTCGAACCAAAAGAAACCGATGAGCCGGAAACTCCTGCCATTTCTGTTATTGACAGTCAACAGATGAAGGAAGTCTGTGAACGAGCTTCTCAATACATGATAGAGTCGAAGGCATACTTGCGCTCCGACATTTCGCTTGCAATTTTTGCCAAGGAAATTAATATACCTCAACGCACATTGTCTCGTTCGATCAACGGAACTTTAGGATTCAACTTCTTTGAATTTGTCAACCGAATGCGTATCGAAGAGGCAAAACGTCTTTTATCCGAACTAAATGCATCTGACTTTAATATTGATAGTATCTATCCGGCTTGTGGATTTCGTTCACGATCCACATTCTATATGGTATTCAAGAAAATGACAGGAATGACGCCTGCAGCATGGCTTGAAAATCAATAAAACGAGTCCAAACATCCGATTTTTGGACTGATTCTGTTAATAAAATTACTTTAATCTGCGTTTTTTTACATTTCTTTGTATCGTTAAAAAAAACAGCAACGGAAAAAAAGTCACAATTCTTCCGAATTATCTGAATAAAATGTGTATCTTTGTCGGTGCTTACCACAAGGAAAGCATTTTTTGATGAACGCGAAGTATGACGCTTCATTCTCTGAAAGCGAATCTGGTAAATTTACAGGACGAGAATAAGCCGACTTTTCACGTAGATTGTGTTATATATTCCACCTCTCCATTTGGAGCGTGTCGTATATACCTAAATGCGTGGACCGTTGCTTGTTTTAGTCCTAAGGTTTTACCAGAACCTGCTTTCATAAGACAAGTGCATGGACCACGCTTTTTATATTATTTAGATATATGGAATATACAGAATTTATTATAATCGTCAATGTTTCATCAATCATTATTCTATCAATGATGGCAATATTGCTTTGTATAGCAGCTCGCTTTAAGGGTGAAAGCAGTTATGCGACATTGATTATTGCATTGACCACTATACCTATATATACATATAATGTATGCCATAGCATGGAATTATATGAAGTTGCCTTGTATTTTTCTCCTATTGCTTTTTCGATTAATCTTGCGTCGATGCCCCTGCTATGGATGCTGGCTCATCGAAGTTTCAATCCTCTATTCAGGTTCAAACCTATCCAATTGTGGCATTTTGCTCCGTCTTTGCTGTTGTTGGTATTGTTTGGTGTATGCGTCATTTCACAACCTGCTGAGAATCGCTATGATTTTATGATTCAAGGGAATACGGGAGATAATTATTGGTTAGATAATATAAATTATATCATACTGATAATACAACTTGTCTGTTACTTTTATGTGATATTTCGTTATCTCCGAAAAGTGAAACACTATATGCTTGAATATCATTCCATGGCAGAATTGTACCGTAAGACATGGGTGCCTCGTTTTATAGTGCTTTTTGCCCTGATATTCATAGTGGAGATGATATGCTACGTCTTTTGTCCGATAGTTAATGCTTGGTTGCCTCAATTGCTTACCATTATTGTTATGGGCTATCTGCTATATTCTGAACTTTCGATAGCCTTTTTAAATAGAGGTCAAAAAGATAAACATCTTTATGCAGATGTCATAGCTAAGTTAGAAGTGGAATTTGTAGAAAATCAAGTAAAATTACATTCAGAATCAGATAATAGCAACTATAATCTTAAGCAGTTGCAGGAATATGCCCGACAAGTGGAAGACTATCTTTCTACCTCTGAAGCATATATCAATCCCAACCTTTCGTTGAAAGAGGTGGCAAGCGCAATCGGTATTTCATCTAAAAATCTATCCAAGGCTATCAATGCCGTTTTGGATAAGAATTTCTTCGACCTTGTAAATGGTTTCCGTATAGAAAAATCAAAGGTGTTGCTATTGACGAAAAAAGAAAAAGGTTTGACACTTGAAACTATTGCCGAACAATGTGGCTTCAACTCTCGCGTAACCTTTAATAATGCTTTCAAAAAAAGCATCGGAATGACCACGACTAATTGGGTGAAATTAAATTCCGGCAATTCGGATAATTCTATTTAAAGACAGTTCTAACAACCTATATATATGAAAATCTGCTTCTAAAAGGAGTGGATTTTTTTGCATTTAAAATGTAAAGATTCGTGTCCTAAAAGTAAAAAAACACTTCTTTTCTCGATTATTTTGTAAAGATAGATGAAATCTTTACATAACACTCCTCTTATAATTTTTGATTTTTTCAAAACAGGAATAACTTTGCTGTCGATAATTTAAGGGAAATTTATGTTTGGAAAATGGATATATGAATCAGAATTTGATAAAACTAACGACTTTTTAGACAATTCGGTGATGAGTGTGCATCAGTGGTTGGCTGTCTTGTCGATAATGATGATTCCTGTAGTGAATGTAGTAATGATTTTTTTATGGGCGTTTGCTAAAAAAGAACTTTACAATTCAAACAAAGTGAATCTGGCAAGAGCAATTCTTATCATGCTTACAACGCTATTAATATCCATCGTCCTTTTAGGAGGAATTCTCTTCTTTGGATACTATTTGCATTATATTAACTCATAAAAATATCAAATATGAAAAGATTCGTTATGATGGTGTTGATACTCGCTGCAGTTGGTGGGACAACCGAAGTTAATGCACAAGGCTGGCTCAAGAAATTGGGCAAAGCCGTTGAGAAAACTGCAAAGAAAGCAGTGGAAAAGAATGTAGAAAATCTAACGGAAAAGACCGTTGACAAAGTGTTCAACTCAGCCGAAAATGCCGCTGAAAATGCTGTGACAGGGAACAACAAATCAAACTCCGGACAAAACACAAATTCATACGACGATGCCGACTATGGACAAGCTGTAGCTGACGACACGCAAGTCGCAGAACCTGTAAAAAAAGAGGTAAATCTCGAAATGACATACGCCAAGAGCGATTTCGTGCCGGGTGATGAAATTATTTTCGAAGATTTGCTTGTAGGAGAACAATTAGGTGAGTTTCCAAGTCGTTGGGATCTTGAACGTGGTGTTGCTGAAATCGCAAGAGTAAATGGAGAAACTGTAATTGCCATGAACGGTAACGATTGTTGGATCAAACCATTGATGACAGATTTTTCCACGGATTATCTCGGCGATGTGTTTACAGTTGAATACGATATGCTCTATAATAACAGCGAGAAAACTCATTCACCAGCCATT
>SUXG01000019.1 GCA_015061085.1 Bacteroidales bacterium
ACACTTGAAGGCATCAACAACGAAAGCGAAGATGCTTACTTCTGCAATACAACAATTCTCGGTGCATCAAGCATGGAGGCTACACTCAAACGTCCATTCGGTAAGCTTCGTCTTGTAGCGGAAGACTATGATAAATTCCACGCCCTCGGTCTTGTAGTAGCAAATGTGAAAGTTACTTACGGCGGTGCAGTGGTAATGAACACACAATTTGATGCAAGCAAAAAAGCATTTGAAGGCACAGCGACAAGCAAGGTGTTTGAATTTGCGGGCGAAACATCATACAGCGAAGAAGCAAATAAGGACACTAATGGTGTTTACACAGTGTTTACCGACTATCTTCCAGCAAGCGAAACAGGCGAAACTATGTATCCATTCACTATCGACGTGACATACAAAGATAGCAAAGGTACTTACACTCGCACATTCTCACAAGATATCCCTGTTAAGCGCAACTATTTGACAACACTTCGCGGTAACTTCTTCACAACAGAAGCAGCCCTCACCCTCACAGTCGATGAAATGTTCGATGGAGAAGAAGAATATGGCACTCAGGGTAATCTCTATATTGTTGACGCTCAGAACTCATTTGATGTGGTTATCGAACAGATTAAAAATGATAAACCTGAATATGCAACAATAACATTGAAGGCTGATGCAACCCACATCACTAATGGCGGACATGGTTCAGATGATCTTTACAATGCAGGTGTTGCGAAACAAGTGACAATCAATGGTAATGGTCACACTCTTACATTCACAGGCGCAGGTGTAGGTGAGTTTGGTGTGAAAGATGGTCTTTTGGTATTGAATGATTTGAATATCGTTGACAACTCAGTTTCTTACAATGAAGGAGCATGGGAACTTACATATCTTGAAATGGCTTCTGTTAAGGCTACTAACGTAAACTTTAAGGATGAAATTACACTTGAAGGTGAAGTTGCAGAATTCAAGGATTGTACTTTCTTGTCAAATGAAGAAAATGTGTACGCAGCATGGATTTCAAGCGGTAGCGTAGCATTTGAAAACTGCTATTTCACAGGCTATCGTGGTCTTAAGATGCACGAAGATTACGGCTCAGAAATTAAGAAAGTTGTAGTAAATGAATGTGTATTTGAAAATATCACTAAGAAACCTGGTATCGCAATCGGTAATCTTAACAATGATACTGAAGTAGTGATTACAAACAATGAATTCATTTTGTGTCAACCTGGCGATCAAAATAAATACATTTACGAAACAGACACCGATGTTACAACATTTAACTTCACAGAAGAAAACAATGATGTAATCAGCAAAACTGAAACAATTGCAGATGCTACAGAATTGAAGGATGTATTGACATCAGCAGGTTTGGCAGGTGCAGGTAGCACAGTTATCAACATTACATCTGATATTGATATGACAGGAATCGTATGGGAACCTGTTAATATTAATGGATATAATGGTGCTGACATTGTCTATGTAAATGGTAATAATCACAAAATAAAAGGTTTAACAGCAGGTCTCTTTAAAGGTGGTTTTGCCGGTGGTAGTGGTATAATCATCAACGACTTGACTATAGAAAACTCTACAATAGTAGCTAATAATACACAAGGTTATGGTGCATTTGTGGGATGTGCAGATTCAATGGATAAAATTGAATTGAACAACTGTCACTTGGTTAATTCATCTATCATTACTCCTAATGATGGTGCTAATGAATCTCGTATCGGTGGTTTGATCGGTTGGACTGCAGGTTATGGCAATCCTAATGATGGTCCTGTAGATTCATACATCAATGTAAAGAACTGCTCTGTAGTAAATTGTACTTTGAAAGGAGCAGGTTCAATTGGTGCAATTGTTGGTCATGCAGGAGCTAATAAGGCAACTTATACCACAATTGAAAATTGCATAGTAAAGGATTGTAATCTTTCTTCTACCGATGATGGTGGTTGGAGAGTCGGTGTTGTTGTAGGTACAGCAAACAATGGTCAATGTGTAATCAACAATATCACAGAAAGTGGTAATACATTGAGTCAAACAGGTAAAACAGCACCTGCAGGACAAAGCAATCTTTATGGTCGTTTTGTTCCAGCCAGCACAGGCACTTTGGTAATTGACGGCGTAGCAATTAACTAAATCACAAAATAGGGTTATGGGAGGTGAAACTCCCATGGCTCGCGAAGAAAAATTAATAATAACAAATAACACGGTTAAATTTATGAAGAAGTATTTATTCTCTGCACTTGCAATGGGTCTGATGTTGACCTCATGCCAAAGTGACGAGCCATTCGCACCCGGTGAAGGTGGCGAAAAACAGGTGACATTCACCCTTAATGTCCCCTGTGAGCTCGGTACTCGTGCCACAACAGGTAACAACTCAGAACTTGGTGGTTTTTCAAATAATCAGGGTGTAACTCGTTACTATACACTTGTGCTTGAAGCCAATGGTGATACTCAAATTTTGAAACAATCAAACGCTACTACAACAGCTACATTCACTCCGACAGTAGTGCTTGGTCGCAACTACACAATTACAGCATACGCATCTCTTGATGATAATGGTTCAATTGATGAAAAAGCAGACATCGAAGCTATTTCTGTACAAAAGAATTTCAATGATGAAACAAAGGATGCTTATTTCCATACAACAACACATAACTTTGCAAATGGCGACCTTGAAACATTGTCTTTGAAGCGTCCATTCGGTAAGCTTCGCCTTCTTGCGACAGATTATAACGTAACTGATAATGCAAAACCAATTACAGACGTAAAGTCAGTTACAATTGAATATATTTCAGAAATTCCAAATCAGTTTGATGCAGTAGATGGTATTTTTGATAATAAAGTTCAAATTGCTGCTTATACGTATGCTTGGACAAAAAATGGTTCAAATTATGAAAACTATTATAGCATGACTGATGGTGCAATGCCTTTGTTTGCAGACTATATCCCTGCTAATGGAGGAGATAACCCAACATCATTTAAAGTTACAGTTACATACGGAAATAATGAAACATATTCACGCATTTTCAATGATATTCCTGTTAAGCGCAATGCGTTGACAACGCTCAAGGGTGCTTTCTTCACTGCAGGTGCTGAAATCACAGTTGAGGTAGATGATGCGTTTGATAATTCCGAAGCCGTAAACAAGAGCTTTGTGTCAACAGCTTCTCAACTCCAAGAAGCTATCAATAATGCGACTCCGGGTGAGACTACAGAAATCATTTTGGATGGTAACATTGACTTGACACAGCCTATCGTATTCGGTGCGCCACCAGTAAGCCCTGCTCCTGCTCAAACACGCTCAGAAGAAGCTACTGCCGGCAACTACGTTCTTAACCTCAACGGCAAGGCTATCGTTGGTAGAGTACCAAAATCAGTAGGTCATGTAATTGAAATTAGACCGGGTGCAACTTTGAAAGTGATTGGTGGTGAAATTTCATCAACTGCTGCTAATGGTGGTTCTGCAATCTATAATGAAGGTATTTTAGAGGTTGATGGCACAACAATCGTAGGTGCATCAGTCCGAGAAAACGAAGGTTGGCCATCATATCCAATCAATAACTATAGCAACATGACTTTGAAGAATGTAACTATCACAGGCTATCAAGGCGCGATTGCTTGTAATAGTGCAGGTACTACAACTCTCGAAAATTGTACTATCAATAAGGAATATTTGAATACTTCAAGCCATGTGTTCTATATTAATAATGCAGATGCCAATGTTGTAGTTAACAGTGGTACATACACTCACAAAGGTATGGATGGCTCGTTGGCATACGTAAATAAAGGCTCAATTACTGTTAATGGTGGTACATTCTCAGCATCAAATGGCGGTTATGGTATGGCTGCTTTAGCAAATGGCTCAATTACTGTAAATGATGGTACATTTGAAGCCGGATTTATTGATTGGGGTGGTAATATCACATTAAAAGGTGGTGAATTTGCAGCAAAACCTGATGATAAGTGGATTTCAGAGGAGAAAGCTTTTGCACAAAACGTAAACGGAAAGTGGGAAGTAGTTAATGCAGTTGCTAAGGTTGGTAGCAAGGGATATGCAACTATTGACGACGCTATTGCGAACTGGACACACAACACTACTCTTACTTTGCTTAATGATGTGGAACTTAGCGATGTTGTAACCCTCAAATCTACAGAGCACCACACCCTCAATCTCGGCACATATACAATGACTGCCGCAAGTGGCAAAAACGCATTTGTGATTAAAGCTTGTGGTAATGGTTCTGCAGAGCGTACTGCAATCACTATCAATGCAGATGCTTCAAATCCAGGTGGTATCAATGCAGGAAATAAGTGTATAGTATATTACAAGTATGCAGATGGTGGCATAACAACCGAAGACCGACCGATTATAAAGATTAATGGTGGTGTATTTACCGGTAGCACAAATGCTTGGGGTACTGCTGGCATTTACACAATTGGTACTGCAGCACGTAAGTGTGCAACTCTCAACATTAGTGGTGGTACGTTCAATTGCTCAATCAATGGCTCAGGTAAATCTAAGTTGTTGATTTCAGGTGGTACGTTCAACTATAGTGTGGGCTCACAAGGTGACTCTACAGCTCTCCGTTTGATTTGGGGTGGTAAGTTTAAGACTCTTGGATTTATGACTGCTGATTCAAATAATACTAAATTCTGGTTTGGTACATCAATGGGAAATAGCAATGTTGGTTTGTATATTGATGATAATAATTATTTGGTTGTTGGAGGTCCGGTTATTACAGAATTCGGTGATAAGTTTGCAGCAAAGGCAACAAATTATAGCGAGTGGAGTTCGTATTTGAAGTATAGTAGCGCAGCAACCTATGGTTTGTACTACACTAATGCAGATATGGCTATCGCGAAGCATGGTGCAGCTAATGTTGAAGCAAAACAATAATATAGCACTCAAATCAGACTAATTTGAAAGTCTATAAAGCTAAATAGGGTTATGGGAGATGAAACTCCCATAGCTCGCGAAGAAAAAGATAAACGTTAATTAAAAATTTTTTAAACAAAAGAGTTATGAAGAAGTTTTTATTTCCGGCTTTCGCATTAGGTCTATTGATGACTTCATGCCAAAGCGACGAGCCGATGATGAACGGTCTCGGAGAAGAACAACAAGTTTCATTCACAGTGAGTCTTCCTGATGTAGCATCGACACGTGCAGCAGGTGGCACAAATTCAGCACTTGGTGGTGTTAGCAACAACGTTGGTGAAAACGTTACATTCAATGTAGCACTCTACCTTGACGGTCGTTTGGTGTATGCCGACAATGAGATAGTACCGTCAACAGGCAACCACACATCAGCAACATTCGAGCCAACACTTGTGATCGGCGAAAACTACCAATTGGTGGCATTTGCAGAATTTGATGGAGATGCGACAGCAACAGGAGAAGGCGTAAATCCAGCCACAAACATGGGACTTATCGCCATCGAGTCAGGCATCAACAATGAGAAGAATGACGAATATTTCGTGACAACAACAGTTACAGCAGCACCAAAATTGTCAGCTGAATTGAAACGTCCATACGGTAAACTTCGTCTTATCGCAGAAGACCTTGCAGAAGCAGAGCGTCAATTCGGTGATAAGGTTGAAAGCGTAGAAGTGACTTACAAGCACACTCGCCCTACTAACTTCAACGTGATCGTCGGCACATTCGACCCAGCATTCACAGCGGCAGAACAAACATTTGAAGCACTTTATGGTGTATATGGAGCAGACACAGATGCGTCACGCACAATCTTTGTTGACTACATTCCTGGCAAGTTTGATGGTTCAGACGTAATGATGCCATTCACAATTGAAGTTAAGTTTGCCAACGGCAAGACATATACTCGCAGTTTCACACAAGATATTCCAGTGCGTCGTAACTGGTTGACAACATTGAAGGGTCGCTTGTTTACAATGGATTCAGAATTGACACTCACAATCGAAGAAAACTTCGACGGCGAAATCAACAAAGAAATCGGTCAATGGGATGGTAATGTATCAAATGATGTTCAACAAGATGCAAATGGTAATTATTTGATTACATCAGGTAATGACCTTGCTTGGGTAGCAGCACAAGTAAATGCAGGTACAGAAACATTTGCTAAAAAAACATTAATTCTTACAGAAGATATAAATCTTAATAATGTAGCATGGACTCCAATCGGTGTTGAAGCAAATACTAATAAATCATTCCAAGGTACATTTGACGGTCAAAATCATACAATCAGTAATCTAAATGTAGATGTTGCCGGTCGTCCTGCAGGTCTTTTCGGACATGTAATAGGACATGGCGTAAAACCGGTAATTAAGAATGTAAAAATTGATGGAGCCAAGGTTAGTGGCGCAGCATCAGTAGGAACTGTTGTTGGATCATTAAATTGTGCAACAATTGAAAATTGTTATGTAAATAATGCAGAAGTTGTGGCAATTCCAAAAACTCGAGCAATATATGAGGACGATGGTAATAATGCCGGAGGTCTTGTTGGTTATGCAATAGGAGAAGGAGCAACTTCTTATGTAGTAAATAACAAAGTAGAAAATTCTACAATTACAGCATATAGAGATTTAGGTGGTGTAATAGGAACTGCAGGAACAAATGTTGAAATTGAAAACAATGTAGTCTATGGTGTTAGAGTGATTGTAAATCGTGATGGCATCGATGCAGAAGGTACTCCTAAGGCAGAGAACGCCGGAATGATTGTAGGTAGAAACTTAACAGGAAAAGAAATCGACGGCAATAATGAAACAGTGTTGCCGGTTGCTACTGCAGACGAATTAAAAGAAGCATTGGAAAATGGTGAAGATGTTGTTCTTGTAGAAAATATTGCAATAGCAAAAGAAGATGCAGGTACTAATGGCTATGGTGCTACCGGTATCAATGTATTAAATGGTCAAACAATTGATGGCGGAGGAAATGATATTTCTGTAGATGCATGGAGAACATGGGACTCAGCAATTAATACAACCGGTGGTTTAATCAAGAATATAAATGTTACTGGTGGTATGCGTGGAATCTTTGTTAATCACAATAGCACGTTTGCCGATAAAGTTGTGCTTGATAATGTAACAATTGATGGTACAATTTACACCATTTCTTGTGACCAAGCCTCTAAAAAAGGATTAGATGCATATAATTCTACATTTAACGGTTGGACATCTTATGCAGCGACAATAGGTGACGTTAAATTTACTAATTGTTTCTTTGGTGAAGGTCAAGGTTATGCATACTGTCGTCCATATGCTCCAACAAAATTTGTAGGTTGTGAATTTGAAGCAGGATTTGTAATAGATGCACGTGCAAAGGTTATATTCGAAAACTGTACACTTGGTGGAGTGGCATTAACAGCAGATAATCTTTCAACACTTGTTACAAGCAATATTGCTAATGCAACAGTGAAATAATCACAGATTACATAGGGCAGTGGAGGATGAAACCTCCATTGCTCGCAAAATAACTTTCATATAAATAATAAGAGTATGCATGAAGCATGCTCTTATTTGTTGTGTGTGATTAGTATGCTAAAGGCGAGTATATGTAGTGTTTGGGTGCATGTTGTTGCTAAAAATAGGGCAAGAGAAGGAATATTTAATAAAAAATAGAATAAGGGTATTGAAATATTTGTCTATGTTGCAGAAAATGACTAATTTTGCACCGCTTTTTAGGCGCGAAAGTGTGATGGGAAATCTGTTGCAGATCCGGGATTGACTGTCGAATGGCAGGCCGGTGATGTAGCTCTTCGCAATTAAGAGCAAAAACTTATTTTGAGTAACACAAAAAAATTAAAAATGAAAAGATTTGAATTAAACGCTATGCCACGCGTAGAAGGTGGCAAAAAAGCACTTAAGGCACTTCGTGCTGAAGGTTGCATTCCGGCTGTTTTGAATGGAGGAAAAGTGGTAGAACTTCCATACGCAGGTACACTTGCGGCTGGCGAAAAAGTAATCGAAATCGAACGTGGTCGTGGTATTATCGTTACAGACATCGCTGTAAAGTTGGATGATGTTCGTAAACTTGTCTATACACCGGACATCTTCGAAGTTGAAATGACTATCAATGGTGAAAAGAAAATGGTTGTAATGAAAGACCTTCAATTCCAACCGGTAAAAGATACTATTCTTCACATTGACTTCCTCGAAGTATATCCAGACAAACCAATCGTAATGGAAGTGCCTGTTAAGATTGAAGGTCACGCAGAGGGTGTTAAAGCCGGTGGTAAGCTTACAATGAACATGCGTAAGCTCAAAGTAAAAGCTTGCTATACAGAAATTCCGGAACGCCTTGTTATCAATGTAGATAAACTTGGTCTTGGTAAATCAATGCAAGTTGGTGAACTTCATTTCGAAGGCCTTGAATTGATGAATGCGAAGAATGCAGTCGTATGTGCAGTTCAATTGACACGTGCTGCTCGTGGTGCTGCAGCAGCTGCTAACGCAGGTAAGTAATCAATCTTAGCAACCAAAAAGAAACAATGGTAGGGGTTGGATTTCCGATCTCTACCATATTTTTAAAACAAAAACTTCAGATAAGGAATGAAATATCTAATTGTCGGTTTGGGAAATATCGGTCCTGAATATGTGGATACACGTCATAATATAGGTTTTATGACTGTTGATGCGTTAGCAAAGTCAGGCAATGCAACGTTTCAGTCGTGTCGATATGGCGACATGGCAAAGATGCGTGTCAAGAATTGCGAATTGCTTCTATTGAAGCCATCAACGTTTATGAACCTCAGTGGCGTCGCAGTGCGTTATTGGATGAATAAGGAGAAGTTGCCACTTCAGAATTTGCTTGTAATAGTAGATGATATCGCTTTACCATTCGGAGCTGTTCGCCTAAGGGGCAACGGCAGTGATGCCGGACACAACGGATTGAAAAATATAGCCGAGCAATTAGGGACACAACAATATGCGCGTTTGCGTTTCGGAATTGGTAATGACTTCCCTCGTGGATGTCAGGTGGATTATGTGCTTGGCGAATTCCCTGTCGAGGAGCGCGAAAAGATGCCTGAGCGATTACAAGTGGCTTGTGATGCTATTAAGGCTTATTGCTTGAGTGGACTTTCTTTTGCGATGACAAATTATAATAATAAGTAGTCGGGATGAAGTCTGAAGTAAGAGTCGATAAGTGGTTATGGGCAATGAGAGTGTTTAAGACACGAACGATAGCCACAGACGCATGTAAAAAGGGCAGGGTGACAATTGGGGGTACATCTGTCAAACCGTCGCGTACGATAAAGGTGGGGGATGTTATTGATGTAAAGAAGCCACCGATCACGTACACTTTCAAGGTATTGGCTCTGACAGAAAATCGTCTTGGCGCTAAGTTGGTGCCGGACTATCTCGAAAATATTACGCCTCAGTCGCAGTACGATTTGCTGGAGATGACACGCATAAGTGGATTTGTCGATCGACAGAAAGGACTTGGACGACCGACAAAACGTGATGCTCGTGAGATGGCTCAATTCAAGGAGCAGAGCTATGCTGCCGATACCTTCTTCCTCGACTGGGAAGACGACGATGATGACGACCTCGACTAATCTGTTTCAAGAATATACAATAAAATTGACGAGACTGTAAAAACTTCAGTCTCGTCTTCGTTATTAGTCAGTTGTGCTGTAGTCGTAATAAACGGGGCTATTTTTTCTCTTTTTCGTTCTTTTTTTCTGAATTAGACTCTTTCTCCTTTTTATCACGTTTCTCTTTCTCATTTTTGAATTTTTCGCGTTCTTTGTTGGCTTTTTCTTCGCGGTGCTTTTTCAAGGCTTCATTAGCTTTTTTTTCTATATTTCGTCCCCAATCAGCAGTTGCTATTGAGTATGGACTGATACAAAGGATTTCTGTCGCATTTGCAGACATTGATGCTGTTGCGATAATAAGGGCAATTGCCAAAAATAGTTTTTTCATTTGATATATAATTTAGTAGTTAATATAATGTTGTATGTTTATGTTTAAGATTTTGTGTCTGACTCGAAAGATTGATATTGTAGTTATATTAGAATATAGTGCTATCGCCCAATTGCTTCAAATCATTTGATTTGCTATTTGATACTTTGTCCACCGGTTTAGATAATTCGAGTGTGGGTAGTATTCTTTTACGAATGATAGTGTCATGTTGAAAATTGCTAGGTAAATCTACTTCTAGAAACTGATTCATAACTTCGATATTTCGTTTGTGTATTTCTGTTATTGAGTCAATTTGAAACAAGGCTATAGCTGCTTTAGGATTTCTAAATTGAATCTTTGGCACTTTGATGCTTTGAACAGAAGGCAAAACGATTGGTTTGACAAGTGTTCCTATTTTTGTAGATGGTAATTTCTGTATTTGCGAGCTTATTTGATTTAAGCTTACATTTTTTGAAATTTTTGATACTATTCTTTTAGAATGAGTTTCAGCAGGGAGCAAAATTGCAATGCTGAAAATTGCAAATACAAGTAGCGTGTTGATCAATCTTTTCATGATGTGACTTATTTAATGGTTGAACATTCGACGTTTTCTATAGTAGTTTTTTTCTGAGGGTCGGTAGACTTATTTATAAATACTGATATAGCTATGGATAAAGCTAATATCAAGAGCATAACTATAATAAATCTTTTGGCATTTTTAAACACTTTGGGGTCATATCCCGGGCAAATGTCATCATACATTGGTGGGATAAAATCCAAATTTTCGTAAGGGTCATTGCTATTCATATGTTATAAGTGTTTAAATGTTTAACTTGGTTGCAAAGTTATATACCTAAGGAAATTAAAAAAAATTTGTCTCAAAGAAAAGATTATTATCGTTTTTTAGATGTGCTAAAAAAGTTTTCGCAATTACAACTCTTTGAGCCATAGAGAGTTGTGAATTGTTTGTTTGCGTAGAAGTTTTAGATGTAATTGTTTGATAAGATTAAAATAATTCTTATCTTTGCCAAATTAATATCATTGTTTAGTATGAGGAATTCAAACCATAGGATATTATTGTGCGTTTTATATACCATGATCTCGGTGTTTTTATTGTGTTCGTGTGTTAATAAAAACACGAATCATGGTCAGGAGACAATTGCAGATAAGATTTTCTTCCCGGGTACGCCGACATGTATATCGACATCTATGGATAGTCAAAGTTTGTACATAGGCTTGAAGGAGGATTATTTTATAGAGTATAATCTTTCCCATGGCACACAGGCAAAATATGAATTACCGGCAGAGTTTGATGGTGTCAAGAAGTACAAAATTTATCAACTATATTTCAATGAATTCCTTGTATCAAATCGAAATAGGGGAGTTTTGTATGTAAGATATAGCACACCGGCTGATTCTAACAGCGTTTATAATTTAGAGAAATATGTCTATTTGTCAAGTGAGACAACTGAGGATATAATTCCTAAAAAAGGATTAAATTATTCAGCCTACAACATAGAGCTATGTGATGATATATTATTTGTTGGTACATCTAATGGTTTGATGTATATCGATCGAAATTTATTGGATTCAATAAGATATATTGCCGGTAATAATTCAAAGATTGAAGTACCTTACTACAAGTCTTTGCGTAATCTGCGTCAGCGTAAGATGCAGTTTGCTATTGAAGACCTTATTGTTAGCAAAGACCATAAAAAAATTATTGCAGTCTCAGATAGTGGTATCTATCGAATGAATTTAGATTTAAGTGCTGATTCTTACGATAAAATGTTGGCAAAAGGCAGGTTTTGGTCATCTTATTTTATGAATGATACATTGTGTGTTGAGCGCATTGACTCAAACGGTAAATATCAGGAAATGATCATAGGTTGTCCATTTGCTGATACGTTCTCGGTAGATACATTTTTATGTTCAGATGGTCATAGAATACTTAGTCCTTACGGTAAAATTTTGGATGATGGAAGATTGGCGTACAATGATAATAGATATGACATCGGTTTTGAATATACTGGACAAGAGTCTATTCAGAAGAATGGAGACCATATTTATTATCTGACTTCTAATAGTGTTGATAGAATCAATCTGAATTATTTATATTTGTTTGATGGCTTGGATTATTCACAGATGAAGATCTCTGTTGCTGCTGATGATGGTATATATTTTATAAATAGTATAGGTTTGTATAAGTTGGATAGGGGGTGTTCAGAATGTCGTTATTTGGGCGCGATTGATAACCTTCCTGATATCAAAGACGCTGTCTATCATAAAGGTTGTATCTATGTTTGCGATGATGTAGGTGTTTATAAGATTGACGTTAGCGAGTTTTTGTTTGCATATGATAGAGAAGCTCGTAGAGTTAAAGACATTGTTGTTCATGCTCCGGATAGAATAGAGTGTATGTCGGAATCGTCAAGCGGAGAGTCTGTTTACATAGGTACTAGAAGTGGCTTATATGAATATGCTGAAAATGCTTCGTTTAAAAAGGTTGCAATTAAGAATGATATTTTTCATGATTCTCCTTATATTACGGACATCGTCTCTTCTGATGATATGGCATATGCCGGGACTCTTAATTGGGGCCTTCTCATTGTTGGCTCGACAGCATCTATAATCAACGACTATAGGTCTGTCGGGGAGATTATCAAACTGGACTTACGAGATGAAAAACTTTTAATTCAGACATCGTCATCTGTTCATCTTGTTGACGCCTTGACTCATAATCGATTGTATAGTATGGAGTCAAGAGGAATAAAGGATGCTAAATTTCTTACCAATGATACATTGTGTGTATTGACTACTGATTCTGTCATGTTATACATCATGAATGGTGATCAGTTGTCTAAAATAGGTAGTAGGCTTAATTCTTTGAGGTACAATACAATAGAAGTAGTTAATGATCAAGCGTATTTTATTTCAGATTACTCAATTGTAAATGGAATACCAATAAAGGGAGAAAGTTTACATTGGATTGATGTTGTCTTATATTCAATAGGATGTGTGTTTATAATTTTGATTTTAGTTGTATTAATTACGATGTTGGTTAGACAGCGAAGATCTCACATTATAAAAGAGCAGTCAATACTTGATAATTATGAGATTGGAGAAGAATATAAAAAAGCTGCGAAACAACTTATTAATTATTCCCCTGTCATTGGGTCAAATTTAGAACAATATGATGAAATGGAAGCTGATTTAGATTCTTTAGTAGATTGTTTTAGCAGATTTAAAGATGTCGTTTCTCCTATTTTGGACTCTGTTCCAAATGAGGAAAACATACTTGTGCTTAATAATGCTTATCAGGATTTATATACTTCTGTAGCATTGTGGTTTCATCGTCCTAAGATTGATAACGATAACGATTTTGATTTGTGGTTGAGACGATGCAGATATGGTTTTCAAGCCTTGAACATATATTCAAAGAAGGGAATTAAATTACTAATAGAGAATCCTAATGAAATTTCTAATAAGGAATTTGAAATTGAGAAATCTATGACATGGGAACTTTTCGTTCGTTTTACCTTATGCAATCAATCATTTGAAGAATCAGTTTTAAAAACTATGTCAAGATATGAAGATGACAATATGTCTCAAAAAGATCTTAGTATGCTAAAGAAGAAACTTAAAGAGCGTATTGATCACAAGAACGTAGGTCCAATACCAAATTTATTAATTAGAAATTTATCACACGATATTTGGGCTACTGATGGATGTAAGATAGCGTCGATGCCTTATGATGTTGTGTGGATAGCATGTAACTTAGATAGAAATACAAATGCCCTTAGGGAAAGATTGGAGTATGCTTATAGTCGAAAGAATTTATAGGATTTTAGATGTCTTGTGTCTATGCCAATTTAAATGGTCGGTGATGGTGTGATTATCTTATGAGTGCTATGAAATATTAAAGGCTATATCGGGGAGGATATAGCCTTTAGAGTATCTGAACTGACTTCTTATTAAGCGTTCTTTACTTTGTCAACGATTGCTTTGAAAGCAGCAGGATTGTTCATAGCGAGGTCAGCAAGAACTTTACGGTTGATTTCGATACCTGCTTTGTGGATAAGACCCATGAGTTGAGAGTAAGAAAGACCTTCAAGGCGTGCAGCAGCGTTGATACGTTGAATCCAAAGTGCACGGAAGTTACGTTTTTTGTTTTTACGGTCGCGATAAGCGTATGTCAACCCTTTTTCCCAAGTGTTTTTGGCTACGGTCCACACATTACGACGGCTACCATAATAACCACGTGTAAGTTTCAGAATTCTCTTTCTTTTTGCTCTTGAAGCAACATGATTTACTGATCTTGGCATTTTTTTTAAATTTTTTGAACGTGAGCGGCATTATTGCTCTTGCGGTGCTTCACATTCGGTTAATAAAAATTTTAGTTTTAAAAATAAAAAGTAAACAGCGTTAAAGATTACTTCATTGCAAGAAGTTCTTTTACAGAATGTTCGTTAGAAGTGTGAACCATAGCTGTGTGGTCAAGAACTCTTTTACGCTTTTTTGTCTTCTTAGTCAAAATATGACTATGATAGGCATGTTTTCTTTTGATTTTTCCTGTTCCGGTAAGAGCGAATCTTTTTTTAGCACCGGAATTAGTTTTTACCTTTGGCATTGTTAATAAAAAATTTAGTTGTTTTAAAATTACCTCGGCACATAGTGCCTACGGTCTACTGTTTATTTTTTGTTACTATTTGTTTTTTATAGGTGAGAGCATGATAGTCATGCGTTTTCCTTCAAGTACTGGCATCATTTCAACTTTGCCGTATTCTTCAAGGTCGTTTGCAAAACGCAATAGAAGAACTTCACCTTGCTCTTTGAAAAGAATCGAGCGTCCTCTGAAGAAAACGTAAGCTTTAACTTTAGAACCTTCTTTAAGGAATCCGATAGCGTGTTTAAGTTTGAAGTTGTAATCGTGATCGTCTGTTTGCGGACCGAATCTGATTTCTTTTACAACGACTTTAGTAGCTTTAGCTTTCTGCTCTTTTTGTCTTTTCTTTTGCTGATATAGATATTTTTGGAAATCCAAAATTCTACATACAGGAGGTTCGGCATTAGGAGAGATTAGAATCAGGTCTAGTTCTTGCTCGTCCGCAATTTTTTGAGCTTGAGCGAGTGAATAAACACCTTGTTCTACATTATCTCCAACCAAGCGAACTTCTTTCGCGTGGATATTTTCGTTAATCACATATTGGTCCTTTCCGCTTTTGTCGCCTTTTTGACCTTTTTGTCCTTGTTGGGGACGTTGTCCGGCAGGTTTGTGCGGACCATTCATTTGTGGTTTTTTATCCATTCAGTTATATTACTGGTTTATCATTGAATTTACCTCTTCTGTCAATTGCGCTGCAAAGGTAGTAATTTTCATCGAGATATTATCATTTTCTCCATGTTTTCTTACAGAAACTTCATTATTTTCTACCTCTTTTTCTCCAACAATCAGCATATAAGGGATTTTCTTCATCTGATTGTCACGAATTTTCTTTCCAATTTTTTCGTTTCGGTCATCAACGATAGCGCGAACGTCGTAAGAATCTAATTCTTTAGCAACTTTATATGCATAATCATTGAATTTTTCGCTAATTGGAAGTACTACAGCTTGCTCAGAAATCAGCCATAAAGGGAGACGACCTGCGGTGTGCTCAAGAAGCACAGCGACAAAACGTTCCATAGATCCGAATGGTGCACGGTGAATCATAACCGGACGGTGTTTTTGGTTGTCAGAGCCTGTATATTCTAATCCGAAGCGTTCAGGGAGGTTGTAGTCAACTTGGATTGTACCGAGCTGCCAACGACGACCGATAGCATCTTTTACCATGAAGTCGAGCTTAGGACCGTAGAATGCAGCTTCGCCGAGTTCGGTGCGTGCATTAAGACCTTTTTCTTTGCAAGCTTCGATGATAGCACTTTCAGCCAACGCCCAATTTTCGTCGCTACCGATGTATTTTTCTTTGTTGTTAGGGTCGCGAAGAGATATTTGAGCTTCGAAGTTGTCGAATTTGAGTGCTTTGAAGATGTAAAGGATGATGTCCATTACTTTGAGGAATTCGTCCTTGATTTGATCAGGAGCACAGAAGATGTGGGCATCGTCCTGAGTAAAGCCACGCACGCGAGTCAAACCATGAAGTTCGCCACTTTGTTCGTAGCGATATACTGTTCCAAACTCAGCGAGACGCAAAGGCAATTCGCGATAGCTTCGAGGGAATGCTTTGAAGATTTCGCAGTGGTGAGGACAGTTCATCGGTTTAAGCAAGTATTCTTCGCCTTCTTCCGGGGTATGAATTGGCTGGAATGAGTCTTTGCCATATTTTGCATAGTGACCTGAAGTGACATAGAGCATCTTATTACCGATGTGAGGAGTGATCACTTGTTGGTAGCCATATTGCTTTTGGATTTTGCGAAGGAATTGTTCGAGTCTGTCGCGAAGGGCAGCACCTTTAGGCAACCACAAAGGAAGACCTTGACCTACGTTTGAAGAGAAAGCGAAGAGCTCCATTTCTTTACCGAGCTTACGGTGGTCGCGTTTCTTAGCTTCTTCGAGTAGGACGAGGTATTCGTCGAGCATTTTTTTCTTAGGGAAAGAAATACCATATACTCTGACTAATTGGTTGCGTTTTTCGTCTCCTCTCCAGTAAGCACCTGCGAGTGAAAGAATTTTGACTGCTTTGATAGCGCCAGTGTTAGGGAGGTGAGGACCACGACAGAGGTCGGTGAATGCTCCTTGAGTGTAGGTTGTGATATGGCCGTCTTCAAGTTCGCTGATAAGCTCGCACTTGTATTCTTCGCCACGGTCGCCAAACATCTTGAGAGCATCTTCTTTTGAAATATCTTGACGAACGATAGCTTCTTTTTTAGCTACCAATTCAGCCATTTTCTTTTCGATTTTATCGAAGTCGTCGCTTGTGATTTTGTGTTCACCCGGGTCGATGTCGTAGTAGAAACCGTTTTCGATAGCAGGACCGATACCGAATTTTACGCCGGGATATAGTTCTTGAAGTGCTTCGGCGAGGAGGTGGGCAGATGAGTGCCAAAAAGCATGTTTGCCTTCAGCGTCATCCCACTTGAAAAGCTGGATAGCCGCGTCTTCGTTGATGGGGCGAGAAATGTCCCATTCCTGATCGTTTACTTTTGCAGCGAGGACGTCGGCAGCAAAACGTGGGCTAATGCTTTCTGCAACTTGAAACGGAGTTACGCCTGCTTCAAATTGTTTTACATTGCCGTCCGGGAATGTTATATTAATCATAGTCTTTATGTTGTCTTATATATTTGTTTTTAATGTTTGAGAATGCTGATTTGTGTAGCATCTCAGAAAAATCGTGCAAAGATACAAAAAAAATGTGCAACTTGCAATATGTTTTTGCAACTGCTTGAAAAATAATTGTTTTGGGTAGCTTAAAAATAGTATCAGCCCATGCAGATAGGTGTCGCATGGGCTGATAGTTAGAGTTTGTTGAATATTGATAAAGACTTTATCTGCTGATTTGGAACAGTTTGTCGTAGTCGCTTTGGAAGTTGCGGTAGGCATTACCCATTTCTTCGATTATGCGAAGGTGTACTTCTTGGTTGCCGTCATACCATTCGATAGGCGGATACCAATAGACATCGTCGCGTTTAGGAGCTGTCTTGAGTCTTATGCCTTGAAAGTAGTCGGCAGGTAGACCTGAATCGCTTCGTGTCATCAAAAATCCTTTCTTTTTCTTTTTGACCTTTTCGCTACCTGCTTCTACCCAGCCATATTCTGCCGAGTAAACTTGCAAAGTGCCACAAGTAAATTCGCCTGTCTCCTTGTCCATATCGAGCATTTCAAGACGATAATGGCGAGGTACAATTGATGGCGACGACTCACCATTGAATGCCATTATTAATGCAAAGTATAGTGATGCCAACGAGTCGTCTCCACCGATCTTCATGCCTCCCAACGTCATGCAGCCTCCTTCAAGCACGAGCCAGTCGGTCCCGGACTCCTCGTCGTGCTGATAGCCGCTGATAAGTAGTGGAGCAGCGAAGACGTAGGTCGAGAGGTCGGGAGTCTTGATGCGTTGAGTCGGGTCAAACATCGGTGCAATAAATCCGTAGGTGTTGTCACCATACGGGTTGGCATCGGCGCAGTCTGAACTTATCTGAGCGTAGAACGCAATATCCTTGCTGACACCATCTCCAAAATCAAACGTTTTGTTTCCTTGATAAGAATCGGACGCAACAGGCGGCACTACCTCCTCTTTCTTGACAAATTTCACATGGATAGAGATGTCGCTTGTGACCGGGAAATATTTGCCCGGAGTGACAGAAAAGAGGTTGGCGGCATCAACATCGACGTATGCTATCGCCCAATCTTCGGCGGGTTTGGCTGTGAGCGTAGAATTTTCGCCGTAGATGAATGGACCAGGAGGTGATACAAATGCTTTGCCCTCACCCTCTTGTGTGACAGTGATTCTATATTGCTTAGGCACGACAGTAGTCGGTCCGATTGCCGGGTCATCAAGAGTCGGTGGATCTACCGGTGGATCTACCGGTGGATCGACAGGATCGACAGGATCAACCGGCTCGACAGGCCAAGGCTCATTGCGAGCTTCGTTGACCGGCTTGGTGCAGAACACCCATAAGATTTCGCCGTCAGGACGAATGTAGCCACAATAGTCGC
Source organism: Bacteroidales bacterium (assembly GCA_015061085.1). GTDB lineage: Bacteria > Bacteroidota > Bacteroidia > Bacteroidales > Muribaculaceae > Lepagella. The sequence continues at coordinate 18,515 of SUXG01000019.1, forward strand.
CGGTGATGCCGTAGGCTGTGAGATTCCATATTGCTATGCCATCATTTGTGAAAGGCTGATAATGGCGTATATCGACATCGCCATATTCGTAGCACCCCAAGATGCCCTGGCCGTCGTAGGTCATCACCCATTCGGTGGATTCGATATGCTCTATGATGCCCAGACCGATAGGATCGAAGCGTGGTTGATACTTTAGAGAGTGGACACCATCGAAACTCCTATAACTATAAGTGCGAAGTTTCTCAAAGCGTCGATTGATCATGCTGACCTCGTCGTCATTATCCGAAATGTAAGCGTATCCACCATAGAATGGGGAAGCATAGTCGTAAGAAGCCAAGAGATTGAAATTGGTGTCGTAGTAGTGGTATTTTTCGTCTTTTACAATGTAGAAGATACCATCTCTGACCGGTGATGTCTTTTCAAAAATGCTCCATGCCGAGCCTGTCACGCCACTATGAAATACAATCTTTCCGGAGGTGTCGATCAGGCATAATTCGCCATCAGAAGCGACAATTTTATTAGAGTCTTTAATCACAGCCCAAGCATATCCCTCGCTGAAATCACCGACGACGACAAATCGCCCGTCGGCAGGGATTACCTCCTTGCCATTGGCATCGATGAAACCCCAACTATTGTAGGATGATGAATAAGCTCGCAGACCGTCACAAAGTGGACGCATTACTTGCTTATTATCGCCATAGACTTTGAGGTTAGGATACACCTTTTCGCCTCTGACATTGATATAAAAGTATTGTGTTTTGCCGTAGGAAGATTGAGTGACGATAGCCAATCCGTCTTTAAATGTAGTCACCTCTTTCCAAGAAGGGTCCATCTCTTTGATAGAACCATCGGTGTATAGCAAGCAGATGACCTTATGTCCTTGAGCATTTGCCACAGTGCGACGCGCTGAAGCGACACCACTATTGAAGAGAGGATATTTCTGACCTAAAATATCTGATTCGTTGCAATACTCCCACTCGGCATTCAATAGTTTCTCGCCCGTAATTTTCCAGAACGAGTATTTACTGCCCTGGTCGATAGCGAAAACGCCATCGTTCACAGGCGAAATACGATAGGAGCGGGGAATCTCCATGAATAGCGTGTTCTTGGTGATATACGGACTTTGAAATTGGTTAGACTCTGCCTCTTCCCAGTCGCTGTCGTCAATTTCTGTTTTGCTCTCTACATCAGACGCAGGTGCTTGATTGTTATCGACCGGTAGCGCTTTGTCTTGATTTATAGAGGACTTTTCTTTCTTTTGCTTTTTTTGTTTAGCAGTCGGATCATTGAGAAACTCGTTTGCTTCTTCAAGTTTTTCGTTTACCTTTTCTAAAGCATTTCCGAGTTTTTTTAGGAATTGGGCTTCAGCCGGAGTTGCAACAAAGAGCAATAACGATGAAATGGATATTGCAATAAAAATTTTATGAATATATTTCATGGCGATTGTTTTGGTGTTATAATTACTAATCATGAATGTGAATAATTCACTTTTTAGGAAAATTTAGGGCGACAAAATATGTCGCCCAATGTTGTTTAGGAAACGTCTATAAATTCCTAAATGGAGAATAGATGTGTTCCTAATGATTGATTCTTATTTTTTTAGATATGGCTTCCATTGACCATCGACCAATTTGAGGTCGTATTTTTGAGTGTCGGTAGAGCCATCTCCGTAAGTAAATTCAACTTTAACAACAGCAGTGTTGCCGTCTTCAGCAATTTCTTCACTGACAACTTTGTAGGAAGTTATGCCTTGTTTTTCAGCAATTTGTTTTTCGCCTTTTTCTTTGCCCATGGCAACGAGCATAGCTTTAGTTGCGTCAATATCTTCTTTGCTTGCATTTTCGTCGAAGGCTAATTGATTAGTAATACCTTCATAATCGCCTGCTTTAAGCAGTTCTGCACACTTTTCGGCTGCAGCAGTCGGAGTAGAACCGTCACCACCACATGCAATAAATACTGTAGCTGTTAGGATAAACGCTACTAATAATAGCAAATTCTTTTTCATAATGTAAATTTTTAATGGTTAATATTAATAGTTGTATATCAATTTTAGTTTTTTATTGTTGTATATATCTGAGGGCATAATGTAGTCGCCTTGCAAACCGGGGATAAAAGCAGTGCTTTTTCTGTTTTCGCTGATGTCTATTCCTATATTGGAATAAAGCAATAGGATAAATTCGGTGCAATAAAGCGAGCAAGTGTCGTTCAAATCGTAGTTGTGGTCAAACTTGACGTTTTGTCGTTCTTTATCGATGGCTGATTTCGACAACGTTTTTCTTTGCTCATCAGAAAGATTTAATCTCATAACAGCTCCTGCCGAGGCATGATTTTGAGAGAAAAATATTTCAATAGCATCAATTTTGACTCTGTCGAAATCAAGGTCGTTGTTATGTTCTCCCGGTACGGAATGAGCCACTTTCAGCGTGTCGTTTTCATTGATAATCATTCCTATGTGGGAGTATTTACCATTGATGTCGCCTGCTAATACGATTCTGCTTACGACTCCTTCGCCTCTGCGAAAGACTATATCACCTTCTTTAACTATAGATTTAATAGAGTCAACGTGTTGTGAATTGTCGCCAATGTTTTTGTCGGCACAACTATTTATCAAAACTATAGCGAGCAAAGATATTACGATGCTTTTAAGGTTTGATAAATTATATGATTCGCACATCTTCCATTAAATTTGTCGCAATTTACAAAAATAAATGTTAATAAACAAATTTTATTGCAATATTTTTAGAAAATTTTGAAAAAATGTGTGCAAATTGATTTTTGGATTAGTCGTTTTGTGATCGTATAGGCTTATTGTTTTTCTGATATTGCGACGTCAATACGTGTCAATTGGAGTACGATTTCACGACGATTATTGAGGAGCACCACTTTGTTTTTTTCAATCGGTTTTAGATACTCGACTTCTTCCAAGGCAACTAATAAGGAAGTTTCGTTAGAAGCATCCGGGCAAGCCATTCTTGTGGTGATGATTTTTTGGAATGAAAGAGTGTTGGCCGTCTCAAGGTCGGTCTCAAGAGAGCCGTTGAGTATATTGCAGCCTGTGTTTCCATGCACTTTTCGTTCGTCGATGTCGAACACTAATTGCATATTGTCGTCATCGATAGGCAAGCCGTCGATTTCAGTGACATGCCATGCACCATTTAAGAAATCAAAATTTTGGTGCATCAGTTGCATTAATGGATTTCGATTAATGTCAAGGAATTCAAGATAATGCTGGTTGTTGTCGTAATGCCAAGAGTAGAAGCGAGTGTTGTTGAGAGCCTGATTGATGTCATACTCAGTCAGGTCTTGCATAGCACATGCTTTGGTCGTAGCTATTACGTTTTTGAAAGACAAAGTACTATCAGATTGATTATATTTATATGTGGCATTAATGATGTTGCAACCATTATTGCCGTATATCATATTTTCGTTTGGGTTGAATTTGATATATGGAGGGTATTCTCCTTTTGCCGGTTTGCCATTAACCATTTCAATAGCCCAATCGCCTAAAAGCGCACCATGTTCGATTTTTGAAGATATCTGTTTGTTTTTTGTCTCAGATTTGATTGTGTTTTCTGAAGCTTTTGAGCTGTTTGAATCGGTTGTGTTTTTAGAGGTGTTTACAGTTTCTGAGACATTGTCGGTAGGGAAATCAGTCTCATCAATATTGTTTTTCGGGAGATTTATCGCTTCGCGATCATGATGTATTTCTTTTTCTACAGCAACGATTTTATCATTGGGGTTTTCAAAAATACGTTGTAGGTTTGTACATCCTGAGCAAAGAAGAAGGCAAGCGATGCCTGTTATTATAGATTTAAACTGTTTCATTATTGTTATATGTTATTATATTTTGCAAAGTTACGAATTAATTTTGATACAATGGAGAAGTTATACAAATCTTAACAAAGCAGATTGTGTATTATGGAAATAGGATGACTGTTTAAACAATTGTCATTGTTTTATATCTATATTGTTGTAACGTTGTTGTTGGGATATTGTTTGTTTGGCAAAGGGTTAAGGAAAGTTTTTTATTTGAGGAAGTTTCCTTAAAAAATATTAGATGTTTTAAAAACTCGAAATAAATTGCTAATTTCGCGACGTAAAGCAGGTGTTTAAAGATGATTTCAATGAAAAGAAATATTATATTTTACATATTCATATTTGTCTGTCCATTTAGTCTTTATTCGCAAGTCAATGCTGAGCAGGTCCTTTCTATCGGTAAAAATGTGTTGTCGATGGAAGATTATATGCTTTCAATCCAGTACTTTAATCAAGCGATAAAGGCAAAGCCGTATTTGTCGGAAGCATATTTTTATAGAGGGCTGGCAAAGTTGTATCTTGAGGACTATCGTGGAGCGGAAGAGGATTGCTCATTGGCTTTGGAGCGAAATAAATTCAGGACAGAAGCCTATAAAGTCAGAGGCTTTGCACGACAAGCAATGGGTCTTGATTCTCTTGCAATAGAGGACTACAATTTTGGTCTTCAGTATGCGCCTATGGATAAGTATTTTATGTTTTATAAGGCAGTGGCACAGACGGAGTTGTCAAGGTATGAAGATGCTCAGAAAACGTATGCATCATTGTTGAGAGCATATCCAAAATTTGAGGATGGTTATTCAGGAAGAGCACAATTGTATTTGGCAATGAAAGATACGACACGAGCTCTTGGTGATATAAATAAGGCGGTTGAAATTTCTAAAAACATAGTCAATCCGTATCTAATGCGAGCTGATATATATTCGAAGCAGCATAATTGGGATAAGGCTTTGGAGGATATGGAGACTGTCATAAGACTGAGTCCTCAAGAAGCTGATTATTATGTAAATAGGGCATATCTTAGATATAATTTGGATGACTATTTCGGGGCAATGAGCGACTATAATTATGCGATAGAGTTGGAGCCTTTTAATACGGCAGCGATATTTAATCGAGGTTTGTTGCGATATGAGGTAATGGATTTGGAAAAAGCGGAGACGGACTTTACTACAGTTTTGGAATGGGATGCGACGAATTTTCATGCTCGATATAATAGAGGCTTGATAAGATTGGATTTGAATAAGCATAAAGAAGCGTTGGCAGATTTTAATGATATAGCCAAACGTTATCCGAGGTTTTATCCGATATATTATGCCATAGCTCAGGCACAGTATGGACTTGGTAATCAGAGGGCATATTTTGAGAATATACGCAAAGGCGACTCGTTGGTAGAGGGATATGTGAAGAATCCGGAGAAGAATCCGTTAGAAAAGCCTACGATTGCAGCCGGACGTTCAAATGATAAGGGTGTCAATCAATGGTCAGAAGAGTCGGAAATGGATGTGATGAATCGTTTTAATCAGCTTGTGACAGTCAATGAAAATCAGGAGTCACGATTATCTTATAACGATAAGATTAAAGGACGAGTGCAGGATAGAAATGTCAGGGTAGAACCAGAACCGATCTATGGGTTGACTTATTATGATTCGGCAAGCGAATTGCGTAGTTTGAGCAATTATTTCAGGGAGCTTGATGATTTGAATCAGTCGGGTTATCTTGATAGAACGATATATTTGTCGAATGAGATAGTGACTCCGGGTGATGAGGCTGAAATCAATCGTTTGTTTGCATACATAGAGAATTATACATCGATAATAGGGAGCAATCGCTGCAGGCCGGTTGATTATTTCGGTCGAGGAATTAATTATCTGATGCTTAAGGATTATGATGATGCGATAGTGGATTTGGATAAGGCGATAGAGATGAATGGCATGTTTACTGTGGCGTATATGGCAAGGGCGTATGCAAAGCAGTGCCGATTGGAAATGAATGAATTAATCAGTCAGTCGGAGCAGAAGTCAAATGAAGAAATAGCGATGCTTGGCAATCAAGGCAGAAATCTTGCGATTTCGGAGATTATCGCTGACTATGATAAGGCTATAGAACTTAATTCGAGGTTGATCTATGCGTGGTATAATAAAGGGAATTTACTTCTAAAGATAAATGATTTGACGTCAGCACTCAATTGCTATACGGAGGCAATACGCATAAATCCGGAGTTTGGACAGGCGTATTACAACAGGGGTCTTGTCTATTTGCAATTGGGCAATAAGGCCAATGGTATCTCGGATTTGAGTAAGGCAGGAGAGTTGGGTGTGTTGCCGTCGTATAATGTGCTGAAGAGGATGAAGTAGTTATTGTCATCCTCTTGCAGCTGATGTTATCGGTTGCAAAGCTGACGGAAGTCGCAGTATTCGCAACGTTTAGAGTCTGTGGTCTGCGTAAATTGCAGATTTGGGTTGAAAATTTCTTCGATTTTGTGTTTTATGTTTTCGACAAATTCCCGGTTGAAATCGTCGGGTGCAGTGTTGGCGTTTTTTGTATTGTTTGTCGGAATATTTTTGTAGTCGTTGATAGGTGATTTTTTGAGGGTAATATCGGCAGATGTCTCGCCTTTGGCAAAGTTCTGAACTTTATATATTGCAGGTTTTATCGCCTTTTTGTAGTTGAGGTGTTCGGCATAGAGGTTTGCGTAAAGGAGCAGTTGGAAAATTGCGCTGTTGCCTTTATCGTCAAATATATCGTTTAATTTGGTTATGTTTGTATTATCTCCTCCTGTTTTATAATCGACTATACGCAATGTGTCAATATTGTCAATGCGTATAATGTCTAAACGGTCAATTATGTATTTCATGTTGACTTTCAAATCGGGATTTATTTGCCATTGGAATTCGTTTTTAATTTCGCTGCCTTTGTATATGAAAGGTGTCAGGGACTTGTCGAAAAGAAGAGTAGAGACAATGTATTCAAAAATTATGTTTCTGAAAATCATTGCGTTACCTTGTGGCTCTAAATCGCTTATTTTGCCGTTGTATTCTTGGTTGATGTATCTGTCGATACGAAGTCTCAGCATATTTTTGTCGGCAAGGATGCTATCGATAAATTCATGTGTAATGGTTTTTCCGGGATTTAGTTCGCGACCGACTTCGTTTTTTTCATCGGGGGTATATAAATCCTGCATAATTCTATGGAAAATGTTTCCGATGGTGATTGCATCCATAAATTCGGATGGCTCGATGTCGGAGTTGATGTTTTCGATGTTTCTGAAATAGAATAGCAGAGGGCAAATGAGATAGTTTTTCAGAGCAGAAGCAGATAGGTGTTTTCTTGATTCGGGGTCTTGTGTCAAGAATTTTTTAAGGCTTTCTGCTACAGTACCTGTTTTGTCGATGTTAAGTGCTTGAGAAGATTTTTGTTTTATTTCGAAATTCAATGATTTGACATCGATATTTGATTGAGGATAAAGATGTTTTAGTTGTGAAATGTATCTTGAATAGTCGCCTGATTTCAATCCTGACGTTCTGGAGTCAAACAAAAGAAATACATTTTTTGCACGGCTTATCATGCGGTAGAAGTAGTAGGCAAAAATGCTTTCTTGGAAATGTAGTGTAGGCATACCATATCCTTGTCGAAGGGAGTTTGGGATGAATGATCGAGTACGCATTTTGCGAGGGAAAATACGTTCGTTCATTGAAGGGATGATTATATTGTCGAAGTCGAGGCATCGGGATTCGAGTATCCCCATAATCTGCACTCCTTTAAGTGGTTCGCCTTCGAAAGTTATTTTTTCGGTTGATAATAGGCGGTCAGTCAGTAGTAGAAGTGTGTTGCGAGTCATTTTGATGTTGTAGGTTGAAATTGATTCGCTGAGACGTGTCAATGCTTCACGATATGCAATTATGCAATCAACTTCGATTTTAGAGCGAATGATGCCTTCGGAGGATTCATTTTCGATGAGTGTTTGCAGACGTTCGAATATTTTGTCCAAGAAAATGATTGTTTCTTGGGCAGACGCATTTTTAGAAATATTAGAGAATATTATGTTTGTTTTGTGGTCTGAAAAATCTTCTAATTGGCTTGTTGAAATATTAAATAGGTGTTGTTGGACAATTGCTTTTTTGATGTTTTCGATAGATTTTGAGTCAAGAATCATATTTGCGTAAGGGTGGCTCAAAATTGCTTTTACGTCTTCGAAGTAGAATAATGTTTCAGCATTTTTAGAAGAAGCTCTGTCGTAGGCTTTTCTGAGCAGAGCAGCGAAAGAAGCCGTTGCAGTCAGCTTTATGGGGTAGCCCATAGTTAGGTTGGCTGTCGACATATTTTCGGGGAATGAATGAAGCAGAGGCAGCAATAATTCTTCGTCGGGGAGGATTACAGCAGTGTTTGTCAATTTGTCGATGTCTGAGTTTTTTTTACAAATGGTGTGTAGGAGTTTTCCGATTTTTTTAGCTTGATAAGAGTTTGATGGGCAAGAGAATGCTTCTAATTTGGAAGGAAACGAGTTTGTGTCGGATGATGAAATGTCAAAGTGAGATTTGAATATTTCTTTGTTTTTTAGAATGAATTTTGTGGCATTGTTGTTTTTGTCGGATAGGGCAGGACCGGTGCAATCCCAATAGAAGTCGGCGAAGAAGTCTTGGTCGGTGTTGTTGTTAAGATTTTGGAGTTTCGAAAAGATGTTGTATTCGATTGTGGATAGGACGTTGAAGCCGATGAATATGATTTTGGAGTAAGGGAAAGCATCTTTGCCGTTTTCGCAGATGTTTTGGTATGCAAGTCGGTAGGCCCCTCCGGTGTATGTCAAAGATCTGTTTTCAAGTTCATTGTTAAGACTATGGTATAGAGGAGCTAACGTTTCCCAAATTTTTAAGAATCGATTTTTTGATTCGGAATTGTTTTGGGTGTTGAAGTGGTTCCAAAATGATTGTGTGGAATTGACGGGGTCGTTGTTTCCGAAGTAATCATTTATGATTTCTTGTTGTTGCTCAGTGAGATAGTTTGCTTGTATTTCTTTATAGTCTTTGATGTTTTTGAAAAGAGAGTCGGGATTTACGCAAGACATATCGACTTCGTTGAAGTCGCTTAATATGGTATCGCCCCAAGCTCTGAATTTGTCAAATTCGATGTTTTCGTCAATGAGTTTAGAGTATTCTTTATAAAGAAGAAATAGGAGGTCGAGGCGATTATCGATGTCTCGTTTGCAAGTTTGAACCACAAGGTCGCTGATTGTCATTATTTTTGGGGAAAGCGCAATTTTCCCTTTGATGACGTCGTTCAGATGCTTTAGGAAGAAGCTTCCACTTCTTTTGTTGGGGAATACGAAACAAAAATTGCTTAAATCGTTGTAATGATTTGTGTATGCTTCAGCAATGCTTCTGAGGAATGATGTCATGATAATGTCTTTTTTGCGAGTTGTGTTATTTAAGGGATGCAAGAAGGTCGGCAACGACGAATGTAGAGCCGCCGATGTAAATTATGTCGTTGTCGGATGCTGCGTTTTTTGCTGCGATGTATGCAGATTCGACAGTGGAATATTTGGTGAATTCCAGACCTATCGATGAGCATTTTTCTGCAAGTTGATCTACAGGTAATGCACGAGGGATTTGCGCATTAGAGATATAGTAAGTTGCGTTTTTAGGGAATAATTGTATTATGTGTTCTATGTCTTTGTCGGCAACAAATCCCATGACAATGTGTAGTTTTGCATTTTTGCGATCGGCTAAGAGGTGGTCTAATTGTTTGAGATTATAGTGTAGCCCGGCCTGGTTGTGACCTGTGTCGCAAATTGTCAAAGGCGATTGTGCTAATTGCATCCACCGTCCTGCAAGACCTGTCAGTGAGCATACATTGCGGTATCCGTTATCGATCGAAGTGTCGCTGATTTTGATGTCCAATGAGCGAAGCATTTCTATTGCAGAGCGAACAGTGTTGATGTTTTTGCGTTGGTAGTCGCCACAGAGTTGGCAAGAGAAAGTATTGCCGAAAGTGTCGGTGAAGTTATCAGTAGAGACAAATTCTTTTATGTAGCTTTGTTCTTCGGCAAATGTAATCGAAGTGCCGACCGATTGAGCTTTGTTTTTAAATACTTCTTTAATTTCGTCGTCGGCTTCACCGATGACTACCGGTATGTCTTTTTTGATTATGCCGGCTTTTTCAGTAGCGATTTGAGGTAGGGTTTCTCCAAGGAATTGAGTGTGATCCCAGGAAATGTTTGTAATAACGCATCCTATCGGAGTTATGATGTTTGTAGAGTCGAGGCGACCACCCATGCCAACTTCGATTATTGCGTAGTCCACTTTAGTACGGCTGAAATAGTCGAATGCCATCATCATCGTAAGCTCGAAGAAAGATGGGTGTCCGTCGTAGTCGCAAGCGATGAATTGCTCGACAAATCGGACGACTTCTTCTTGTGGGATCATTTCTCCGTTGACTCTTATTCGTTCTCTGAAATCGACTAAGTGGGGTGATGTGTATAGCCCTACTTTGTAGCCTTCTGATTGAAGGATGGCGGCAAGCATGTGGGATGTTGAGCCTTTGCCGTTTGTGCCACCGATGTGTATCGATTTGAAGTTACGGTGAGGGTGGTTGAAGTATTTGTCGAGGTTTAGACTTGTGTCTAATCCGGGTTTATAGGCAGCAGCACCGATGCGAGAAAACATTGGTAGCTGGCGATAGAGGTATTCGATAGCTTCGTTATATTCCATAGATTATGTAGCCGGCAATTCCGGCAAGTATTATTACGTAGATAGGATGAATTTTTATTTTTTTGTTTTTTAGTGGTATTTTGAAGAATACGAGGCAGAAAGAAGCCAGGCAAATCGCTATGCTTGTGATTAGTTGGCTTGTTTTTCCGTCGGGGCAGAAGTTTTCTTTGTTCATTAGGAGAATTGCAGCAGAAGCAATTAGTCCTACGACGACCGGTCTGAGCCCGGCAAATATGGCTTTTATGGCTCCACTGTCGCTATGTTTGGTGATGAAGTGAGAGCAGTAAAGAGTCAGGATATAGGGCGGAGTGACGACAGCTATTGTGGCGAGGCATGAGCCGAGTATTCCCCACCAAATTCCGCTGAGTTGCGGGTTAATGGCTGATGGTGCGACAAATCCTATGTATGTGGCAGAGTTTATGCCGATAGGTCCCGGTGTCATTTGGGATATTGCGACGATGTCGGTAAACATGCTTTCGCTGATCCACCCCGGCTCGACGACTGCTTGCTGAACGAGTGATAGCATTGCGTAGCCGCCACCGAAACCGAATAGTCCGATTTTAATGTATGCCCAGATGAGTTGCCAATATATGTTCATTGTTGAATTTTATTTTTTTAGGTGATTTTGAGTTAAGCGGAAATAGATGTATCCGCCGACTCCTCCGATGATGATGTAGAATATAGGATTTGACCATAGTCCGAGTCCTAAAGAAATCATTGTGGCAACTAAAATTGGAATCCAAATTGTTTTCCATCCGATTTTTGCTGCTTTTGCGGTTGTTATAACGGGAGCAATAATTAGAGCTACAACTGCAGGGCGTATTCCCATGAATATGGCTGAGAGTGTATGGTTGTTTTTTATGGTCTCAGGGGTAAGGAATATTGCGATGCATAGGATTAGTGCGAATGATGGTATGATTGTGCCTAAAGCAGCAACAGCGCTGCCTTTGCCTCCACGCAGTCTGTCGCCGACAGCGACGGCTATATTTACTGCTAATATGCCCGGTAGAGATTGAGCTATGGCAAGGAGGTCTAAGAATTCATTTTTTGAAATCCAATGATGTCTATCGACGATTTCTCTTTCGATGATAGAAATCATTGCCCATCCACCGCCGAATGTGAATGCTCCTATTTTAAAAAAGGATGCGAAGATTTGCCAATATTTAGAATTGTTAGTTGCCATATTCGTTTTATTAACTGCAAAATTACTAAATTAATCGGCAATTATAAAAAAATTGGCAAAGAATAAGTTGCTTTATTTTGATGATTTTGGGAAATGTGGATTAAGTGGGTTATTTAGTCAGTTTGTTTAGTTGTTCGATTGCTTCTGTTAGGTTTTGTTGGGCAGCTTTTTTGAGCCAGAATATTGCTTTGTCTGTGTCTTTTTGCATGCCGATACCGTCTCGATACATCAAGGCGAGTTTATATTGTGCTTGAGGGAGTCCTTGTTCGGCGGCTCTCCAGTACCATTCGGCAGCTATTCTATGGTCTTGGAGTACACCTTTTCCGTCGGCAAACATTGAAGCGATGTAGAATTTGGCTTTGTTGTGTCCGTTGCTTCCTGCTTTGCGAAACCAGTAGGCGGCTTCTTTGAAGTTTTGTGTAATGCCTTTGCCTTCGTAGTAAAGCAATCCTAATTTATATTGTGCTTCGGTGTCGCCGTTTTGAGCTTCTTTGGCATATTGTTGCCAGAGTGATTGGTGGTTATACGTATCAGGGATGTCGTTGAATTTGTCGGATGCGGAGGATGGTGTCGCAAATGTCGATAGAGATGCGATTGATAGAATGGCGATTAGTGAGATGTGTCGGAAGTGATTCATTGTCGTTATTAAAAATGGGTGAGTTTTTAAGTTTGCTCACCCATAGTTTGTTTCAAGATAAAAGTTTTAATTAGCAACGATTTTCAGATGTTGTTTTCGTCATTATCTCTGTTTTTTGTTCTTGTTCTTGATTTAGTGTGGCTGCTATTAACGTCACGTTCTTCTTTGAGGTCGATTTCTTTACCTGAATGGTCGATTACTTTATATTGAAGATAAGCGAGTGATTCATCAGGGATTATTTTAAAACGGCGACCGAATTGTCTGCGCCATTTTCCGTAGAGTGAGAATAGTCCTTTTTTAATGTATGCATCGACGAATGGATGTATGTACATTTTAAAGTCGTTGATTTTAAGATGATTCACAAGGTAGTCTATCTTTTCACAGAGTAAATCGGTGAATAGCAACGATGGTTGTATCTCTCCTTTACCGTAGCATGACGGACAGCTTTCGTTAGTTGTGATGTCGAGAGCAGGTCTAACTCGTTGGCGAGTGATTTGCATGAGTCCGAATTTAGATAATGGCAGTATGTTGTGGCGTGCACGGTCGTTGGCCATTATTTGTCGCATGTGGTCATAGAGTGTCTGACGATGTTCTGCTTTGCTCATGTCGATGAAGTCTATGACGATAATGCCGCCCATGTCGCGCAAGCGAAGTTGACGTGCGATTTCATCTGCTGCTTTAAGGTTTACGTCTAAGGCGTTAGACTCTTGGTCGGAACCGGCTTTGCTTCTGTTGCCGGAGTTAACGTCGATGACGTGTAGTGCCTCAGTGTGTTCTATAATTATGTATGCACCACTTTTGAATGAAACAGTTTTGCCGAATGAGCTTTTGATTTGTTTAGTGATATTGAAATTGTCGAATATAGGAATTTCTTTAGCATACAATTTCACGATATCTTTTCTTTCGGGAGCAATAAGAGCGACGTAGTTTTGAATTTGAGTGAATGTTTCGACATCGTTGACATAGATGTTTTCAAACGAGGGGCAGAAGATGTCGCGAATAATGCTTACGGCGCGCGATTCTTCTTCGTAGATAAGTGTCGGAGGTTCGCTACGTTGCATTTTTTCTATAGATTCTTCCCATGATTTTACAAGAGATCGCATTTCGTTGTTTAGTTCAGCGACTCGTTTGTTTTCGGCAGAAGTTCTGACGATGACTCCGAACCCTTTAGGTTTGATGCTGCTAATTAGCTGGCGCAGTCTGATTTTTTCTTCTGTCGATTTAATCTTTTGCGATATTGAAATTTTATCACCGAAAGGGATGAGTACGAGGTATCTGCCTGTGAATGAAATTTCGGTAGTCAGGCGAGGACCTTTTGAGGAAATCGGCTCTTTTGCTATTTGCACTAAGATGTGTTGACCTGCAGTAATGATGTTAGCGATTGAGCCGTCTTTGCTTATGTCGGGCTCGTGCTTGAATTTTTCGATTTGCGGGATACTGCGTTTGTCGGCGAGTGCTTCTGCGACAAATTTGTTGTAGGTGCTGAATTTAGAACCTAAGTCGAGATAGTGAAGAAAAGCATCTTTGTCGTAGCCAACATTAACAAATGCAGCATTAAGGCCCGGCATTACTTTTCTGATTTTTGCAAAGTAAAGATCGCCGACAGCGTAAGCAATGTTGCGGGATTCTTTTTGCAATGAGACAAGTCGCGAGTCTTCGAGAAGAGCTATTGAGATCTCTTTCTGCTGAACATCAACTACTAATTCGCTTTTCATGAAAACAATTTGATTAAAAAAATTACTCTTATTCTATAAGAGAAAAGAACAAACGTAATGTTAAGAATGACTCCTAAATTACGATTTGTTCTTGTGAATTACATCACTGTGATAATGCCTCTGTCAAAGAGGATTATTTCTTTTTGTGACGATTTTTTCTGAGTCTTTTTTTGCGTTTGTGTGTAGCCATTTTGTGGCCTTTTCTTTTCTTTCCGCTTGGCATAATTTATTCTTTATTTAACGTTAATAAAAAGTTTGTTTATTCGATTTTAGTTAAGCCTTATTTTACATCGTCGAGGAATGTCTTTGCAGGCTTGAAGGTAGGAACTTTGTGTTCCGGAATGATGATTGTTGTTCCTTTAGAGATGTTGCGAGCTGTCTTTTCTTTGCGAATTTTAACGTTGAAGCTACCGAAACCTCTTAGGTAAACGTTTTCACCATGAGCCATAGAATCTTTTACGATTTCCATGAATTTTTCTATTGTAGTAAGCACGGCTGCTTTTTCGATGCCTGTGCTACGAGAAATCTCGTTAACAATATCTGCTTTTGTCATCTTTGTATAGTTATTTAATTTGTTTTAATAATATTTTGCATTTTTGTGTATAGAATAGTCTTGTTGCAGACCATTTCAAATTTCGCAGTGCAAATATCGTAATTTTTTTTGAATTGTAAATAGTAATTGATTAAAAATTCTAAAATATATTGTACTTTTGTTCTGAAAATAAATGATTTAGTGAAATGGCAGGAGAAAAGTCGCTATTTGGAGGCGTGAAATGGGTGTTTATCGACCTTGATGACACGTTGTGGGATTTCAGTGCAAATTCGGATGTTGCCTTGCAGAAATTATACAGAAATTTTGATATTATTTCCGGGTATTATCCCGAATATGAAGAGTTTGATGAATCATATCATTTGAAAAATTCGGAGTTGTGGGATTTGTATCATCATGGGCATATTGAGCAGGAATATTTGAAGCTTGAACGATTTCGATGGTTGCTTGTTAGAAAGGGTTATGAGTCGGACGATGTGGATGTGTTGTCGGCTGCGATGAATGAGTGGTATTTGGAGGAGTTGAGCCGATGTCGGGAGCTTGTCGATGGTGCCATAGATTTGTTGGAGTCGTTATCGAAGCGTTATTTGATAGGGGTGTTGTCGAATGGTTTTGCCGATGTTCAGTATCGCAAGTTGCAGACGAGTGGGTTGTGGCGTTATGTTCAGCGTATGGTGGTCAGTGATGAGATAGGTGTTCAGAAGCCTGACAGGCGTATTTTTGATTATGCGTTGAGCGAGGTCGGTGCAGAGGCTGATGAGGTGATTATGATCGGTGATAATCCCGATGCCGATATTTACGGAGCTAAGTCTGCGGGTTGGAGGACAATTTATTTTAATCGCAAGGGCAGGTCGTCGGTTTCGGTTGCAGATGTTGAGGTGGCATCGTTGAGTGATGTCAAGGCTTATTTATAGTAATTTTTTTAAACTTACAAATTACTACAAGGCAATTTATGTAAGTTTTCTTATAGGTTTAGGATTGTGTGTTCGATAAGGATTTTGAGTCCGATTGTTATGAGGATTACGCCTCCGACTAATTCGGCTTTTTTCTTGTATCGGTTTCCGAATATGTTTCCGATTTTAAATCCGACGATTGAGAATAGGAATGTCGTTATACCTATAATAGTAATAGAGCTGATGATGTCGGTCTTTAGGAATGCGAAAGAGATTCCGGCAGCGAGGGCGTCGATGCTTGTTGCGACGGCTAAAATGAATAGTGCTTTGATTGAGAAGTCGGCGTTGTTTTCTTCGTCTTCTTTATTGCCGACGGCTTCTTTGATCATGTTGCCACCGATTATAGCCAATAGCGCAAATGCGATCCAATGGTCGAAGTCGGCTACTGCGTCGGCGAAACTGTAGCCCAGTAGATATCCTATGAGAGGCATTAATGCTTGGAAACCACCAAACCACAGACCGACTTTGATATAGTAGCTGAGTTTTGATTTGGCTACGGAAAGACCTTTTCCTATCGATACGGCGAAGGCATCCATTGAAAGTCCGATTGCTATTATTAGGATTTCGATTAATTCCATTATGTGGTGGTTTTTATTGTTGGGTGTCGGAGAGTGTTACGCCGTCGATTCCGAGGAGTTTGTTTTGCACGAATTCGAGGATGTCTTTACGCATTTCGATATTCATTGAGCAAGAGTTGTCAAATTGTTGGTTAAGGATTTTGACATCGTTTGATTTTACGATTTTCATGACGTCGTTCATCGACATGTAGGGGAATGTGAAGTCGATATTTGCCATGTCGTGACATTCGATGATTTTAGCGTCTTCGATAGCCATTTTAGCGGCTTCGCGATAGGCGACGATAAGTCCGGATGTTCCGAGCTTTATGCCTCCGAAATAGCGCACGACGATGATTACGATGTCGGTAAGGTTGAACGAGTTGATTTGACCGAGTATTGGTTTTCCGGCAGTACCCGATGGCTCGCCGTTGTCGTTGAGTTGGAATTCAAGTCGTTGTGGGCCGATCATGTATGCCCAGCAGACGTGTCGAGCGTCGTGGTATTTGTTTTGGTAGTCTTTGATTGCAGCGCGAGCTTCGTCGGCGCTTTTTACGGGTATGGCAAAGGCTAAGAAGCGACTCATCTTTTCACGATAAATAGCTTCTGAGGGAGAGTCAATGGTGTAGAATATATCGCTCATGCCTTTTAAATTTTGTGCAAAGATAGGCATATTTGCAGAAAAATTCATTACCTTTGTGGTTGAAATTTTATAATTTAGAATGATTTTTAATACAGGTTATTTATGGCAACATGGTTTGAATGTAAAGTGAAATATGATAAGATTCAAGAAAATGGATCGGTAAAGAAGGTGAATGAGCCTTATTTGGTTGATGCCTTGTCGTTTACGGAGGCAGAGGCACGCATTATTGAGGAGTGTACGCCTTATATTTCGGGCGAATTTTCGATTTCGGCAGTTAAGAAGACGAAGATTTCGGAGATTTTTTGGGATGAAACAGGCGATCGTTATTATATGGTCAAGGTGATGTTTGTCACCATAGATGAAAAAACGGCAGTTGAGAAGAAGAGTGCAAGTTTTATACTTGTACAAGCATCGGATTTCAAAGGAGCGCTTGATAATTTTATGAGCGGGATGAAGGGTACGATGGCGGATTTCGAGATTGCGTCAATTACAGAGACAGCCTTAATGGATGTCTTTCCTATCGATTTGGGAGGCAAAAATAAGGAGGAATAATTTTTTAGATATGATTTCTGAGGAGATAAAGCGTTTTCATAGAGAGTTGCCCAAAGGTGTTGAACTTGTGGCAGTGTCGAAATTTCATCCGAGTGAGGCAATCATGGAGGCATATGAAGCCGGACAAAGAATTTTTGGCGAAAGCAGGGTTCAGGAATTTCTGGCAAAGCAGCCGATGTTGCCGTCAGATATTCAATGGCATTTCATCGGTCATCTACAGACCAATAAGGTAAAGATGCTAATAGGCAAGACATCGATGATTGAGAGTGTCGATTCGTTTCGTCTGTTGAATCTTATCGATAACGAGTCACGCAAGGCAGGTGTCATTACGAATTGTTTGCTTCAGGTTCATGTGGCGCAGGAGGAGACGAAGTTTGGCTTTTCTCCTGAGGAGTTGTTCGACTATTTTGCTCAGAGAGGACATGAGTCGTTGACCAATACAAGGATATGTGGGATAATGGGCATGGCTTCGAATACCGATGATGAAGAACGCGTCAGAGCCGATTTTCGACAGATAGCTTCGACGTTTAGGCAGATACGCGATGGCGTATCGTCGGGTTTGCCGGGGTTTGAAGTTGTTAGTATGGGCATGAGTGGCGACTATGCGATTGCTATCGAGGAAGGCAGCACACACATTCGCATCGGTACGACAATTTTCGGAAATCGACAGTATTAGCGAGATAAAGACAATTAATGATATAAAACATTAAAATTCAGAGATTTATGGCACAATCATCACAGAAGAAAGGTAATTATGTGTTGCCGATAGCGATTACGTTTGCATTGTTTTTCATGATTGCATTTGTGACGGGTTATCAAAATCCGTTAGGTTCGATCATAAAGAATGTTTCGGGAGGCAGTACGATATGGACCCAATTGGGTAACTTGATGAATTTCATTGCATACGCGTTTATGGGCTATCCGGCAGGTTTGATATTGCAGAAATATGGTTATCGCATTACTGCGTTGTTGGCATCCATGGTCGGATTTGTCGGCGTTTTGCTAACGTATATATCGGGTACAATTGATGCGTCAACAAGCGCTGATTTGGTGCTGACGGTCTATATGACAGGAGCTTTTGTTGCAGGATTTTCGATGTGTATGCTCAATAGCGTGGTCAATCCGTTGATGAACTCTATGGGTTCGACTCCTGATCGCGGCAATCAGATGTTGCAATTCGGTGGTGCGTTCAATTCGTTGGGAGCGACATTGGCTCCGGTGGTTGTTGGCTACATCATCGGAGGACAAGCGACAGAAATATCAGAGGTAAATCCTGTATTCTATATGTGTATGGGAATTTTTGCTTTGGCGCTTGTTGTGTTGTATTTTTCAAAATTGCCTGAAGCTCCTGATTTCGGACAGAAGAAGGAGAAGATAGATGCCAGAGGAGCTTTCCGTTATTCGAATTTTGTATTAGGTATAATAGCGATCTTCTGTTATGTCGGAGTAGAGGTCGGCATAGCAAACATCACAATGCAGTTTATCTCCAACGATGCCATTCCGTTGCAGAACGGAGTGGTGGTTGATAAACCGGAGACGGTGGCTGGGTTTATCGTCGGTATGTATTGGTTGTTGATGTTGGTCGGACGATTGGTCGGTGGAGTTTTAGGCTCAAAGATGACGAGTCGTGCGATGTTGACGTCTGTTTGTGTGATAGCAATGTGTTTGGTGATGAGTGCAATCTTGATATCACCTGAATCTACAGCCCCGATATTGGGTATATCGAAAGACGGTGGTTTGTCGTTTGAACTCTTTGATGTAAGGTTGAGTGTTTTCATGCTTATCCTATGTGGACTATGTACATCGGTTATGTGGGGAGCAATCTTCAACTTGTCGGTGGTCGGATTGGGAAAATACACACAAGTGGCATCCGGCATCTTTATGGTAATGGTTTGTGGCGGAGGAATTCTTCCGATGATACAAGGAGCATTGGTCGATGTAGTCGGCTATTTGAATAGTTTCTGGTTGATATTCGGGCTTATCGGCTATATGTTGATTTACGCATTGGTCGGTTCGCGCACAAAAAACGCATAAAAGGGCCCAAAGAGATAAATATTTTTCACAAAAAATAGTGAATATTATGCCTATTATTGTTAACTTTGCAACGATAATAGGCATATTGTTTATTATAATGTAAGAATAATTAACAGTTACTTTAAAATAAAGGTATCAATAATGGACTCAACCAAGTTGACAAAAGCTGCAGATAATGTCAGAGTGCTTATCGCTGCTATGGTGGAAAAAGCGAAATCGGGTCACCCGGGAGGATCAATGGGTGGAGCAGATTTTACAAACGTATTGTATTCAAAGTATCTTGTTTATGATCCTGAGGATCCGCGATGGTTTTGTCGTGATAGATTTTTCTTGGATCCGGGCCACATGTCGCCGATGTTGTATGGTGTATTGGCATTGGCAGGCAAATTCAGCATCGACGAGCTTAAGGAGTTTCGTCAATGGGGTAGTGTGACATCAGGCCATCCTGAATTGAATGTGGAAAGAGGCATTGAAAACAGTTCGGGGCCGTTAGGTCAAGGACACGTCATGGCAGTCGGTAGCGCGATAGCAGAGCGTTTTCTTGTGGCACAATTTGGCGAAGTCGTATCGCATAAGACATACGCATTCATCAGCGACGGCGGTATTCAAGAAGAAATTTCGCAAGGCGCAGGTCGTATCGCGGGCTATTTGGGCTTGAGCAATTTGATAATGTTCTACGACTCAAACGATGTTCAGCTTTCGACAAAGGTCAACGAAGTTACTTGCGAAGACACAGCTGCGAAGTATCGTGCATGGAATTGGAATGTGATAGAAGTCGATGGCAGCAATCCTGATGCATTGAGTTCGGCTATCGAATTGGCAAATCTCGAAAAAGAGCGTCCGACGCTTATCATCGGTCATACAATCATGGCAAAAGGCGCAGTGGCAGCCGACGGCACAAGCTGCGAGGGTTGGGTATCGACACATGGTCAGCCATTGAGCAAGGCAGGTGCCGACCTCGCTAAGACAGTGGAAAATCTTGGAGGCGACCCTGACGATATGTGGAAGATCTACGACGAGTCGGCAGAACTCTACGCTGCACGTCGCGAGGAGCTTAAGACAATCGTAGCTGCACGTCGTAAAGCGTTTGATGCTTGGGCAAAGGCTAATCCTGAATTGGCAGCCAAACTTGAAAGCTACATTGAAGGCCGACTTCCGGAAATCGACTACACAAAGACAGCGCTTAAGCCAAACATGGCGACACGCAGTGCGTCGGCGGCAGTGTTGAGCCTGCTTGCCGAGCATATCGATAATATGATAGTATCAAGTGCCGACCTCGCAAACAGCGATAAGACCGACGGCTTCCTGAAGAAGACTCACGCATTGGTGCGTGGCGACTATTCGGGCAAGTTCTTGCATGCCGGAGTTGCCGAAATGACAATGGCAGCAATAATGAACGGTATCATCCTTCATGGCGGCATGAATGCGGCTTGCGGTACATTCTTTGTTTTCAGCGACTATATGAAGCCTGTGATTCGCATGTCGGCATTAATGGAATTGCCTGTTAAATATGTGTTCACTCACGACGCATTCCGAGTGGGCGAAGACGGCCCGACACATCAGCCTGTCGAACATGAAGCACAAATTCGCCTAATGGAGCAGATGAACAACCTTAGCGGCAAACCGAGCGCATTGGTGCTCCGTCCTGCCGACTCGGCAGAGACAGTGGCTTGTTGGCAAATGGCAATGGAAAACAAGGATTGTCCGACAGTCATGATACTTTCACGTCAAGACCTCGACGACCTCCCTGCCGCATCGGGCAATCGCTTGGCAGAAGCCTACGGCGCACGCAAGGGTGGTTAC
The DNA here is from genome assembly GCA_015061085.1 of Bacteroidales bacterium. Taxonomy (GTDB): domain Bacteria; phylum Bacteroidota; class Bacteroidia; order Bacteroidales; family Muribaculaceae; genus Lepagella. Next base: position 39,656 of record SUXG01000019.1, read on the forward strand.
GTCGTTTGTGCAGCAGAAAATCCTGATGTCGTATTGGCAGCCAACGGTAGTGAAGTGTCGTTGCTATGCAAGGTGGCAGAAGCGCTCGGCGCAAAGAGCATCAAAGCGCAAGTGGCTTCAGTCCCGTCTATCGGATTGTTTAACGCCCAAAGTGAAGACTATCGCAACAGCGTCATGCCTGCAGGCGTCAAACTCTTCGGCTTGACAGCAGGCTTGCCTTCTACGCTCTATCCATTGATGAAAGGCGACTGGAAGGTCTATGGCTTCGAACGTTTCGGTGCATCGGCTCCATACAAGGTGCTCGATGAAAAATTCGGCTTCACAGAGGCAAACATCATTAGCGAAATCGAAGCTTTCTTGGCGAAATAATACGACACAAAACGATAATTAACAATAAATGTTTATAATATGAAGAAAATTGCATTATTAGCTTTAGCATGTGCGTCGCTATTCGGCTCGGCAAACGCTGTGGCGCAAGAAGTGACCTACGTCGAAGATTGCAGCCAAGGTCTGCTAATCAATAGAATGCAGGATAATTGGTTCCTTACATTGCAAGGTGGTCCGGGCTTCTTGAATTCTAACTACGACACAGAAGCAGCGTTGAAAAATCGTATCGGCGCTCAAATCGGTATCTATGGAGGCAAATGGTTTACACCGGTGTTTGGTTTCCGCTTGGGAGCAAGTGCATTGATAGCACGTGGCGCAACGACAGAGACAGGCGCATTTATCCACAACGGATATGCCGCTATCGACTCTGAAGGTAAGTTTTATCCTGAACGCCTAATGGCGGCAGGCCCTGAAATCGACCTTATGCTCAATATCACCAACTGGTGGTGTGGCTATCGTCCGGGCAGAGTCTATAACGCAATCGCTCACGTCGGCGGTGGTGGCTATTGGACAATGAAACGCGAAGATAGCAAATGGATGAACGCTCACAATCGCACTTTGTTTGCAAACATCGGTCTTACAAATAGCTTTGCAGTCTCAAAACAAGTCGATTTGTTTGTTGACGTTCAATATACAGTTATGGACTATTCTACGCTCGACAAGCCATTCGGCGCTAATGGTCCAAAGGATATGACGGGTCACTTGTCGGCACAAGTCGGCTTCACCTATAAATTCAAGAACAGAGAATGGGATTGCCCTGTGACAGCTGTTTGTCCTACATGGAAATACACCGACGCAGAAGGCGATGCATTAGTGGCTCGTTTGGCTAATGCCGACAGCAAAATCGCTGATTTGCAACGCCAACTCGACGACTGCTTGAATCGTCCGGTCCCTGTCTGCGAATGTGACGAAGCGCTTGCGACTATCTATTATCCGATCAACGTGTCTTCTCTTTCTTCACGCGAAAAAACTCTCGTCAAATCATTGGCTGAAGTGATGAAAGCAAACCCTGAAAAGAAGTACATCCTCACAGGTTGGGCTGACAACTATACAGGCAACGACGACATCAACAATCGTCTCCGCAACGAACGCGTTGAAGGCGTTAAGAAGGTGTTGGTAAAAGCCGGTGTCGCTGAAGACCAAATCGAAACTCGCATCGATGCAGGCAACCTTACAGACTATGGCGTAAAGGGTGCAAACTTCGATCGTGCTGTCACTATCGTCGAAGCAAAGTAATATTAAACGCAACTTCTAAAACGAAAGTTTTTTAATATAGGCATTTAGCCTGAATGAACAAATCGGGAGTCAAATCACTTGGCTCTCGATTTTTTGTTGCGTCAGCCCAATGAAACTGATAGGCTTCTGCCTCAATGAGAATCGGAAAGGCGTCAGCCTGAAAAGCCCTCCGATAGCAGGGAAAGGAGGGATTGCAGGGATAGTGATTATAGATACTATAAATACTATAAATACTATAAATACTATAAATACTATAAATACTATAAATACTATAAATACTATAGATACTATAGGCACTATAATATCTATCTCCCTGCGAGGAGGCAGAGCCTAAGCAGTGCTTTTGCTCCAAATTGAGGAGAGCGTTTAGCGAAGTATTCTCCAAAGGATTGGAGGCAGGCA
>SUXG01000041.1 GCA_015061085.1 Bacteroidales bacterium
CTATCGCAAAGCGGTCTAGTATCTCTTTGGGCAACACAAGGCTCGCTAATTGTTCTAATATCTTTGTTTCCATATGGGTGCAAAGATAACAATTTTATTTATTCCCACACCTTTTTGCTACTGAACCCTTTTTGCTACTGAACCGTTATTTTTTATCAGTTCTAAGCACATTGTGGTTATGTATAATTACAGTTATTACAATAAAAAAAGCGTGAGAGTCTGTACTTGTTACTCGTCCCACACCTGGAGGCTCTGGATTGCCCATCTCTGTAGAACGAGCAACGCAGAAGCCTCACGCAGAATATGACTTATGTATTGACCATCAGCTCTCGCACTGACAATCAATTAAATATACATATCCACAAGGCATCTACTGTTGCTTCATCCTTGACAGAGATTGAAATTTTCCAGATTTCCAGGTGTCAAGAAAGAGCGTAAGTAAACGCTTTCTATATTATGTCTGCACCCACCCACATTGCCCATATCGGGCTTCTGCAAGCGATATGCAATCGCAAAGTTAATTATCATTTTTTAAACACAAAAAATAAAATAACATTTTTTTAATATATTTTTTGCGAATAGCTATAATTACAATAAAAGCAGTGAAGCCTTATGGACTTCACTGCTTTTATTTCTTTTTCTGCGCAACCCGTATCGGGGTAGATGTATATTTACCGTCTGTTTAGGTGGCGGCACTTACCATACGGCTCGTTTACCACCGATTAACGAGGTTATACCCCTGAGTATCTCACGCATTGCGCAACGTGTCAGATTATTCATCGACGGTGCATATTGCCACGCGATTCCAGCTTTCTTCGTCAAACATTTCGCCTATGCCTTGACCTGATGCTTCGATACGATCAGAAGCAATGCCGTATTTCTTAATCAAAGTGTTCTTCACTGATTCTGCACGCTGATTTGCCAATCGGATATTGACATCTTCCGGACCGTCTTTTGAAGCATAACCTTTGATTACGACTTTTGACTTCGGATGATTTTTGAGATAACTTGCCACAGCAGCAACATTCGGCATCTGATCGGCTGAAATTGTGGATTTACCGATTGTGAAATTGACATAACGCACTGTGCTCAACTGATTATCCACTTTCACGACGCTGATGACTTCCGGTTTACGATTGCGACACTCGGCAAGGTCGTTTTCCAATTGCTTATTTTTAGCCACCACATCTTCCAATGCAGCTCCCGCCAACATCAGCTCGCTACGCAATTCATTGACTCTGGCATTAAGCGCATCGACTTCCGTCTGATTATATGCCTTAACAAGTCCGAAATGATGAAGCCCGTTGCTATTTTTGAAGTGATAAGTCACACCCGCCAAAAGTTCTAATGACGCATGGTTAACGTTGTAGCTGCTGTAGGTCAAATGACTTGACGGGACAGCCATATTCCACACCACCGACGGCTTAAGAGAGATAGTCCATGCCTTGCTCTCTCCGAGATTAAAATTAAGATTCAGCCCGGCTTTTGTGTACCAATCATTATAGTCGCCACCGACTCTTTCCGAGTTATTGTAGCCGTGAAGCCAACCGGCTCCGGCCTGTGCTTCGATTTCAAACACTCGTGGCGCACCTGCATATCCGGCAAATAAATTATTGAAATTTACGGTGCCGAAAAGTCCGACGAGTTGATGATCAAATGCATTCTTGTTGGAATATCCAAGCCAACTTGACGTATTGACCGACCATTCTCCTTCTACACCCATTCCGAACACAGGAGATATTTGCTTCCTAATTTCCAAGCCTGCGACCCCTCGCATATCACCCCAAAAGGCATGATTCGCCAATGGTGTTGCGCCCCCTCCTTTTAGCGTTATCGACCAATTGTCAAAAAATTCACTCTGCTGCAATGCCATCTCTTGTGCTACGGATGTTGCCACCGCCATAAATGCTATTGCACTCAAAAATAATTTTTTCATAGTTAATACTTTTAAAGGTTACTAATCATTTTTTACAAATTTGTTCGAACATATAACAACATTGGGCGCTATCATGTTTGAATAGCGCCCAATTATTCTTAATTTCTTTATCTACTTATCCGAATTTCCATTCCCGTCTCCTTGATCATTGCCCCCTCTCTCGCATGACCATTAAAAGTCAGAGAAGAACTTCGGTTTGATCACAAATCCTATTCGCAAACGATTATGAAATTTATTGTAGTCCAAAAGGTTTTCACCATATCCATTATAATATTGCAAGAATAGATATTGATTATCCTTATTCGCCAGCTTCCAGTTGAATTCCATTATCGTATTGAAGTTAAGATTCCAACCTTGACGTTTGACCAACATTATATTCAAACCAAATCGTTTGTCAGGAGTTGTAAACATAATGCCGCTCTGAAAAATACCACAATAGCGCAATATATCTTTATTGTTTCCCCCATCGATGATTGGAATCCAAATCTTGCCATGCACCATAAGACGATCGTCAATGACAATATTTGCACCAAGCGAAATCTTGTTCCAACTTCTTGACTGTATCGAATCCCTGCCATTGCTCTCATGTTCTACCATCAGCGTAACCTTACCGACGTAACGATCCTTATTGAAAAGTGGTTTTGAGATACCGATACCGGGATTGAAATTCAAATCTCTCATTGGCATTGATTTCTGAAACACATTCCAGAAACACTTTTGCGTATATGCCAAAAAAAGGTAAGTTCCCCATGGCAACGTTGATTTTGTCAATCGCTGCGAGATACTTATTTGAAATTTCACGTCAGAATTCATTCCTGTCGGCTTTGAACCCAAGGCAGTGCCGACAGTGAAATAATTGTCCTTATAAAGTGAAAAATACGGACCACGATCAAATTCTTGACGCAATGAGTCGGCAAACAACTTTTGATTATCTACACCCAAAATCTGAGCATTAACCGTTAACGGCAAAACGCTCAACACCACAATTAATAATGACAAAAGTCTTACCATCATTTCCATTATCAAATTCAGAGCGCAAAATTAGTAATTTATTGCAATCCACCTCTCATTTATCTATCATTTTTTATCGTCTGAATCTCAGTTTTTAACTCCGTATTGGCCAATATTTGTATCGCGACATCCAACACTCATCTATATTATATATGTGTAGAATATAATACCTGCCCTAATCGAGTAATAATTAAATTTATATTATACGTATATTATTCATATTTATCACCTAATCCTCGGCTAAAATTAGAGCCAAGAATAACATAAAAAGACACCATTTTTTACTTTAACATGCCAAAATAAGCCCAATAAATGCACACAATTATTTTTTTTGTGCAAAAAATAGTGCTTTTATAGCTGAAAAATTTCTGTAATTCAAAAATTAGTGTTTACTTTGCAGTCAGAAATTATGAATATTATTTATTAACATCAAAAAAATTACAATTATGTCTGAAATTGCAGAAAGAGTAAAAGCTATCATCGTTGATAAGCTCAGCGTAGATGAAAACGAAGTTACACCAAACGCTTCATTCAGCACAGACCTTGGTGCAGACTCACTTGATACAGTAGAATTGATCATGGAATTCGAAAAAGAATTTGGCATTTCAATTCCTGATGAAGAAGCTGAAAAAATCAGTACTGTAGGTGACGCTATCGCTTACATCGAAAACAACAAATAATTTTAAGAAAAAAACTATCCTCTATTTCCCAATATGGAATTAAAAAGAGTTGTAGTAACAGGCCTTGGCACTCTCAATCCTCTCGGCAACGATGTTGAGACTACTTGGAACAACGCCATCAATGGTGTCAGTGGTGCCGGTCCTATTACGCATTTCGATGCATCTTTGTTCAAAACACAATTTGCTTGTGAAGTTAAGAACTTCAATCCGGCAGATTATTTTGACCGTAAAGAAGCACGCAAATTCGACCTTTATGCCATGTACGCAATTGTCGCTGCAGATCAAGCTATTGCTGATGCTACGCTTGACGGTGAAGGTGTTGACAAAAATCGCGTTGGCGTAATCTTCGCTGCAGGTATCGGTGGCCTTCACACATTTGAAGAAGAAGCCGGATACTACGCAAAGAACGAAGAAAAAGGTCCTAAATACAATCCATTCTTCATTCCAAAAATGATTGCTGACATCGCAGCAGGTCACATCTCTATCAACCATGAGTTTCGCGGACCAAACTTTGGCACTGTGTCGGCTTGCGCATCTTCCAACAATGCCCTTATCGATGCTTTCAACTATATCCGTCTCGGTATGGCTGATGCTATCGTGACTGGTGGTGCTGAAGCTGCTATTTATCCTGCAGGAGTTGGTGGTTTCAATGCAATGAAAGCATTATCTACCCGCAATGACAATCCGGCCGGAGCGTCTCGTCCATTCAGTGGCTCACGTGATGGTTTCGTGATGGGGGAAGGGGCTGCTGCTCTTGTACTTGAAGAATTGGAACACGCCAAAGCTCGTGGTGCTCACATCTATGCTGAAGTTGTCGGTGGCGGTATGAGCGCTGATGCTTATCACATCACTGCGACTCACCCTGAAGGTCTTGGCGCTATTCTCGTTATGGAGAATGCTCTCAAAGACGCAGGCATGAAACCGGAAGATATTGACTACATCAATACTCACGGAACTTCTACGCCTGTAGGCGACATCGGTGAAGCAAAAGCAATCAAACAAGTTTTCGGCGAACATGCTTACAAATTGAACATCAGTTCAACTAAGTCTTTGACAGGTCACCTCCTCGGCGCAGCCGGAGCTATGGAAGCTATCTTCAGCGTTAAAGCTATCACAGACGGCATCATCCCTCCGACTATCAACCATGAAGAAGGTGATAATGACCCTGAAATCGATTATAATTTGAATTTCACATTCAACAAAGCTCAAAAACGCGAAGTTAATGCAGTTTTGTCTAACACTTTCGGTTTCGGTGGACACAACGCATGTGTGATCTTGAAAAAGTACAACGATTAACAAAGTTTAATCAAACAAAAACAATAAAAGCGATGAATAATTTTCATCGCTTTTTTATTATGCTCATTTCCGACTGTAATCAGAAGCAATCGTAGGTAGTCTTACGAAATCTGCCGATTTTAAATCTCTGTCATCGGAAAATATAGGCAAAGCGAACAAAATATAGTTTAGCGACTTTGAACTTCCTACACGTTCAATCGCAACATCGAATCAATAATATCTCTATTGTTTGACAAACGAGGCACTTTCCTTTGTCCCCCGAGTTTTCCACTTCCGACTGTAAGGAGCCAATCATCAAAAAGTCCTTGTCGAGCAGTCGTTATCGACAATCCATCAAGAAAAATATTGCCTGCACGCTTTGCTTGGTAATCAGAATTCAAGCGTTGCAATTCACAATCAAGAGTCTGCGCAAATTGTGCTATATCAGCAGGCGCCTCATGCCATTCTATAAGCCATTGATGACGTCCACGCGATGTGTCTGTCGTATAAACCGGCGCTGCCGTATAATTGCCAATCGACGCTCCATGTGTTCGGCATGCCGATGCGATGGCAGCATCAGCATTATGCTCCATCAACTCCTCACCAAAAGCATTGATAAACGACTTAGTGCGTCCGGCAATACGAATCTTCAACGGATAGAGACTTTCTACACGAAGCGTATCGCCTATTGAATATCTCCACAATCCATTGCATCCACTGATAATCAAAGCATAAGTCTTTTTCTCCTCTATATCCCATATCGGCATAGGTTCTCCCCACTCTCCTGTACCCGTCATTGGTGCAAATTCAAAAAACACACCTCTATCAAGCAACATCAGCATTGCCTGATCGTCAAACGTGTTTTGCGCGGCAAAAAACCCCTCAGAAGCATTGTATGTCTCGATAAAGCGCATCTTGCCAGGATCTGTTATGCGTCGATATTCATCTCTGTATGGTTCAAACGATATTCCTCCATGGAAAAACACCTCAAGATTGGGCCAGACATCGCTTATTCTATCGACATGCGCTTTCCGCATCACGCCTCGCAAAAGAGTCAGGAACCACGAAGGAACACCCGAAATATTTGTAATATTCTGACCTATCGATGCCCCTATAAGTGCCGGGAGTTTCTTCTCCCAATCTGCCATAAGAGCAATTCGTTTCGAAGGAACTCGCATCAAATTGACAATAGGATTTATCCTATCGATGAGATTTGCGCTTAAATCGCCAACCTTTACTCGTCGATTATCAAGCCCCAACTCATTTGCAAACGAACCTCCAAGAATCAAACCCTTCCCCGAAAAAATGCGACTATTAGGCACCAATCGCATATACCCTGCAACAGAATCAGACGCTCCGGGATAATGATTCATTCGCAAAGAATCTGCTGTAATCGGAATGAACTTCGACTTACCGCCTGACGTACCCGACGACTGAGCAAAATTCCGACACACACCTCGCCACAAAACATCGGCTTCACCTCCTACCATACGCATAACTTCAGATCGAATATCCTCATATTCAACGACCGGAACCCTTCTCGAAAAATCATTATAATTCCTTATCGAAGCATAATCATAGCGTCTGCCGATTTCCGTATTCTTAGCCATGCCCACCAAATCAAGAAGCAACCGATGTTGCACCTCATCAGCACTTGAAACCCAACTATCAACACGCTCTGCCTGCTTCACAAATCTACGTCTTACCAACGGTGTCAAATCCATATTCTTACCATTTTATCCATTCCAACCACAAATATACAACAAATATCCAGCCGACACAACACCAACAACCACCTCATTTCTCAAAACTACCCTCAATTATAGAAATTTACACTTCCTCATATATCTATTTTCAATAAAACCTTAATTCCGCAACACTTTGATTTAACTTTATTTATAAGTTCCTGAGCAACAAAAAGTTGCTCAGGATTTTGCCATGTCAGATTTTTCACTTATCTTAGTGTTGCAAATCAAA
>SUXG01000020.1 GCA_015061085.1 Bacteroidales bacterium
TGGAGAACATGAACGTGATTATTACTATAAATCATACAATGATTATATGGTAGGAATTTATGATTCTCCTCAAGTACTACAACTTGAAATTCTTCCTAATCATAGCGGATCAGAACAAATTTTGAGTTTCTTCGTATGGGATGGTTTGCCTGTTTGTTCTGCCGGAATTAATTTCATTCAAGAGGGAGCTAAATAGTGCGGAAGTCATGTAATTAGCAAAAATAAGGTATAGTTTTCCGTAACCTAAGGAGGCCGACAGGAGAGATTAAACATCGCCCTGTCGGCTTTTTCATTCTAAGAGTTAGTCATTTGGTGTTTAAAGGGATGATGTTTTGGTTGACTTTGTTCCATTAAAGTGCTTGGAACTTAATGGTCGATTTAGTTGGCAAAACCTTTATAAATTATTGACAATAACTGCTTTTTGAGCGATTGAATGTCTGTTTGACAAACACAATCAATAGATGTGTGGGAGAGGTTCGGATGATGTGCCCTCGATGAAATCTTCGATAGTGAAGTTGATAAAATCATTGAAGCGTTTAGCTTGAATGCAATATTTTTTGAGTTTTTCGACGATATCGTCGGAGCAAAGGAAATCGTCATCGACCGGTTGATAGGCGATAAAGTCTCGAGGACGTATGTAGTCGATATGTTCCCAATCCTTTGGAAATCCTTTCGGTGCAGTTTTAAGAAAATTATCTCCTAAGCATGAAAAGCAGCCTTTGAATTCCTGGCTTTCAACGATGGCGCGATATTCGTCAATATTGTCGAAGATTGCTTGACGTATGGCTTTTATCACTTTAGATTCAAGACCGATTGTTCCGGCGCATATCATGCTGTGTCCCGGCTCGATGTGGATGTAGTAGCCGCAAGTGTTGATGCGTTTGCCGTATGGAGGATTGATGAATAGCCCCATGTGAATTTTGTATGGGCGTTTGTCGGCAGAAAATCGGACGTCGCGATAGATGCGATATGTGCAATCCTTTACCGATAGGTGGGCGGCTGCCGAGTCGAAAGTGGCGATCATATCAATCATGCGTTGCGCAAACGAATGAAATGTTGCGGTCGCTTTGTTGTATTCGTCTTTATGAGCAGCAAACCATTCGCGATTGTTGTTGGCTGTCAGTTCTGAAATGAATTGATAGACTTGTTTCATGGCAGATTGTTTTTAGAAGTTTCCTTTATATAATACAAACTCCGCAACGGCATTTGTCGATGCGGAGTCTTTGTATTATCAAATAATAATTATTTGCGTACGGCTTTGACTGTCATCACTTCGCCTTTGTCGTTGAAGAAGTTGACAAGATAAATGCCCGGTTCGAATGAATTGAGAGAGATTGCTCTGTCGAAATTGTGTGAACCATATACAAATTTGCCGTCGTAAGAGTAGATGCTTACTTGAGTGATCGGCGATTCAGAGTTGGCATAAACGTCGTTGCCTTTTTGGTAAACGCTGATGCCGACTTCTTGAGCTGTCACTTCTTCAACTTCTACAGGGAGGTCACCTTCTTTAAGACCTTGGAAATACATTGATACCGGGAAGTCGCCTTGACCATCATTGAAAATAGCTTCCGGAACGCGAATCATGATTTCATGTTCGCCGGCTTCGAGTGCACCGAGTTCAAGATAGCGAACAGGAACTGCATCACCCGGACACCAGTTTGAGTTAGCAGCCCACCATCTGTCGGTGCGTTTGCTTGAACCGTAGATACCATTGCCTTGAGTGTTCTTGTAACGATAAGGTTCGCATGATTTACCACCCGGAGTGAATGTGGAAATGATTTCGCCATTGAAATATACCAAGTGGAGACGACGGTTGTATTCTTCACCATCTGAATTTGCTCCGTGGTTTGACATTACAAGCACAACTTGAGAGTCTGTTACTTTTTCAGGAAGAGTGAATTTGTATGTCTTAGTACATGTTCCGATAGTATCTGTGCCGACTTCGCTGTAGTTGTTGAGGTTGTGACCCTTGTATTCAGGTTTCTTCATAACGATAGGCACGATTACGCTGTTGCGTGTGTTTTCTGCAGGTTCGTCTGTGCAAGTAAATTCGAGTGTACCTTTGAATACATCGTTACGTCCTTCACAACCTTTAATTTGCTCGTTGGCAGCGTAAGGAATACCGAATAGCTCAAATTCCAACCATAGGTCGTAGTTGTCGCGGATGTTCATGTCGTGGAAGAGGTAGCCCACAAGATTAGCGTCATATTTGTATTCTACGAAGTCCGGGTGTGAATTCATATTCATGAACGGTGTGATGAAACGAACGATTTCGATGCGTTGCACTTCGAAAGGGTCGTATGTTTCTGCTCCTTTTGGGACTAATGCCACGTTGATGTTGCCAATGCGGTCATAGTTATCGCAAAGCGCACCGATAGTTACCTTGATTTTTGTTTCAAGACCAAACCAATCCATGTTGGCATCAGTAAGTTTCTTTGCATACAAAGAGTTGCGATGGCGCAAAATTCCGTCTCCAAGATCTTTGTCGAAAACGGTTTCATTGTAGCCGTCATAGAATACAGCTTCATTGAAAGGTTTGTACGAGCGACTGTATTCTTGTGCTTGAACACTTGCTCCCGAAATAGCTACGGCTGCTGTGAGCCCGAGTAAGATTTTCTTCATGTCGTTGTATTTTATTTTAAGATTTTTCTGTCGCAAATTTACGAATAAAATTCTATTGAAACAATTCAAATAGATTAAATGTTTCATTTTTTTAAATTATGTGATGTAAGTTAAGTATTATTTGATGCAATAACGCATAAATCTTAACGTTATTTTTATGATGAAGACTATAGTTAAGAATATAATATACGCCCTTATCGTTGTATCAACAATCGGTTTGGGCGGTTGCAAATCAGCAAAACTATCGACGGCTAACGAGCAGTATGAGCGTGGCGAGTATTTTGATGCATCAAAGACCTATCGAAAAGTCTATAACAAGATGACTAAGCGCGAGCAACGCCCTCAGAGGGGTGTCGTTGCTTACCAGATGGGTATGTGCTACACAAAGCTTAACATGGCGGCAAGGGCATCGGCATCGTTTCAAAATGCTGTGCGTTATCAGTATCCGGATTCGATTGTCTATTATTATCTTGGACGTGCACTTCAGGCTGACGGAAAGTATGCACAAGCTGTGGATGCTTACGAAACATATTTGACGTTTAATCCCGACGACAAGCTTGCCAAAATCGGCATTGAAGGGTGTGAGCATGCCATCGAATCTAAATCGAAAAAGACGACTCGTTACGTGGTGAAGAATGCAAAATTGTTTAATTCCCGTCGTGCTGATTTCGCTCCGATGTATCTTGATAATAAATATGATCAGCTGTATTTTACTTCGACCACAGAGAAGGCGATGGGTGATAATAAGTCGGAAATCACAGGAATGAAAAAGGGCGATATTTATGTGGCGAAGAAAGATGAGCAAGGGGTGTGGCAACGTCCGGAACCTGTCGAAGGAGAGTTAAATTCCGACCTTGATGAAGGTATCGTAAGTTTTACGCCTGACGGACAGACGATGTATCTGACAAAAGCTCGTCGCGAACCAAATTCCAGCACATCAGTTGAGATTTACACTTCTCAGCGTAGTGAAGCTCAATGGAGTGCTCCGGTGAAATATGAAATTATCAGCGATACGATTTCTGCTGTCGGTCATCCTGCTGTTTCGCCGGATGGCAAATGGCTCTATTTTTGCTCTGATATGCCGGGTGGCTACGGTGGTAAAGATATTTGGAAAGTAAATCTTGTCGATAAAGTCGGCTCGTTGGAAAATTTAGGACCGGATATCAATACGCCGGGTGATGAGATGTTCCCCTATTCGCGAATGGATACGGTGCTATATTTTGCATCAAATGGGCATCCGGGATTTGGTGGTCTTGACTTGTTCAGAGCAAAATATGAGGAGAACTCAGAGTCGTGGACTGTTAAAAATATGGGAACACCGATTAACTCGCAAGGTGACGATTTTGGCATCACTTTCGGTCAAGGTGAGACGGGATTTTTTAGCTCAAATAGAGGCGACGGAAGAGGATATGATCATTTGTATTCGTTTGAACTCCCTGATATAGAAATTTCGATTTCCGGTTGGGTGCTCGACAAGGATGAAGAGCCGGTGGCAAATGCAATCATTCGTATCGTCGGTGATGATGGTTCCAACCAAAAAGCTGTCGCTCGTGATGACGGATCGTTTGACTTCAAACTCGACAGAGGAGTGAGGTATGTAATGATGGCAGGTGCAAAAGGCTACCTTAATGAGAAGCAAGAGTTTAAATCAGACATCGCAGAGGAGGATGTGGAGTATGGCGTAGACTTCATATTGTCTGCAATACATAAACCTCAGGTTATCGAAAACATATTCTACGATTTTGATAAAGCAACGCTTCGCGATGAATCAAAACAGGCATTGGACGAAATGGCTACCATACTTAAGGAAAATCCGAATGTGTGCATCGAAATGGCGTCGCACACTGACCGTTGGGGCTCTGATGAGTATAATATGGACCTGAGCAATCGTCGAGCGCAAAGCGTAGTTGACTACTTGATAGAAGCCGGAATTTCGGCCGACCGTTTGAAACCTCAAGGTTATGGCGAAACCAAGCCAAAGATTGTTACGAAGAAAATCAACCGCGAATATCCTCAATTTGAGGAGGGGGTAGTGTTGACGGAAGAATTTATCGAAACTCTTTCCGAGGAAGATCAAGAAGCTGCCGATCAAGTCAATCGACGCACAGAATTTCAAGTGACTTCAATAGATTTTGAGACTTTTTAAAATGGATTTCCGAACAATTGTTGAAGTAAACAAAGGGTGTTTTGAATTGAATCCTCAGAGACCGTTGATGCTCTTAGGTTCGTGTTTCAGCGATAATATTGGCGATAGATTGATTTCGGCAATGTGGAAGAGTGCTGTAAACCCTTGTGGAGTCCTATATAACCCTGCGAGCATAGCCTCCATTGTCGCAAGAGCCCTCGACAATAAATTTTTGAGTGATGAAGATATTGCGACGACAGATAATCGCTACTTTTCTTGGTTGTTTGACTCCCATTTTGCATCGGTCGATAAATCATCTGCTTTGCAAAAAATGAATGATGCGCTTTCTGTGACGGCGGAATATCTGAGTAATATATCGTGCTTGATAGTTACATTTGGAACTGCTTGGATATACGAACTTGCAGAAAATCGACAAGTAGTCAGCAATTGTCATAAATTCCCAAGCAACAATTTTCGTCGCAGGAAAATGAGCGTCGAAGAAATAGCCGATTTATGGATTCCGTTAATTGAAAGATTACAAAAAAATAATCAGGAACTTAAAATAATTTTTACGGTTAGCCCGATTCGTCATTTCAAAGATGGAGCGCATGAAAACACTCTTTCAAAATCGACACTGATGCTTGCGATCGATCGTATCATTTCGGAAACACAACACACTGATTATTTCCCGGCATATGAACTTGTCATTGATGAGCTTCGTGACTATCGATTCTATGCCGATGATATGTTGCACCCTTCAAAAGTAGCAATCGATTACATTTGGAAACGCTTCAGTGATAAATACTTTTCAGTTCAAACAATTGATTTGATTACCAAAGCGACTAAACTGACTCAACGATTGAAACACCGACCATTGACCGATAACGTCGCTCAAATAAATAAATTCAATAGCGAAACAGAGCGTTTGATTTCAGAATTCATTGCTACCCACCCATTTCTGCAAAAGCCCTAAAAACAAAACTTACAATTGTATAAATCGTTTTTCGATATGGATAGTATAAATTTTATAGTGCATTGTTAATAGTCTTGTTTTAGTAGGGAATTAGAATTAAAGATTATTAAACTTGATTTATAGGTCTAAAAAATAGGTGTGTATAGATCAAAAGAAGTGGTAAAAGTCGGTAGAGTGGCTTATACCGTAATGACACAAAAAGACGTAGTCCCCTCGTAAGACTACGTCTTTGTATTACATTCGGTTGCAAGAGTTATAAATACACTAATGACAAAAAAGAAAAAATACTAAAAATATTTGTTGTGATTGTTTGCCTATGGTGATTAAATTGACAACTGGCGTGAATACGGTTGATTACCATTCAAAGCCGATGGTTGCACCGATGCTGTTGAAGTCTTTGTTGTTGTCCCAATATGTGCCTGACCAATCAGATATGAGGAGCTGATAAGTGAAGCCAACATTGATTGCTTGTTTAGGTTTGTTCTTGTTAATGGGGAAGCGAACGCTAAATGATGGTCGTAAGTAGAAGCATTCTTCGTTTGTGATCCAACCATTGTTGGTTGGGAAACTATCAAATGTGAATGCTGCGCCGACGCGAAGATCTATATTGACACCGACTTTGCTTTGGTTGCCAATAAGGAAACGAAAATCGGCATACAATGGCACCATTATAGCAGGGTCGTAGTTGTGGTGTTGGAAATCCACACTTGGCAACATTATATCGACACCGGTACCGACGCCCATAAACATCCAGTTAGCATAGCGAAAACCCTGAGTTGTCGAGATGTCGACAAAGTCAATGCGTTCTTCGCCAAGACCTTTTAGATAAGATGCTTCAAAGTAGCCTTTATATTTGAAACTGCCTGACAACGCAGGAGAAAATAGGCGTGGGATTTGATTTGCAATTTCATAAAACTGTGCGTTGACTATTACTGTAAATGATAGGGAAGTAACGAGAATTAGGATTAGTCTTTTTAGTTGGTTCATAGGTTGATTAGTTGTTAAATTGTGAATATTGTCGCAAATATATGTATAATATTTGATATGTCAAAAAAACAAACGATTTTTATGCAACCGCAGATTAAACAAGCAAATGCAAAATGGCATAGTCTCTTGCTAACACACTGTAAAAATAGCAATTCGTTTTGGTCACTTGAATGCTTTTGCTTAATTTTGTCTTACAATTATAAATGTGACATCATTATGATACTTCGTGAGAAGACATTAGGACACTTGGCGTGTTTCATCGCGTATGCCATCTTCGGCATCAACATAATTGTGTGCAAAGATCTGACAGCAAGTCGGTTGCTGTCGCCCATCGCCTTGTTCTTTATACGCTCGTTGGGTGCGGGGTCGCTCTTTTGGCTCCTTTCGTGTTTTGTGCCTAAAGAGAAGGTCGAGAAGAAGGATATGGGCAAGATTTTGATGGCTTCGCTATTGGGCTTCTTCGTCACGCAAGTCACCTTTTTGGTTGCGATACCGGATATTACGCCGATGGACTGCTCCATCGTGAGTTCGCTATCGCCCATTTACACGATGTTCATCGCCGCATACGCCTTGAAAGAACCCATCACATGGCGCAAGTCGGGCGGTGTACTTATCAGTTTCTTGGGTATCATCTACTTGATTCTTAATAGTGTGACAAGCAGCGGAGGTGCTACACAGACGCACTTGCAAGGCATCCTGCTGATGGTCTTAAACGGGTTGGCCTTCTCACTCTATTTGGGGTTGTTTAAGCCGGTCATACAGCGATATTCGATTATCACCTTTATGAAATGGATTTTCCTTTTTTCAATGGTCATGACCTTGCCTTGGGGATGCCTTGAACTGATAGAACTGGACACAAGTCGCTTCACGGGGACTTATCTCTCAGAGTTGGCTTTCCTCATTGTGTGCTCCACATTCATCACATATTTCCTCATTCCGGTGGGACAGAAGCGCATACGTCCGACGTTGGTCAGCATGTACTCGTATGTGCAACCCATCATCGCCGTAGTAATCAGCATTTGTATTGGCATGGATAGCCTGACCTGGCAGAAGGTGTTGGCTGCACTGATGGTATTCGGAGGCGTGGTAATGGTGAATTACAGCAAAAGCGCAACCTCAAAGTAATAAAACAATCTACCACTTTCTTTTATTCCCTCAACTACCTTAAGGAATCAAGAACGACTCCGGAGTGCTCGGTACCATGAACATTGCATAATATATCGGCATATAGACAACCTTTCCATTCCTTTCCACTGACCCGTCATTAGAGAATACAATTGCGCTTTTTATATGGTAATCATCTATATTGACAAATTTGTCAAGAGCCCTATGGCGTCTGAAATCCTTGCCTGATTTAACCTCTATCGGTAAGACACTCAGCGCATCATAGTCGTCAACCAAAAAATCGACTTCGCCTTTGGTCTTGTTATCATAATAGCGTAAGGCATAACCATGCGCAACCAACTCTTGCGCAACCACCGTTTCATACACTGCTCCAAGATTAATACTATTGTCGGCAGAAAGGACAGCGTTTATGTTATATCGGTATAATAGATTGGTCAACAACCCGACGTCGTTCAGATACAGCTTTATCAAAGTCTTTTGCTCTGATTCTCTGAGTGGGAATTTCGGATTAGAAACTGACAATACTTCCAACGAAATGCCTGAACTGACAAGATATTCCAATTCCGCCTCATAATCGGAACTTCGTTTACCTTTCCTATTTTCGATTTCACTATAACGAAGTCGCTTTTTCTTATTCTCCATATTTGATGGTATCATCTCATAAATACGCTTGATTTTCAGCGAATTTTCATCATCATATTGAGAAGCATCACCTTTGTACAATTCATATATTTCATCGTGAATCGCGCGAACCTCAACAATGTTATTGGTGGCTATAAACGCATTTACAGCGTCAGGCAACCCACCAATGAGCATATATTTCTTAAACAAATCAAGCATTTTCTTATGAAGACCTTCGTCCAAAGACTCTTCTTTAGAATATTGCACTTTCATGTGAGCGACCACGTCTTCCCCGACACCATTTGCCCATAAGAACTCCTCAAAATCAAGTGGATGCATTTTTACTTTTTGTATTCTTCCACCCGGTTTTGAAAGCGTTTTATTGAGTGTAACACCCAACAATGAGCTACTCGCTATATAGGTAAAGCGATCATCATCCTTTAGAAATTTTAAAAGTGTCAGCAACTCGGGATAAGATTGTATCTCATCCAAGAAAACTATAGTGTTCTTTTTATCCCCCATTTTACCTCCGGCAAATACACTTAATTTCAGATAAAAATCCTTCACGGTAGAAATTCCGGCAAAGAGCTTTTCTCCATTCTTATCTTCCAAGAAATTTATCTCAATATAATTTTTGAAGAATTTCTTTGCTTCATATCTGATTATGAATGACTTACCTATCTGTCTTGCTCCATCAAGAAGTAGCACTTTGGAGGACTCAGAGCTGAAATAATCATGCAGTACTTTTTGGATTTTTCTTTTGAGCATAACACTTTTCTCAATTTGATTACGCCACAAAATTACACTTTTTCCACTTAATAACCAAATAAAAATCACACTTTTCCGAGTTTGGTAACCCTCAATAATTACACTTATTCCACTTTGATACCCCTCAAAAACTACACTTTTCCGAGTTTGGGAACCCTCAAAAACTACACTTATTCCACTTTGATGTCTATTGGTAGATTAGTTTATGCCCTCTAATCACAATCTCTACAATCGCATCCCATAAGTCCATACAAAGCATATGATATTATCATACAAAAATGCAAAAACTATTTATATGATACCAATAACTGTCAATCAGTTGTTGTCCAAGAAATTTTCGACCAATTGGAAATGGACATCGCGCAATATGACGCGACGCGAACTATCGAGTAGGTAGAACGACGGCAATCCGGGGATATCGTATAGTTCTTGGTCGTAAATCGCACACTTTTCGTCGCAAGCATCTATCCACTCATCGGGCGTTTTCGATGTTTTCCATGTCTCTGTGTCGCCTTCGACACATACCGACAGCAAAGCAAGATCGCCGAGCAATAATTTGATGCGTACGACAGCCGAAGCGTCAATCTGAGCCTTGACTAAGTTGCATCTATCGCAGTCAGGGTCGCTGAAAAAGATAAGGATATATTTGGCATCAATCTCAGACAATTTATCCCTTTGTCCGTCGCGTAGCATAAACTCGAAATCTGTGGCAACTTCTCCGACCCGGTTCTTCATTTCGGTGCCGAGAATCGCGCTATATTTGTCACGACGAGCAGAATCAAGCATATCCGACGACAATAGGCTTTGCAGCATCATGATATACAACTCATCATTGAAGACAGGCGACTGCGACTCAGCAAGATACTTCTTTGCGACAGCCATAAAATAGTCTTGAACATCAGGTCTCAGGCTGATTTTGCTGACAAATTCGGAAAAAGCAATCTCCTTTTGTGTCACGTATGGCATAATGCTGATGAAGTTGCTGAATCCTTGTTCAGAAATGTCTTTATTACCAATGATAGTCGAATCATTGAAGTCGATATTATCCCAATAGTGCAGAGCTAAATAATTGGCACGACTCTCGGTAGTGACCAGCGAGTCGGGTACAGAAGGCAAAGGAAATACCTCTGAGCCTAAAGAATTAACTAAGGCCGACAAAGCGAACACTACAAGCAAAAACACTCTCATAGTCTGATTAATGAGCAGGGGTTAGCACTATGTTCGGACTATCAAACAAGTCTGCCAAACTGTTGATTTGGCAGTCATAAACTACGCCGTTAGGGTCGGTATAGTTAAACTCGACTTCATCAAGATTCCAAGAGAACGTGTATTCCGAGCGTAGGTTAAGGCTGTAGCGACCGTCAGATGTAATCATGATTGAGCCGATACGCACACCGTCGGAAGTGCGGGCAAATACGACAAACGAATTGGCAGGCACAAAGTGTTCGATGTTATCGGTGCCTCGATAACTGATTCGGCCTGTTATCGGTCGGTTGGATAGTTTGAATGTCTTGTTGTAGAATACCACCATATCCTCATCGGCACTAATGCGAATATTGCCGGCAGTTGTAACGCGTTTGGTGATAAACGGCAGATGCTTTCGCTCGCCGTGTTGGTTGGCACCGGTGGCATCGGTCACTATGATGTCGTTGCTGCCATAACGGCGTTCTTCTTCGCGAGATGCCGCCACTTTATAGACATATCGTCCGGCAATCGTCGGATGTGGATACAATTTTTCCGAAGTGAGATTAAATTCGGCAAGTCGGTCGTAATCGATGTCGAGCATCGGAGCATCTATATAGACCTCAAACTCCTCGCCAAACGGATCGACGCTTTTTCCATCGACACCCAAGAAACTGGTAATCTCAAACGACACTTCTACACTCTGGTTTGGAAGATAGGTCAATTCGATTTCGTCAATAATCTCCTCTTCTCTATCGCTTTTGCTTGTACCCATGCCATTGATGCGGGCTGCAAATCGGAATGGACGATAGGTCTCGAGTTCAAAGATTGATGAGCGATAAGAATTGCCGATATAGTCTTGACCTTTCTTGTCCGGGTGAGCAGAGAGTGAGTTCGGTTGATTGGATGAGATTCTCACAATGTCAGAGCTTCGCGGCGTGTTAGTGCGAAGATAGATGTTGTAGTGGCCTGTGTTTGTCGCTATATGATTGCGAGGCATAAACATCATTACGCGACCATTGGAAGATGTGTTCCAATACTCTTCATCGACAGGATAGAATTTACAGTCAAATTGATTGACATTTGCGCTGCTTTCTTCGCCATCTTGCAGATAGTCGAGCGTCTTCGAATAAAGCAGGAACTCATCATTTTGTCCGGCATTGATGCTTAGTCCCGTATTCTTATCGATTAGTTTGAGATTAAATGTGATAAGGGCATTCTTTTTTTGAGGCACCAATGCGTAATATATGAGCTCGTCTTGTGCAAATTCTCCATCATATCCGGTGGGGTGAAATTCATTCAGACCATCGGTCATAATGGCACGTTGATGATTAGTGAAGTTGAAAGTCTTCGTGAGCGATTCGAAGTGTTTAGCCTCGATAGTGATATTTTCTGTTGCACCCTCGTTGAATGTGAGGATATTTTTGAAATAGATACGTTGAGGCCCCGGCTCGGTTACTATGTATTCGTATTTGTATTCGATGCCGGGATAATCTTCGCCAAACCATCCATCTTCACCTTTACGAATGACAGGCAAAGTCATACCCGATGAGGCACGCACATCGAGTGTGTTGACCGAAATGAGTACCGGGAACGGATAAAGTATGTCTGGGCAACTTTCCGGTATGGTGAATTTGAGTGTGACAAATTCGCCGATGACACCACCATAAATCTGTGTACCGACCCATGATGGTATGAATTTTTGAGGTTTTATGACGTTTACTTCAATGGTGCGTTGCAGTTTACCCTTTTTAATTAGCAACATACCCTCTTGAATGTCGTTGTGCAAAGGGTTGAGATTGATTATAATTTCACCGTTGCCCGTTGTGGTGTCGAAATTATGGGTGAAATTGTGAGCCGCCACATTGTTGCTACCCAACCACGACACATCAGGCTTATCGGCTTGAGAGAGTGAGCCGCCATCAATTCGTTTAAGGGTATAGCGCAAAGTGTATTTATCACCGGCTCTTTCAGCATCTAATACTACCCCGGTGGTGCTGACACTCATACGATATTTCTCATCTTCAATTTCTGTTACCCAAGAGTCAATTGAGATCCAGATATTGTTGGAGAAAGGAGCGCTTAAAGCCTCCTCAAAAGTTTTGCTGCCGTGAGAAAGTTTGCCCGTGATGTGTAGCGTGTATGCATGGTTGCGCCTAATCATAATCTGATTGCCCTCACTGTCGATTAGCGACACACGATAGTAAAGGTCTTCGTATGTGCCTTGATTTCTTCCTTTTATGATTACACTGATGGGGTTGTCAATGGTGTTTGCGTGTTCAAAAACGTAGTCTTCGGGCTTGGTGTTGATGTCCTCAATATTACTCATCATGATGGTATTGAGGGGCAGTGTTATGAACGGCTCATTTCCCGGCCAGACAAATCCGTCTTGTGGGTGGTGAGGAGCCACTGTGCCGAATGCATGGATATTTGTCGTAACATATCCTGTCACCGTAAAATATGGGGTGGTCCAATCGTCAATTTTGATCATCGCTTGATTGCGTATCAACTCGACACCTTTTGGCATAGCAGAGATTTGGTCGCTAAAACTTTGCTGACCATTTTTGACTATGCGAGCCCAATAGACCAACATGCCGGACGCACCCTCCATGTCGGCCATGACAGCCTCTTCGTTTTTGTTTAGGAAGTCCTTGTTGTTGAATAAGTTACTATTCTGGTTAGCGAGGAAATGTATTATGTGCGTTTCTTCCGGAATATCTGCTTGAAATCTGCCTTCGGTCGGTCCGTCATGAGTGATTTTCGCATCGACGGTCGTAATAAACAGTCCGTAGGGATTGAAACAAAACAGCGTAAGACTTTGTATATCAACTCCATCGGGATCGACAGAACGAGTGTCAACACGCTTCATGTCGGAAACATGAGTCGTGAATTGCAGTCTGACATATCCTTCAGGCACATCATTATCTGTGGGTATAAACATATCATCGACACACGATGAAAGCAGCAATAATAGACAGACTATGATTGCCGATGTCGATTGAACGATATTGTTGACAAATCTTTTCATAATTCAGTTGTTAATAAGCATCTCGCACACAACGGATAGCTGATTCGTTGCCCGATACATCAGCCTTGTTGTTTTTAACCGGTCCGCTTGCGCTCATATAGTATTGTCCATTAAGGAGGTAGTCGATAGCATCTGCATTGTCGTTTTTACCACCTTGCAGGGTTTCGATGATTTTCAATTCGGCTTCAGTAGGCAGTCGCCAGTTGTCGAGAATGACGGCTTCTCCATTATCGTCTTTATAGACTTCCACATAGTTTTCACAGTGGATATTAAAGATTTCGCGACGGTCGGGAATACCATTTCGGTTGCTATCCTTTGTGTCGCTGATATTACCCAAGTTGCCGTATGTCGTATAGATACTACCCAAGCGCGAAGCAATCATAAACGACGGTGACACGAGCAAAGCATTGTCCGATCCGCTATCGGTATAGCCGTTTTCATCCATGCGAGGACGTCCGACGATATAGTCATGCGATGTCGCAGTGATACGAATGTGATAAAGTCGGGCATTAGTGTTGCTTTCGCATGTGCCGACAGTCTTTGCTGTCGCACTGTTGCTATATCTATCCCACTCATAGAATGAAGTGGTCGATTTCCCGGTACTTTCATTATATGATGACACAACTTTCGAGTGCCAGAAACTGCTTGAATTAACGCTTCTCGAGTAACTGTCTTCTGAATATCGATGATTATTGTTCCATGTGCTTGAACTCAAGCCGACCGACACTATTCTATCGCCTTTGTACTGATAGCTTGTGGCACGCGCGTTGCTCGATTTGAAGTCAGAGCGATAGGAGTACCAACTCTGCTGGTTGACAATATATATCAACGGATATTGCTCGATATATACCGTTCTGGAGATGCCGTCTTCGTTGGTCACACGCATTTTGATGTAGCGAATGGTGTTATTGGTCGGAATCGGGCTATTGATTGCGATTTTGCCGGCAATACCACCATCAGGCTGACCATTGATGCCTGCCGTCGAATATTCTTTGCGGATGCCGAATTTATCGGTGAAATAGCATTCTTCGATTGTTGTCACCACAGGCGATGACGACGAAAAGCGCAATGTGGTGGAGTCGAGTTCGACGTTATGCATACGGATTGTATCGTGGCTGAGCGAGAGATATTGCAATGACTGATTGCTATTGATGTCGATATTGACATCTGTCCATTCAGCAGCATGATATTTCAACTCATCAAGCTCGATCGGGTCAGATGTCTCTTCAGCTCCCGGAGCATTGATTGTGCCTGTCACCTCATAACTCTTGTTGCGTTCAATCATACTGTTCGGATTGAGAAGAATTTGGTAGTAACTATTGGCATATTCTTTTCCGTTGTAGGTCACAGGGATATTGACGATGAGCGACGTACCATTTTCAAAAAAACTTTCGCCCACCCAACTATGGCTATATACATACATTCTGACCAACACCTCTTCTTCGCTCCAACTGAAATATTGACCTGTCGTTTTATCGGGGATTCGTAGTTGAGTCTCATGAGGAGGCATTTCGCTGAGCAACATTGTGCTATACGGCATGTTTTTAATATAATATCCAATATGCTCATTATAGTTGAAGGTCACATTATCGCCTTTACGCAGACGAACAGTGATTTTAGCGGCTGCACGACGCAACATGACTTGCAACACTGTCTCATCGTTGTCGTTTCCATTATTCAGCACTATAGGTGTCGGCAAGAGAGGACGATTGGTGCCTTTGAGGAATGCGATGCCGTCCATCAAGAAATGCGATGGCACATCGATAAGATTTTGCCCCGTCATATGGATATTATAGTCCGTCTGCTTCATGCGTCGCAATTCCTCAAGACGAGTGATGTCGGAGAAAGTGCTTGCAGGATGGGTACTATTGGCGATGACATAGACATAGTACTTGCTATTAGCAACCAAATCGTTGCGCTTGACACGAAGGCTTACGACGCCTTTTGAAGTCGTAGTTAGGACTCTTTCATGATAGACCTTGCTTTCGTCTTGCGAATCAAAAATCATCACATCAAGATGCCGGACTGCTTCTTCAGCCGGAAGGAGCGATGTCTCGGCACGAGTTATCTCTAATGATGGTGTGACTACATGCAATTGAATGTATTCGGCATCATACGACAATCCATTGCTCACGTCATCGCTTGTGCAAGCGAGCACTGAACAAAAGACCAAAATCAATATGTAGTAGAACACCTTTTTCATTTTCATTATTGTTGTAAAATAGCTATTCTTTGCGGACTATTTCCACTGTTAGGCCATGCTATCTTGTTGCTTTCGCCATTTATAAGCAGATACATCGACATCTCCGACGGCATCCAATCTTGAGTGTAGGTGATACCGAAATTGACGATGTCGCCCGCCTTGTCGGCATTGCGAGGTATCACTTTAATGTTATACCAAGTGTCTGCAGCCACCCACTGCGAAGGCGATGTGAGTTCGCGATGAGAAAGGTCATACACCTTTATAGTATAGTCCATATCCGACTGATCGACTACCGGCATCCACTTTTGACCTATAGGCTCGGTCATTCTGAACCACACAGAGAATGCTCCTGCTTCCGGATTGACATTGTTGTAGGTCATCACCGGCGATGTAGTAATCGGTTTTTCCGGATTGTGGAGATACTCTTGCAAGTCCGGAATGATAGGGTTGTGGTAAGTCGGATATTGGAACACGCCACGATTCCATGTGCCGCCGTCCTCCCATTCGACCACTTCATACTCAAGCAACAAGCTGCTGCTTATGCCCGAAATGGTGTAGTTGTATAAATGGTTGCGAGTGATGTTGTATTCGCTGCCGGGGATCGCTTCGCCAATCGAGTCATACTGACAAAAAGAGATGGCATTGCTGTAGATCATATCTGCTCCGTTTCTATTGAGTGTCACGCTGATGCTTGGCCTATTGTCAGCAGTGTGAAGCACATTGAATTCGGGGAGATAAATAGTCATCTCTTTGCCTGCAATGGTCGATGCAAAACTCAATCCGTCGCCATGATTGTGATGACTATGAAGCGAGTTGTGACATTCCTCTTGACTTAGGTCTTTAGTGCGTGAGACGCTTTCCCATCCCTTAGGCATACAATATCCTTCTGCGTTGTGATGATCGATTGATGCAGATGTCAGACGATAGCCGTTATTATACATGGCATCGCTTAGTCTGACCACCGTCTTTGCGACAGATCGCAAAACATCGATAGTGCCTAATTGCTGTAAATTATCCGTCGAAAGAGTGTGTTGCATAAATCCGACCATCGGAATGTAGCCATCGGGATAGCTGATATCGTCGATGCTATAGATGAGCGAAGAGATTTTTTCGATTGCTTCCGGACAATTGACCAGAACGACAACCTTATAGGTATTGCCCGCAATAAGATTGATGTGAGAAATATCGCCGACAAATGTATAAACATAGGCACTTTCGTTCCAATACATAATGCTTTCGGCTTTACCCATTAAGTGATCGCTGTGGTCATAGAAGAGCACCTGCAATGCTCCATCTTTTATGCGACTATCGAATGAAGTACCCAAGTCGGCATCATAATCATCGCCCCATGTGCGAGTAGCAAGTTCTTCATCGATGCGCAGTGAGAAGACGACACGACGACCCTCCTCGTCGATGATTTCATCGCCATGAGGATAGTCGTAGATGCAAGAAGTCATTGCGATCATCGCAATCAGCATCAGCATGATATGTTCAAGCCTTCTTATCACTGTCTTATTATTACTATCTTATTCTATTACACCACTATTGAACACTATCTTCCACGAATTTATGATAATGACACTTGACACCCAATCACCCGAACGATCAAGGAAGAATGTGAGATTGTATTCATCTTGACGGTCGAGATACTCTTGGTCGCCCATGCTGTGATTATAATTTCCTTTGACCAATAGCGCATAGTCTATCAGAGGGATAGAAAGCACCAATTCGTTGTCCTCTGCTCGTCTGACCACCAATATCGGGCGTCGTTCGACACAAAGACGGTTGACGGTAAGTTCAGCCAATGCGACATTTACGGTTGTCGCTTCTCGCATCGGTACGCCATAGACATCAGCATTGATGTCGGCACTGCCACCGGTCACACTCCATGGCAGATAAGTGATGAGTTCATCTTCAAGCAAGGTATTGTCGTGAGCCAAGAAACCGTTATAGTCTTGAATCTCAAATGTGAATTCATCGGGATTGACATCTTCGCCCGACAGGTGCTGCAATACGACACGCACCACATTGGTGTCCTTGGTCAGACTGATTGTTTCGTAGTGAGTACCCGGCTCGGTTGTGACAGTCAGAGTCTTCATGCCATGAAACAGAGGGTGCAAATCATCGTTTACGATGGCACGCTCTCCGACATAAGCACGATTCATGCGACATTTCATTTCCTCAATGGTGGTTTTGCCTTCTTCTACATCAGGTAGGTCAAATGACTCTTCGTCACTAATGCCACACCATGCCAAAAGTCGATAGGTCTCTTGTGGAGTTAATTCCACTTCTATGCTGTAGTCATCCGAAGCAAGGGCTTCGCCACTATCGTGCACCTGTGACACAAGGATACCCTCTTTATCAAAAATGTAGAGCGATACCGAAGTCACTTCATGAGCAAAAGCATTGGCATACTTCATGTTCATGTCGTAGCTAAACTGTATGCGGTAGTTGACCGAACAGTCTCCCTCATAGTCGTAGATGAAACTCTCATCACACGACGAGAACATGACTGAGGAGAGTATTGCTATGGCTATTATGCCAACGAGTTGACTCAATTTGTTCATACTGTTTTATTTATATATAGGTTGCTCTCTGGAGCAATATTGTTTTCTATTTTAGTGCGAAACGATTTTGTCTCGAAGGTTGCGTATCACTCTTTGCATCGATACGCAGATGCTTTTTCGGGAATCCCCTGTAAGAAAAATAGGTAATCCGGCAGTGTGAGCGATTGCCCACACCACCGAATTTAGAGTGTTATTGAAGAGTTACGTTTTGATTTACAATTTTCCAAGAAAGAACGTTGATGCGTGCAGAAACGTATGATGTTGTTTCTTCAGGTTCTACAGGCTCTGTAACGACTGTGTTAGGATCGTAAACAGGAGTACCCAAACCGCTGATGCCATCTACTGTGATTACATAGCTGTGGTTGCGAACCACACCCTTGATTTTGTTTGTACCAAGGTGTTCGATATCTACAGTATAGTATGCCTTGCCATTCCATGCTTGTGCACCTTCAAGAGAAGCAAGATATACGTTTATTTCGTCAGCTGTCTTTGCAGTGAATGTGTCGCCTGCGTCAACTGTGTAATACCAATTAAGCAGTGCAGCATCTTCTGTCAAACGATATTTTACAGTGTAGCTGTCTTTGCCTGAATTGCCGACAACGAAGAAATCGATATGCTCAGGAAGGATAGTGTGCTTAGTTGTTTCATCACCATAGTAGTAGTTGTCCTTCAATGCATTTGCAATTACATTTTTAATGCCGTCGAAAGTGTACATTTCAGAGTAAAGACGAGCTACTTGTACAGGGTGTTGCAATTCATCCATCAATTCAGCAGCAATCACAACTTGAGTGTGTTTTTCGCCTGTATTTTCCAAGCAGTAAACTCTTCTGTCAATGATGTTTGTAAGACCTGCGTAAGAGAATTTAGTGTCATAGTTGACGTTTACACCGTCAGCAGCTACTGACTTAGCCCAATATGAACGATAGTAAGGCTCATCGTTCCATGTAAAACCTAATGTTGCGTTTTGCCATGTTGCGTCAATTTCTTTTACAAGATAAGAACGATCAAGAGTTGTATTGACATCCCAACCTACGATACGAGCATAGATCTTTTTGCCATCAGGACCTGTGATGCCAGTGTCGAAGTTGGCAGATGTACCGTCTAATGCACTCTTGTTTTCCTTGAGAGTAACCTTTGCGGCAACACGTTCTACAAACACTTGCACCGGAGCAGCCATAGCAGCAGCTTCAGATGAAGCAATATTTTCGATAGTGATAGGAGTCGCTGTGATAACTGTGTTAGTACCTTTGACGTATGCCGAGTTGCTCATAAGGAAGCCCTTGGTGTTTTCTACTGCAGCAGTGTAATCTGCGAGTGTGTTGCGAAGGTTTGTCAATGAGATAGCTTCACCTGCATAGTCCCAGTTGAGCACTACAAGCATTTGAGCAGGATACTCACCTTGAAGATTTTGAATTGTCAATACTACGTTGGTGATAGTTTCTACGTTAGGCATATTATTGCTTGCATCTGTAATGCTTTTCACAACGTAGTTTGCTTTGTCACCCTCACCGACCAAAGACGCCGAGTTAAGATTGAACGGATTGCCTGATGCATCAAAGAAGAAGAAGTGAGCTGTAGAGACTTTTTGCTCGCTTGTGTTGCCTTCTTCGTAACCACCGTCTTCAGCACGAGTTGAAGCGTTTGCACTGTTAACACTTACAGCGATGTAAGATGTTTCAAGTTCACCTGTTCCTGCATTAGAACCAGGTTCGTCGTTGTTGCAACTTGCCAACAAACAACCTGCCATAAGCATGGCAAATAATGATTTCTTCATAAAATGAAAATTTAAAAATTAGTAATATTATGTATTAAATTAGTTTTTCAATTTGATTGATTGCATTTTCAGCTTCATTGATACCCAATATTTTTGCTTGGCGAAGAAGTAGCAATGCCTCTTCATATTGATTGAGCAGAGCGGCATAAATGCCACGAGTATATATCGCTTCTGCTGACTGCCCGGCTTTGTCGAGATGACGCTTGGCTTGTTCAAAATCTTCGCGTTGCATCTCAGAGATAGCCGCATTAAGGTTGGCAACTTCATCGTCAGGATATATCTTTACAGCCGTTTCGAAGACATAGTTTAATTCGTCACTACCCGGCTCATATGCCTGAGCCAATAGGTAGAATTCATTCAAGCTGAGTTTCT
Organism: Bacteroidales bacterium; assembly: GCA_015061085.1. Classification (GTDB taxonomy): domain Bacteria; phylum Bacteroidota; class Bacteroidia; order Bacteroidales; family Muribaculaceae; genus Lepagella. The sequence goes on from SUXG01000020.1 coordinate 20,348, forward strand.
GTGGGTTCTCGACAAACACTCGCTTGATCTCTTCGACATCGGTGTAGGTGCGTATATTGTAGCCGATGTAATAGTCGGAGTGACGTAATGCCGGATAGCAATTCTTGAGCAAGAAGTCATACTCATCACGGTATGAGCTTTTGATGAGCCATTCTTTGCGGTCTGGGTCCATATCTAAGTCGATTATGCTGATAATCTCTTTTTTGTGAGGCAGTGTCGATGTTTCGACGTATGCACGCAGACCTTCCCAATCTTCCGGCTCGTATGACGTCTTTATGAACGTTGATCCGAAATGATACAACTTCTGCACATATTCTTTGAGCGATTGAGTACGCCCCATTGCGAGTCGCGTATTATTGGAATAAGGACTTTCAGGCGAAGCATAACCCTTGATGGAGAGCTCGGTGATGGTGTTGTCCTTATCGTTCTTTACAGAGTCGATAGATGCGAAGATTTTGGTCAACTCGATGCTGTTGTTGCGATAATCCGGGTGGATTTTTGTGTCGCTGACCGGGAAGTCGATGAATGCCGACCCGCTGAGCGAGCGTGTCTTGGTGACTTCTGCTTTCGGTCGCACATAGCGATAAACGGGCTTGAATGGCTCGACTTGATAGAAGCCTATAGTCATTGCTTCCTCGCGTAATAATTTGTGGCAGCAACCATAGTCTTTTCGCTCGATAGAAATGTGTGCGCCATTCATCCATTTCTCGTAGGGCTTGACAATTTTGTAGTGCAAATCTTCCGGCATCTCTGATGCACGAATGTTAAGCCCATTGCCTTCTGCCACCAATGGCGAATTGCCACGCACATATTGGTAGTAGCGATTGCGACCATAGTAGGCCACTCCTCCCAAGTCAAGACTATCGGAGCCATTGACCAATACAAATGAAATAAGTGTTGCTTTGTCGCTTTTTATACGCAAGTTTTCAATATTAACCATTACAGAGACCGACATATCTTTGCCGACACGATTGAGTTCTATCTCTTTGACAGAGATGTCTGATAGGGTCTGAGCATTTGCTGATTGGAAAATTGCAACTATTATTAATATAGGTATAATGATGTGCTTCATATTGATTAAGACTTTAGAATAAATAGACTAAATTTATGGCTGCTTTGGTAGGACCGACATAGTGGTGCTCTTGGTCTTCTTCCACTTTGCGTCCGCAACCTGCACATTCAAAACGATCATATAGAGTATAGTTGTAGCCGATGCCGACCTCTAATTCGAGGTTCCACGACCGACCTAAGATGAAAGCATATCCGTAGGAAATGCCTCCACCTGCCATCCATCCTTGGTAGCGGGAGTCTGTGAGTTTGGAAAAGTCAGTTCCTAAGAACTTAATATTGTTCTTGATGCCTCCGACATTGAATTGCCCGGCTTGAGCGTGAATACCCAAAAAGTGACCGCCGAATTTCTCGCAAAACCAATATCTGGCTTCCGGCTGAACAAACCAATGCTTCCATTTCATATCCTTGGGCATATTCCATGCGTTAAGGTTGCCCGAGACATCCATGGTCCACTTTCGGGACATGGCAAATTCCAACCCTAAATTGACACTTGCCGTCGCATCGTAGGCTAAATTGGTTTTTAAAGCGACGTCTTGAGCCTTCGCCGGCAATAGGTTGAGTAATATTATTGCTAAACCTAAAACGAATCTGAGATTCTTTATCCCAGATGAAGAATTTTGCAGTAAATACTTTTTATCGAATAGAAATTTGCTGCAAAATCGGGGGGGGCTGCGTCAAAATGCTTTCTATCCTATTAATATACATTACAAATACTTTTTCTTTGTGCCAAGCGTTAAACTTTATTTATGCTTGACATCGTATGTGTTTTTTCAAACGGACTATGCCGTAATAATACTTTTTCTTTGGAGGATACAATTGTTCCGCATAGCAATATCACTATGCGGAACAATGTGTGTTATTTCTTTGTGCGACGTACTGCGCCTGTCTTCGCTTCGATGCCTTCAGCGATGCTGTCGAAGATTTCGTCAACGATGCCAAGACCGTTGATAGCGATGTATCTGCCTTCTTCCTTATAGTATTGTTGAAGAGGTTTAGTCTGATTGTGATAAACTTCGAGACGATTTTTGATGGTGTCGATGTTGTCGTCGGCACGACCGGTCTGCTGACCACGCTTGATCATACGATCCACAAGTTCTTCTTCAGGCACTTCGAGACCTATGACTGCGTGCAAGTCTGTACCACGTTTTTCGAGAAGACCTTTGAGTGCTTCAGCTTGAGGGATAGTGCGTGGGAAACCATCAAACACCACACCCTTTACGTCGGCAGCATTTTGTTCCAAAACGTCGTCAAGGATTTGAATCATCAACTCGTCAGGTATCAACTGACCCTTTGAAATATAGCTGTCTGCCACTTTGCCAAGTTCGGTGCCTTGTGCTATCTGAGCTCTAAGCACTTCGCCTGTTGAGATATGAAACAAGCCATATTCGTCAATCAATTTAGCACTCTGAGTGCCCTTACCGCTACCCGGTGCTCCGAAAATTACTAAGTTCAACATTATATTAGACTTTTTTGATTATTTCATTGAGTGTTTTTATTCTTCGTCACAATTGATGTAGATTTCAGGTAGGTTGCGAGCCTTGCCGTCGAGGTCGAGTCCGTAGCCGACAACAAATAGCGGCGGAATTGAAAAAGCTATGTAGTCAGGCACAAAACCAGTCTTGCTGCTTTCTTGCTTGTGAAGAAGGGTGGCAAAACGGATAGATGCCGGATTGAGTTTGCGAAGGTCGTCAATCATTTTTACAGCTGTCAGTCCGGTATCGACGATGTCTTCAATGATGATGATGTCCTTGCCTTCAACGTTTTCTGATAACCCGATGACTTGCTTAACTTCTCCGGTAGTGTTTGTGCCTTCGTAACTTGAATATTTGACAAACTGAATTTTTGAGTTAGTCATTGCTAATTCACGATATAAATCTGCCGCAAAGACAAAAGCACCATTGAGCACACAAAGAAAAATCGGAGATTTCCCTTCGTAGTCGTTGCGAATTTCAGCCGCTACTCTTCGCACTTGCTCTTGAATAGTGTCAACACGTAGGAACGGTTTAAATCGGAGTCCATTGACTGTTAATATCTCATTCATGTCATTATGACTTTAAAGAAATACAATTTTGTGCAAAGGTAATAAAAAATGTAATACATGCAATATTTAATAATTGATTATTGGTTAGTTGTTGTTGGATTTCTTGATGTTTGTCAAAAACTTTATAAAAATTTAGGTTGTTATAGAAATAATTACTACTTTTGCGCTCAGATTAAGCCACGTGTTTTGTAAGTAATTGTAATAGTGGTAGTTCTTTTAAGAGATTTAGAATAAAAAAGATATTTAGAAATTTATGATGTCAGCAGAGATGCTGACAATCAATTTATGGAAAACTAAATGGATACAGAAAAGAAACCAAAAAGACCACGTATTGGGGCCGGGGTTATGGCTCAACAATCGGAAAGCGTAGACTCAGAGATGCGCTATGAAAAGGTGAATTATCCTGGGGATGGAACTTATAACCAAGGAGAAAGAAACCAACGTCCAAACTATGGGGGGTATCAGCCACGTCAGCAATATGGCTACAACAATCGTCAGGGTGGCTATAATAACCATCAAGGCGGTTACAACAATCGTTATAACAATAATTATGGTCAGGGTAGCTATCAGCCACGTCAGTATAATGTAGCGCAAAATACTGAAGATGGTGTAAATAACATCTCTGACAATAATCAACAAGGACAAGAAAACAACTATCAACCACGCCAAAACTATCAACCGCGTCAAGGTGGTTATCAACCACGTCAGGGTGGTTACAATAATCATCAAAACTATAACCCAAACAGACGCAATAATTATCAGCAAAGAGGTTATAATCAAGGTGGTGATATGATGGATGGCGGTTATCAACCACGTCAAGGCGGTTACAACAATCGTCAAGGTGGCTACAATAACAATCGTCAGGGTGGTTACAACAATAACCGTCAAGGTGGTTACAATAATAACCGTCAAGGAGGCTATCAACAAAATAATCGTAAGCAAAATAATCGCAAGCAAAATAATCGTGGTAACGGCTATCTTAATGTTCAAGGCAAGATGTTCACTCCACGTCCTAAACAAATCGATTATATACTCGAGGATATCGATCCAAGCGACGTAATGCGTTTGAATAAGTTTATGGCTAATGCGGGCGTTTGCTCTCGTCGTGAAGCTGATGAACACATCGCTGCAGGTCTTGTGAAAGTAAACGGAGAAGTAGTGACTGAGCTCGGAACAAAAATCAATCGTTCTGATGTCGTTGAATACAAGGATCAAGTGGTCACTCCGGAACGCAAATGCTACATCTTGCTTAACAAACCAAAAGATTGTGTGACTACAAGCGACGATCCAAACGGACGTACAACTGTTCTCGACTTAATCAAGAACGCATGTCAAGAACGTGTTTATCCTGTCGGACGTCTTGACCGTAACACAACAGGTGTGTTGCTATTGACCAATGATGGTGATTTGGCTTCTAAGCTTACTCATCCTAAATATGTGAAGAAGAAAATTTATCACGTATGGACAGATAAAGACATCACAGAAGATCACATGCAGCAGATCGCTGACGGTATCGAGCTTGAAGACGGCGAAATCCATGCAGATGCAATCAGCTATGTGACTGAAAAAGATCGTAATCAAGCGGGCATCGAAATACACTCAGGTCGCAACCGTATTGTGCGCCGTATTTTCGAAGCGCTTGGTTATCGTGTGACTAAACTTGACCGCGTTTATTTCGCAGGCTTGACAAAGAAGAACCTACCAAGAGGTCGTTGGAGATATTTGACTCAAGAAGAAGTTAATTTCTTGCGTAGAGGTTCGTTTGAATAAGTAATAAATTTAAATTAATCATGTCGTGAGGAAATGATATAACATCCTTGCGATAAAATAATATTTTGATGGAAAATTTAAAGAGAATCAGAATATCCGAACTTTTGACTTCAGGCGAACAGCTTGTCGGAACAAAAGTCGATGTGAAAGGTTGGGTGCGCACTCGTCGTGGCAACAAGAATGTGCAGTTTGTTGCATTAAACGATGGCTCTACTATCAAAAATGTGCAAATAGTGTTTGACCTCGCAACATTCACAGAAGAACAACTAAAGCCTATCACTACGGGCGCAAGTATCCACGTTCAAGGCGAACTTGTGGCTTCTCAAGGTAAAGGTCAAAGTGTTGAAGTATTGGCACAAGAATTGGAAATCTATGGCACAGCAAGTGTTGAGGATTATCCGTTGCAAAAGAAAGGTCACACTCTCGAATTTCTTCGTGAGAAAGCACATCTTCGTCCGCGTACAAACACTTTCGGTGCTGTATTGAGAATTCGTCATGCTTTGGCATTTGCTGTTCATAAATTTTTTAATGACAAAGGCTTCTACTATTTCCATACTCCACTTATCACAGCTTCTGACTGTGAAGGTGCAGGAGCTATGTTCCAGGTGACTACACTCGATGTGGAAAACCCTCCACGCACTGAGGACGGAAAAGTGGATTATGCACAAGATTTCTTCGGAAAGCAAGCGAGCCTGACAGTATCAGGTCAACTTGAAGGTGAATTAGGTGCTACAGCATTAGGTTGTATCTACACTTTCGGCCCTACTTTCCGTGCAGAAAATTCAAACACACCTCGTCACCTCTCTGAGTTCTGGATGATCGAGCCGGAAATGTCTTTCTATGAGATTGCCGACAATATGGATCTTGCTGAGGAATTTATCAAATATTGTATCTCATACGCTCTTGAACATTGTGCTGATGATATCCAATTCCTCAACGATATGTTCGACAAAGAACTCATTGAACGTCTCCACTTCGTAATCAACAATGACTTCGTACGTCTAAGCTATACTGAAGGTATTAAGATACTTGAAGAAAGTGGCAAGAAATTCGAATTCCCTGTTTATTGGGGTGTCGATTTGGCTTCTGAGCACGAACGCTACTTGGTGGAACAACACTTCAAGAAGCCTGTAATCCTTACAGACTATCCGAAAGAAATCAAGGCATTCTATATGAAACTTAACGACGACGGCAAGACTGTGCGTGCTATGGACGTGCTCTTCCCAAAGATTGGCGAAATCATTGGTGGTTCGCAACGTGAAGAAAGCTACGATAAGCTTGTGGCTCGTATCGAGGAATTGAATATTCCTATGAAAGATATGTGGTGGTATCTTGATACTCGTCGTTTCGGTACTGTGCCTCACTCAGGCTTTGGTCTTGGTTTCGAACGTCTCATCCTCTTCGTAACCGGTATGCAAAATATTCGCGACGTGATCCCATTCCCACGTTATCCAAATAATTGCGAATTCTAAAATTAATCTATACAAAAAATAAGAAAAGTCGGGTAATCGAGCGATTCGTTATCCGACTTTTTCAATAAACAAAATAGTATGCAAAAATCGAGTAATATATGGTATCATCTCCTTGCAGTGTTGACGGTGAGCATTTGGGGGACAACATACGTCTCAACGTCAATACTATTGCATGGTGGAATGAATGCTGATGAGCAAGGCTTGAGTCCATTGCAAATTTATACGTTAAGAAGCATTATAGCATACGTCGGACTGTTGATTGTGTGTCATAAGCAACTCAAGTCGGAAAATTGGCGCGATGAACTTTTGTTTATTGTGCTTGGATTGACAGGGGGCACAATCTACTATCTTTGCGAAAATACAGCGGTAGGACTGACTGAGGTCTCCAATGTGTCGCTTATTGTGGCTTCGATCCCTGTGGCTACAATGTTTCTCTCGGCAGCAATTTATAAGACGCGTTTGAAATCGACAATGATTGTCGGTGCGTTTTTGGCATTAACAGGTATTGCATGCGTGATATTTGCCGATGGTGCTAAGTGGGGTGGTGGTCTGCAGTCGTTTTTAGGTGACTTATTGGCTTTTGGTGCAGTCGTATCGTGGTCAATCTATAGTATTATAATTCCGAAACTGTTGTCTCGCTACACGACGCTCTTTATTACTCGCAAAGTCTTTTTTTACGGCATGTGCTCGGTGTTGATTGTGCTTGCTGTAAGTGATTTGCCATTGTTGCCGATAGAAGTGCTTTCGCGACCTTTAGTATTGACTAACCTGCTATATCTTGGCCTTATAGCATCTTTGTTTTGCTTTTGGGCTTTTAATATAGTGATGGGCAGATTGGGTGTGGTCGTTACAAATAATTATGGCTATCTGACGCCGGTCGTGACTTTTGTTTCTGCAATCGTTGTGCTCGGTGATAAATTCACTGTTATTGGTGCTATCGGTGTTGTTGTTACACTCGTAGGACTTTATATTGCCCAACGGACAAAGTAGCGTAAACTTTATGGCTCGAAATAAGTTATAGGAACAAGTATTTGGGAATATAAAGGAAGATCTCAATATAATAAGTATTAACTAAATTCGTGAATTAATAGAAGTCTATCCGACGGTGTCTGAATTTGTTTTGTTAAGATAAAAAATTGCAAAAATGGAAACAAAACTTTGGAATCGCAATTTTATTTTAGCGTGCATCGGCAACTTTCTGATGTTCTTTTCGTTCTATCTCCTTGTGCCTATTTTGCCTATATACCTCGATGAAGTCTTTTTTGCATCGAAGTCGGCAATAGGGGCAATTTTGTCGTTGTATGCACTGACAGCTCTATTGATACGTCCTTTCAGTGGATTTATAGTAGATAGTTTTTCGCGTAAAACAGTGTTGATGGTATGTTATTTCGGCTTCTTTACTTTTTTTGCCGGATATATAGCTGCCGGGACCTTATTGTTGTTTACTATCGTCAGAAGTCTGCATGGATTTACATTCGGCGCTGTGTCGGTCGCGAGTACGACAATGGCTATTGATGTAATGCCTGCCGCGAAAAGAGGTAGTGGAATTGCCTACTATGGCGTTGCCAACAATCTCGCTATGTGCATCGGTCCGATGTCAACAATGTATTTACATCAGCACAATACGTCTTACGATATGATATTTCTGATTGCATTGTTGGCTTGTGGTCTTGGCTTTGTCGCAGTATCGTTTATCAAAGCACCTCAGAAAGAACAGCAAAAAAACAAATTGCCGTTATCGTTAGATCGCTTTTGGCTGAAAAAGGCATGGATCGAAAGTTTTAATCTTATTTTTATATCGTTCTCATACGGTTTGCTTACGACTTATCTTGCTATCTATGGGAAAGAAGAACTTGGCATCGAAAGCGGTTCCGGAACATTCTTTTTGCTCTTTGCCGTCGGGATCATAATTTCACGACTTGCTGCGTCGCATTGGATTAATAGGGGATATGTCGCAGTGAATATCACTATTGGAACAATAATTTTAACAATAGGCTATTCGATATTTACTATCTGCACATCGCCGGCAGGCTACTATTCGTCAGCTTTGATTATCGGGCTTGGACAAGGCATGTTTCTACCTGCGTGTCAGACTATTTTTATTAATCTTGCACCCAATTCGCAGCGAGGGACAGCTAATTCTACTTACCTCACATCGTGGGATATCGGTGCCGGTATCGGCATAACAGCCGGGGGAACCATTGTCGATTACTTTGGCTACACAGCAGCTTTCGGCTCTGCTGCAATTTCCGTAGTTATCGGTTTGCTGCTCTTTACTCTTTTTACTGCTCGTCATTTCAGAAAACACCGTTTAAGATAATATTGAGGCAGACTGCTGTATATCCTCAAAAAGTTGTAACTTTGCCATCGATTTATAATTGGATTTTTTATGAATAGATGGGTATTGTTTTGCGACGGCAGATTGATTGTCGAGCATGAAGGAGATCAATATAGATTACCTGTATCGGAGGATGCTCCAATCTCAATTGAGGGAGAGATATTCAAATTAGGAGAGGATTGTATTGCAGGCTTTGTTGATAGTGAGGCTATATTGCCACCGAATTTTGAGCCGTTGGATTTGCGAGCGTCATACGCTTGTATCGCAGAAGAGGAATATATCCTTGCCGGTAAAGGTTGGGAATTATTGTTTTGGGATAGTCATACTCGTTTTTGTGGCGATTGTGGCAGCAAGATGCGTCGTCACTCTGTAATCAGTAAAATATGTAGTCGTTGTGGCAGAGAGATTTTTCCACAATTGTCGCCGGCTGTACTTGTCCTGGTCAGTAAAGGAGAGGAAGCGCTACTTGTTCATGCACGCAATTTTAAACGCCCTTTTTATGGACTTGTGGCAGGTTTTGTCGAGACAGGAGAAAGTCTTGAAGAGTGTGTCGCTCGCGAAGTTATGGAGGAGACCAATTTGCGAGTAAAAAATATCAAATATTTCGGCTCGCAGGCATGGCCTTACCCTGCTAATCTTATGATTGGTTTTACTGCCGAATACGAAAGTGGTGAAATCAAATTTGCAGATCATGAGTTGTCAGACGGGGGATTTTTCAGTAGAGATAATCATCCGTCTATCCCGACTCCTCCAAGTCTGGCTCGGACAATGATTGACAGCTGGCTGAATGAAAAATAGTGTTTCAGAGATAGTGTGTTATATAATACATAGCATTTAAGGGTATAGTATAGTATAAAAGAACGATGTAAAAGCGTGTTGCTCTTACATCGTTCGTGTGATAATTGGCAGGGTATTATATTACTTATTGATTGTGTCGATAGCACGACGAACGCGTGCTATTACTTCTGATTTAGGCATAAGCTCTGTAATGTCAAACATGTGAGGACCACGACATGCTCCGACTACAGCCAAACGGAATGCGTTCATTACAGCTCCAAGGTGGTATTCTTTTGAAGCAATCCAGTCCATTACTATCTTTTCTGCATTTGCAGAAGTCATGTCGTCGATGCCTTCGATGACTGTAATGAGTTCTTCCATGAGGGCAGGTGTGTCCTCTTTCCAACGCTTTTTGACGTCCTTTTCGGCGTATTCTGTAGGTGCTTTGAAGAAGAAGTCGCCCTGTTCCCAAAGATCGCGCACGAAGTTGATGCGTCCTTTGACCATGCCGACGGCTTTTGCAACGTAGTTTATATCAACATCTGCATAGCCTTGCTCTGCAAGTACCGGCATGAAGAGTTGGGCTAAATCCATATCGTCCATCTTGATGAGGTATTCATGATTGAACCAAATACCTTTTTGATAGTCGAATTTTGCTCCACTCTTAGAGCAGTGTGCAAATGAGAATTTAGCGATAAGTTCATCCATCGACATCATTTCAGTGTCGTCGCCAGGATTCCAGCCAAGAAGGGCAAGGAAATTGACTACAGCTTCAGGAAGGTATCCTTTTTCGCGATAACCACTTGAAATTTCGCCTGATTTAGGGTCATGCCATTCGAGTGGAAATACAGGGAAACCGAGTTTGTCGCCGTCGCGTTTGCTTAGTTTGCCGTTTCCGACAGGCTTTAGTAATAACGGCAGATGTACGAATTGAGGCATAGTATCTTCCCAGCCAAGGGCTTTATAAAGCAACACATGGAGAGGTGCTGAAGGCAACCATTCTTCGCCACGAATTACATGGGAGACTTCCATTAGGTGGTCATCTACGATGTTTGCCATGTGATATGTCGGTAGATTGTCGGCACTCTTATATAGTACTTTGTCATCAAGGATTGATGAATTGATGATGACTTCACCACGAATAAGGTCATTGACCACAATGTCCTGATTTGGCTCTATAAGGAAGCGAACGACGTATTGTGCACCTGATTCGATTAACGCATTCACTTCATCGGCAGGCATTACCAATGAGTTGCGCATTGAGTTGCGAGTCGATGCGTCGTATTGGAAGTTTGGATGTGTTTCGCGAGCAGCATTCAATTCTTCAGGCGTGTCGAAAGCGATGTATGCTTTGCCGTCGTTAAGCAATTGATCGACATATTGCTTGTAGATTTCTCTACGTTCGCTTTGTTTGTATGGTCCATAATTTCCTCCTTCGCGAACGCCCTCATCGATGCCGATGCCGAGCCAATTAAGCGACTCGTTGATGTATTCTTCTGCACCCGGCACAAAACGTTGACTGTCGGTGTCTTCGATGCGAAGAATCATCGAGCCTCCGTTTTGACGTGCAAAAAGGTAGTTGTATAATGCTGTACGAACACCACCGATATGAAGTGGTCCTGTCGGAGAGGGAGCAAATCTTACTCTGACTTTTCTTTCCATAATTCGTTAGATTATTTTAAATTTGTATTATTGTTTGCGTTTTATGTATTTTTTGCCATTCCAGTCATAAACCAGACTGTCGAGCATGAATAATTTGATGATGTTGTAATCATCTTGATTGATGTGCTTATCGATTGTGAGATAAGCTCGCAGACTATTGTCTGAAGCATTGAGTCGATACTCAATGGTGCAAAATCCAACCATTTGTTCTATCTCTTTCATCGTGGTCAGGCTGCCTCTCGGAATTGAGAAGAAGTCTTTCAATTGTGGGGATTTGAAAAATTTTTCAGACTTTAACTCTTGAGCGTATTCATCGATGAATGAAATCTTGCTGTCTGCTGCTTCTCCGTAGATGGTGTAAACGACTGTCGCAATTTGTTGCTCTTTGAAAGGGAGCATTTTTATTTCCATTGTGCTGACATCAGTCACTTGCACTTTTAGATATTCGTCGGTCAAATCAATCAGATGAGAGGTGCCGCCAAGGTTGTTGGTCACGTTGTGGATGCTATCGGCTTGAAGATAATAATCAGTCATGTCTCGGCGTAGTCTTGAGGGAATCAACTCAAGTATTTGCTTAGGCAATGAGCAGAAAATTTCGGTGGCATTTTGTGCCACAAAGACAGAGTCCGGCGTTTCCTGCGACAAATCGTCTGAATTTGATGCAGCCGTAGGCAGACCGATACACATTAGTATCAACGATAATATTACGTTATTTATTCTCATCACTTTTTCTTTTTGAAGATTTCGTAATTGCCGTGGTGCTTTTTCTCGGCTCTTGTCTCTCTTTTGCGCTTCTTTTGATTTGGTTGCGCCGGCTCGAAATCGAAGAAGTCGGTAGGATATATGTCTTTTTTGTCGCGTTTGGATTTTTTAGGAGCGTCAAAAACCTCTTCTCGTTGGCGATTGCGACGACGCGACTTATCTTCTTTTTCTTGCTTATCGTCACGTTTGCCACGTTTTTGTCCGTAGTCTTTTCCGGGAACTGCGATTTCGGCATATATTCTCACCCCATAGAAATTGGCGTTTTTCAGCGAGCCGACCACACGTTTGGCGTCCTTGCTGCGAACGTCAAAGAGAGTGTAGTCGCCAAGCAAATCGATACGTCCGATTTCTGCTTTATCGCCTTTACAATGCTTGTTGACCATCTCCATAAGATCGCCGGGGAAGAAACCATGAGCTTTGCCTAAATTAAGGAATACTCGTTCGTAGCCCTCTTCTGCTGTGCGACGGTCCTTATTCTTGTTTGATGCTTTATTTTCGTTGTTGCGTTCTTTTTTGTTTGAGGTGTCGTCGAGGTCGATATTCGGCATATCCTGATAATATTTCAGTAGGCGATTTAACTCCAACGAAAGGATGCGTTTGAGTAAATCTTCGCCTGACAACCATTCGAGCTTTTTCTTGACCCCGGGGATGTATTGAGCCAACGATTCGTCATTGACATCGACGCGTTCCAATTTGTCTGCCAAATTGTAAAGCTGCTTTTCTATGATACGTTCAGGCGACGGCACATTCTTGTGCTCAAATGTTTTGCCGATTTTTTGTTCGATCTGACGAATTTTGTTTTTCTCGCGAGAATGGATGATTGCGATTGAGACACCGGTCTTGTTGGCGCGTCCTGTACGTCCGGAGCGATGTGTATAGACGGCGACATCGTCGGGCAGACTATAGTTGACCACATGAGTGAGGTCATCGACATCAAGTCCGCGAGCGGCGACATCGGTTGCTACAAGCAATTGTGTCGTGTGTTCACGGAATTTTTTCATTGCATAGTCGCGTTGTGCTTGTGATAGATCGCCATGCAGACAGTCAGCATTATAGCCGTCGGCAATGAGCTTGTCGGCTATCTCTTGGGTGTCTTTTCGAGTTCGGCAAAACACAATGCCATAGATGTTTGGATTATGGTCTGCGACACGTTTGAGCGCGTGATATTTGTCTTGAGCCTTAACTAAATAATAGACATGTTTTACATTTTTTGATCCTTCATTTCGTGTGCCTGCGACAAACTCCACCGGATTGTGCATGAAGTTTTTTGCTATGGCTGCGATTTCTTTAGGCATTGTCGCAGAAAACATCAGCATCTTTCTGTCTTCCGGTACAAAAGTGAGTATTTCGTTAATGTCATCGATAAATCCCATGTTGAGCATTTCGTCGGCTTCGTCAAGAATTACAGTGTTGACGTCAGTCAATTTCACTTCGCCACGTTTTATCAAATCGATTAGACGTCCCGGAGTCGCGACGACTACTTGCACGCCTTTGCGAAGTGTGCGAATTTGGCTTTCTATGCTTGAGCCGCCATAGACAGGGAGTATTCGTAGATTATCGATATATTTTGCGAAGTCTGCAAGGTCGCCGGCTATTTGCAGACACAACTCGCGCGTTGGAGCAATGATTAATGCTTGTGGTGTCGTTTTGTCGCTGTCAATGCGTTGTAGAACCGGCAAACCGAAGGCTGCTGTCTTTCCTGTTCCGGTCTGTGCCAAACCGACAACGTCCCCATCTTTTTCGAGCAAATGAGGGATTACCATCTCCTGAATTGGCATTGGAGACTCGAAACCAAGCTCAGTTATAGCCTTTAAAATGTCGTTTCTTATTCCTAAATCGTAAAATGTAATCATTATGTCTATTTTGTTGTGGGATGGCAGGCAATATCATCCCAAAATAATTCTGAGTGCAAATTTAATATTATTTTGCGACAATTGCTTAGATAAGTCTTTAAAGTTTTCGGATAATGTTTAAATTGTTGGCTGCGAGAAATCGCAATTGGTTAATTGGGTGCATAATGCAGAGATGTAGCAATGAGTTTTAAGGATTTTTGGGAAGCGTAATATTGTGAAAAATTTTTAAATGAGAGAGTTAGTTTTGAAAAGTCGCCAAATTGTTGTAATTTTGAGCAAAATATTAAAAAAAGCATGTATAACGCGTCGTTATTGACGATAATTAATTAACCAATATGAAATTAAAAGCCTTAACAATCGCTGCAGCTTTAGCAGTCGCAGCAGGTGCTTCAGACGCATCTGCCTGTACAAATCTTATTGCAGGTAAGTATGCGACAGCCGACTCATCAGTTATGGTGACATACGCAGCCGACTCTCACAGCCTTTATGGCGAATTGTATCATCAACCGGCAGCAAAGCACCCTGCAGGAGCTATGCGCAAAGTTGTGGAGTGGGACACTGGTAAATACCTTGGAGAAATCCCTGAAGTCGCTGAGACATACAATGTAATCGGTAATATGAACGAGCATCAAGTGGTAATAGCAGAAAGTACATGGGGCGGTCGTGCCGAACTCCAAGACACTACAGGCAACTCTATCATCGACTATGGTTCACTGATGTTTATCGCTTTGCAACGCTCAAAGACTGCTCGCGAAGCTATCGATGTGATGACTTCTCTTGTGGCAGACTACGGCTATGCAAGCAGTGGCGAATCGTTCTCTATTGCCGATAAGAATGAAGTGTGGGTAATGGAGCTTATTGGTAAAGGTGCCGAAAAGGGTGCTGTATGGGTTGCAGTGCGTATTCCTGACAACGCTATCTCAGGTCACGCCAACCACCCTCGTATCCATAAGGTGAACTTCAAAGACAAAAAGAATGTGCGTTACTCTAAGGACGTCGTAGATTTCGCTCGCAAGCGTGGATGGTACGAAGGTAAGGACGAAGACTTCTCGTTTGCAATGACTTACGGCGAATGGGATTACGGTTCATTCCGCGGTTGCGATGCTCGTGTATGGAGCTACTTCCGCCATTTCAGCAAAGATGCAGAAAAATACTATGCATGGTGCAATGGTGAATCGACAGAGCCGATGCCTCTCTACATCATTCCTGATCGTAAGGTGACACTCGCCGACATGCAAGAACGTATGCGCGACCACTTTGAAAATACTCCATTTGATATGAACAACGACCTCGGAGCAGGTCCTAACCATGTGCCTTACCGTTGGCGCCCGATGTACTACGAAGTAGATGGCAAAAAATATCTACACGAACGCGCCGTAGCTACTCAACAGACAGGTTGGAGCTTTGTGAGCCAATCACGCTCTTATCTCCCTGACGCTGTGGGTGGTGTGCTTTGGTTTGGTACTGACGATGCAAACACTTGTGTCTATATGCCTTTCTACTGCTCAATGACTGAAATTCCTCTCGAAGTGCGTCATGGCAATGGCGATATGAATACATTCTCATGGACTTCAAACTTCTGGATGAACTCATGGGTGGCTAATCAGGCATACAATCGCTATGACCTTATGATTGACGATATTCGCAAAGTGCAAGGTAAGTTGGAAAACAAATTCCAAACATCTCGTGCCGGTCACGAACAAGAACTCCAACGTCTCCTCATGAGCGACCACTCGGCATTCGTAAACGCTGTAAATGCGCATGGTGCTGCTGTGGCAAATGAAGCAACTGAGGCTTACAAAGAGTTGGGCCAATATCTGCTTGTGCGTTTCATGGATGGCAATATGAAGAAAGTGGATGAAAACGGCAATTTCATCTATAGCGAAGACGGTATGCCTATATACCCTGATTTCCCGGGTTACAACCAAGAATATTTCGATAATATCGTTAAGTCAACTGGTGATCACTTCCGTTATAAAGAAAATAGTGAAATACCGGTGCTTAAAGACAGAAAATAATTCTGACAAGGCGATATGTCAAAAGACGGAAGTCCATTGTGACTTCCGTCTTTTTTTGACATATACGCCTCTTTATAAGCTGAAGATATACAAAATGGCAGCTCATAATTCGATAAGAATATACCTCGTGAATGTATAGTTGAAAAAATATTTTAAAATTTTATTGTGATTTTTTTGTGGATTGAAAACTTTTGCGTACCTTTGCACTCGCAAATGCCCAGATGGCGGAATCGGTAGACGCGCTGGTCTCAAACACCAGTGGGGCAACCCATCCCGGTTCGATCCCGGGTCTGGGTACTAAGTACCAAAGTAAATCCCTTGTAAACAAAGAGTTTATGAGGGTTTTCTTTTTATATTTGTTTCGTGCACAGATATTTATATCTCTATTTAATTAGTTTTATTGAAATAAACTAATTAACTTTGTGGCAAATAATAAGATAGTAAGGCTATGGAGTTTATATTGTTGGTGTGGGTAAGCATTGTGTTAGTGCTATTGGGCGTTATAGTCCTTATCGGCAAAGGCGACATGCTAATCTCTGGCTATAACACACTTCCTGCTGAGAAAAAAGCACAATACGATGTCAAACGTCTGCGTCGCGTAACAGCTATGTTGCTATTTGTGATAGCGATTATGCTACCCCTCTATGAACTATACATATCAACCCTCAATGAGAGTAAAATTGCAGTAGCAACTATAGTTCTGACAGTAGTAATCATCGCTATCAGTATAATAGGTGTCATATTGATGAACACTTATTGCAAAAGGAAATAAATAACTAATTCATAGATATGGAAATTTTACAAGCTACAATGGAAGACTTCGACGGTATCGTCAAGTTGCTTAAGACTTATCACGTGGACTACATTTCTGCTGAAGATAAGAAAGATGGATTTGTGACAACCAACCTCACAGACGAGCAATTGCGCCGTCTCATCGAGGAAGAAAACGGCGTGACTATCGCTAAAGAAAATGGTCGCGTCTATGCCTTCGCACTCGCTGCATCTTGGGACTACTGGAAGGAATGGCCACTATTTGAATACATGATCGAGCGCCTCGAAGACTATCAACTCGACGGAGTTACTATCACAAAAGAAAATTCATACCAATACGGACCTATCTGTATCGACAAATCAGTAAGAGGCACAGGTTTGTTTGAAAAAGTGTTCTTCGCATCGTTGGCAAGCATGAAAGATCGCTTCCCTATCATGGCAACCTTCATCAACAAAATCAATCCTCGCTCATACGCTGCTCACACTCGCAAGGTGCACACCACAGAAGCCGGTACATTCCAATTCAACAACAACAACTATTTCCTAATGTCTTGCTCTACATCGATGCAGCCTGAGTAATAGTTAATAATAATATAGAAAGATATGACAGACATCCCAAAATGCCCAAAATGTGGTGGTGAATACACTTATTTTGATGGTTCGCTATATGTGTGCCCTGATTGTGGTCACGAATTTGGCTCGGCAGAAGATGCAGAAGAGACAGCGACAGTGGCTAAAGACAGCAATGGGGCAGAACTATTCGACGGCGATGCAGTGGTTGTAATCAAAGACCTGAAAGTTAAAGGTTCGTCGATGGTAATCAAACGTGGAACGAAAGTTAAGAGCATCCGTCTTACTGAAAATCCTGAAGAAGTAGATTGCAAAATCGATGGCAGCAGCATCGTGCTCAAGACATGCTTCCTTAAGAAATAATACCGTTGCAATAAGAATTATACGTCTATTTTATAAGAAAATAGATAAGACTCATAAAGGTCAGCGGGATAGGTAAATAAGTACCTATCCCGCTGATTTTTTGTGTTGACCATTAGAGAGTTACCCTATATTTCACCAACTATTTTGACCTATTGATCTGTTTTCTTGTGTCTTAAAACACAAGAAAAGGCATGCTAGCATGCCTTTTAAGGTAATTTCTTAATATTCTTCTTCGTCAAAGAAGTTTTTGGTCCTTTTTACTACCTGATAGACAACCATATATAACTAACTATCCTGCTGGGGCAGTATTAGGGCAGTTTCTTGAATATTGGGCAGTGCCTAAACACATTTTTAATTACTCTAAAATTGCCTCAAAATCTGCTACTCTTCTTCTTCAAGGAGGATAAAAGAAGAAAAAAATAATTATTTTTTTTAGATTACGCCAAAATATTTCTCAAAGAACGCTTTCAACTTCTCTATCACCGTCTTCTTTTTCTCCTGTCGGTTGCCACCACCGAAGCGAGACATCGCAGGGAGTATCTTGTCAATATCGGTTCCAGTTGTGCGTATCGCTCCATCACGAAAAGCATTCTCCACAAATCTTGCGGTCTCGTCCGTTTTCAGGTTCTCGCTTGCGATAATCTCGTCCAGTTCGTCCTGCATACGCTGCTCACACTCGTAAGGTGCACACCACAGAAGCAGGTACATTCCAATTCAACAACAACAACTATTTCCTAATGTCTTGCTCTACATCGATGCTATAATGCTCATCAAGTCGTAATTATTAGCCCGTAAAGTGCTAATAATTGTAACTTTTTATTACCTTTGCATCAGATTAAGGTGTTCGAGGTGGCATCAGTCGCCAAGAATGAAAAGGGAACATCGGTGTAAATCCGAGACTATACCCGTAGCTGTGAGTTTCATTACGCTCCGTGCTTTCTCAATGGTCACTGCCCGTAGGGTGGGAAGGCCGCACGGAGGAAACAAGTCAGAAGACCTGCCTTTATCTGTTTTTTAGATGCTTTCGGGAGATAGAGCGTCAAAGATTAAGTCTGCAAAAGGATAGATTTCATCTGCAACATTCCCCGCAAGTATCATAGGTGTGTAATTTATAAATTAATGCATTATGATACAGACAGTAGTAAAGAGAGATGGTCGCATCGTCGGTTTTAACCGCGAGAAAATCGC
>SUXG01000021.1 GCA_015061085.1 Bacteroidales bacterium
AAGATGTCCTTGCAGAAGCAACAGAATTTACAGTCTACAGTATCAACGGTGTATGCTTGCTCACAAACGCTAAGGCTGAAGATTTGAAACAGCTCGAACCGGGCATCTACATCATCAACGGTCGCAAGGTAGCACTTCGTTAATTAAGTAGGACTTTAGTTGAGTAAAGTTTGTAGGCAGATGGTGTGATTATTTCAATAGCGTAAATCTTACCTACATACCCTCATATAAAGAGTCGGACTCCATCACTCGGAGCCCGGCTCTTTTTTTATTGTCTCTGCCCGGGTAATACTTAAGATTCCAACTTTATCTATAATCTATTGAGAGAGATCAGAAGAGTCGGTTGGCTTGGGTGAGGGTGTCGGGTTTGCCGATGTCGATGAGGTTGAGGTCGTTGCAGCAGAATCCTTTGATGCCAATTTTGCCGGCTTGAGATATGTTTATATTGGTGGCTTGTGAGAGGTCTATATTGCCAATTTGGGATAGGCTGATTTTGCTTGCTTGTGATAGATAGAAATCCATAATTGGGAATGAGTCTGAAAATCCGGCTGCAGTCATCTGCTCGAAACATCGTGTGCTCATGACGTGAATGCCACTGAATGCCAATTCGACGTCGCTTTCACTCATCTCTAATCCTTGTGGTTTAAATTCATCGGTCGATAGGTTGTGCCAGCCTTTGAGGTTAAGGTCGTTGTCGAAAATGAGTTTTCGCGATGATGTGCGATTGCTAACCAGAAGGGTAGCATCGACGCTATGGTCGCAGTGGGCTTGCATGAGTTCGGCAAGGTCGGCATTACTGAGAATATCGACGTTATGAATCAAGAAAGGGGCGTTGTCTTTTGTGAGTAGTTGTTGTGCGTGAAGAATGCCCCCACCTGTATCGAGCAATTTGCCTCGTTCGTCGCTGATCATGATCGATACTCCAAACTCTTTGCTACCGACAAAATCGATGATTTGTTCGCCGAAATGATGAATGTTGATAATGATTTCGGTGAAGCTTTGCTTTTTCAAGCTCAAAATAACTCTCTCTAACATCGGAACACCACCGACCGGAACCAATGCTTTGGGGTGTTCTAAAGTCCAAGGCTTCAGACGTGTGCCAAGCCCGGCTGCAAGTATCATCGCTTTCATAGTGAGTCGGTGTGATTAAATAGTTTTGTAATGCCTTGTTCTCGATGAATTAATTTTACGATAGCATTCGGATATTTCTCGGCTATATGTTTAGCTGTGTTTTCTGCTGAATAGACTGAACGATGTTGCCCTCCGGTGCATCCGAAGCCTATTTGAATGTTGGTGAAACCTCGTTGCAGATAACGCTCGATAGCCGGGTCGGTAAGTGACCAAGCATTTTTTAAAAACACTTGTATCTCGCCTCTTTCTTCAAGAAAATCTATTACAGGAGCATCAAGACCGGTGAGACTTTTATATTCAGCGTATCGACCGGGGTTGTGCATCGCTCGGCAGTCGAACATAAAACCTCCACCATTACCCGAAAAATCATCGGGATAGCCTTTCTTGTAGGAGAAGCTGAACACTTCGACAGTCAGCGCTGACGACTCCTCTTTCTTGAAGCGATTGCTTTCAATAATTGTATTAATTGCTGATTTTAGACAAGGATATTCGTCAATTATTCCTTGCTTTAAAAGTTTAGCTAAATTAGAGATTGCCAATGGTATGCTTTGGATGAAATGAGCTTTATGTTGCATCAGCCCTCTGAAACCGTATGCACCAAGTACCTGCAACGTGCGAAACAATACAAATACCGGAATCAGTGTCCTCATTCCGGAGCAATCGCTATTTCTTTGTTTGCTAAATTCCTCAATATATAAATCAATAATTTCATCTCTAAAACTATCAGAGAAATCTGCTTTTGCTTGCCAGAGGAAAGACACAATATCATAAATGCAAGGACCGTATCTGCCACCCTGAAAATCAATCCAGTATGGTTTTTCACCTTTTATAATGACATTTCTGCTTTGACAATCGCGATACATAAATCCCCATAGGTTTTCGGGTGTTGATAGGAGTTTGTCGGCTAACCGGCTAAAATCTACTTCTAAATTAGACTCATTGAAGTTTTCTACAGCAATTTTGAGGAAACAATACTTGAAGTAATTCAAATCCCACATTATCAACTTGCGATCGAATTTTGCTTCGGGATAGCATACTGAATAGTTGATGCCCGGGATAGTTTGCAATCGAGCCAATGCGGAGATGGTTTTTGCAATTAGATCGGACGCTACATCTGTTCCCAAAATCGAGAATAGAGATGTGTCGCCTAAATCTTCTTGCAGATATACCGACTTGGATTCGTTGCAACCTATTATTTTAGGGACATTAACATCGTGCGTGTAAAAATGCTTTGCCAACTCAATAAACGCATTATTTTCCTCGTAAGAGTTACCGACGGTAGCAATGACGCTTTTTCCGAGAGAGTCAAATACGCGATAGTATTTTCGATTAGACCCTCCTGCAGCAATTTCTTCAATAGAGGAAGGATCAGAGCCGAATATATTATCGTATATATCTTTGATAGCTGATGTCATAACAATGTAGTAAGCATAAATTATTAAATACAAAATTACATAAATCAACCTGAAATAGCAAAAAATCAGCTCTGAATATCGAAAAAAAACAAAAAAATGCTAACATATCGTTTTGATGTTTGTTTTATCAGTTAAATTTAGTAACTTCGCAACATGAATTTCCCGTACGTATATATTCGTGCGGATATTTGTAGAGTATAAACAGTTTAACTTATAAATTTTTCAGACTATGGTTAATATTGAAAATTACAATTTTGCCGGAAAAAGAGTAATCGTTCGTGTGGACTTTAACGTTCCATTAGATGACAACGGTAAAATCACAGACGACACACGTATCAAAGGAGCACTTCCTACATTGAAGAAAATTCTTGCTGATGGCGGTTCTCTAATAATAATGTCGCACATGGGCAAGCCAAAAGGTAAAGTAAATCCTAAATATAGTCTTTCTCAAATCAAAGACGCTGTGGCTCAAGCGTTAGGAGCAGAAGTTAAATTTGCACCCGATTGTGGAAAAGCATTTGAAGAAGCTGCTACTCTTAAACCGGGAGAAGTGTTGCTTCTTGAAAATCTTCGATTCTATCCGGAAGAAGAGGGTAAACCTGTCGGAATAGAAAAAGAAGATCCTGCATATGAAGATGCAAAGAAAGAAATGAAGCAAAGACAAAAGGATTTTGCCAAGACATTGGCAAGCTATGCTGATGTGTATGTAAATGACGCATTCGGTACCGCTCACCGTAAACACGCTTCGACAGCTGTGATCGCTGACTACTTCGATGCTGACCACAAGATGCTCGGCTACCTTATGGAAAAAGAAGTCAATGCAGTCGATAACGTGTTGAGCAATATCAAGCGCCCATTTACAGCTATCATGGGTGGCTCAAAGGTGTCAACAAAAATCGGTATTATCGAAAACCTTATGGATAAGGTTGATAACTTGATCCTCTGTGGTGGTATGACCTACACATTCTCAAAGGCAAGAGGTGGCAAAATCGGCCTTTCAATCTGCGAAGATGATAAACTTGATCTTGCACTTGACATTATTGCTAAGGCTAAGGAAAAGGGTGTAAACTTGGTGATTGGAGTTGACTGTGTAGCCGGTGATGCATTTAGTAACGATGCAAACCGTCAAATTTTTCCAACAAACGATATTCCTGACGGCTGGGAAGGTATGGATGCCGGTCCTAAGACACGCGAAATGTTTGCAGAAGCAATTAAGGAAGCTAAGACAATCCTTTGGAATGGCCCGGCCGGAGTATTCGAATTTGATAACTTTGCAGAAGGTTCACGTGCTATTGCTGAAGCTATCGTTGAAGCGACAGACAATGGTGCATTCTCCCTCGTTGGTGGTGGTGATTCAGTTGCATGTGTTAATAAATTCGGATTGGCTGATAAAGTATCATATGTTTCAACCGGTGGTGGCGCATTATTGGAAGCAATCGAAGGAAAAGTCCTTCCAGGTATTGCAGCAATAAAAGGATAAAATAGTCGTTAATAAATAGAAATATGTAATGAAGGGATTGAGGAATAAACTCAAACTCTTCATTACAAACCTTGCTTAAAAAATTTTTTAACGTAAAATTTTCAACTTCGATTATTGTATTTCACAAAATTAATTGTAATTTTGCGTTGATTTTGACTAATCTTGTTTGAATATGAATAAAAGATTTATTGTATTTAAATAAAGATTGTTAAAAATTCATTTAAATAGGAATAAAATTAGATAACTAAATATTAACAAACTAATTAATTAAATTTTATGGAATCTCAAAAACCAGCTGCAAAACCAGCAGCAAAAAAAGAAGAAAAAATCAGCAACGTACGTGGTATTCGTAGTGCATTCGCAGTTATCTGCCTTTGCTTTGTAGTTGCTCTTTGTGTGTTTATCTTTGTTCTTGGTAACCCAAACAACTTTGAAGGTGGTGACACAGCTAATCACCCACTTAACCTTCTTGGTACTATCTACCACGGTGGTTTTATCGTGCCAATTCTTCAAACATTGTTCCTTACAGTGATCGTTCTTTTCGTTGAACGTTGGATCGCTATCTCTTCAGCTCAAGGTAAAGGCAACACATCTAAATTCGTTGCTGATATCAAAGGTTTCCTTGCTAAAAACGAAATCGACAAAGCTATGGCACGCTGCAAAGACCAAAAAGGTTCTGTTGCATCTGTTGTTTACAACACATTGGTGAAATATAAAGAAATGGATGCTAACACTCAACTTAGCAAAGAACAAAAACTTACTACACTTCGTAACGAAGTAGAAGAAGCTACTGCTCTTGAAATGCCATCTCTTACACAAAACCTTCCAGTTGTAGCATCACTTACAACTCTTGGTACACTTGTAGGTCTTCTCGGTACCGTTATGGGTATGATCAAATCATTCCAAGCATTGGCAACTTCTGGTTCTCCAGACTCAACAGCTCTTTCTGCCGGTATCTCTGAAGCGCTTGTAAATACTGCATTCGGTATCGCAACAGGTGCTCTTGCGGTTATCACATATAACTTCTATACAAACAAAATCGACAACTTGACATACGCTATCGACGAAATCGGTTTCTCAATTGTTGCTACTTTCGCTGCTACTCACTAATCAGCAATGTAAACAATCTAAATAATTAATTTTATTTAAATCGATTAAAATCATAGCAATATGGGAAGAGTACAAATGAAAAAGAAGAGCACATTCATCGACATGACAGCGATGAGTGATGTTACTGTGCTTTTGCTTACCTTCTTCATGTTGACATCTACTTTCCTTGCAAAGGAACCTACAACGGTGATTACACCGGCATCTGTGTCAGAAGAAAAAGTTCAAGAAACTAACTATGTACAGGTGCTTGTAAGTCCGGAAGGAAAAATTTGGCTCACAATGCACAATGACACCTCTGCACAATGGTCTAACCAAAACATGAGAATGGCATTGCTCGACAAAGTAGCTCAAATCTACAATGAGTCGCATAAGAACAAAATAAGCTTTACACCGCAACAAAAGCTCGCATTTAGTAAAGTCAACGCTTTTGGAGTGCCTTTGGCGCAAATGAGTGAATTCCTTGACTTGGATCCAAGTGATCAAGACAATTGGCTACAAGGTAAGGACGGTAACCCTAACCACGTTTCTGGTATTCCAATTTCTATGAACCAAGAAAATGAAACTGAATTTCAAATGTGGATGAGAGCAATTCGTCAGTCTGATAATGAGACTTTGACATCTGCTATCAAAGATGGTACCGGTGTTGCTATCAAAGCAGACCAAAATACATCATTTGAAGTTGTTCACACTGTAATGGACAATCTCCAAACAATTCACATGAACAAATTCACATTATTAACAGCATTAAAGAATGAAGGAGAATAACACATGGCAGAAATAGCACAAGATAGTGGCAATGGCAAAGGCAAGAGCCACCAGAAAAAGATGGAGATCCGTGTGGACTTTACTCCGATGGTTGACATGAACATGTTGCTTATTACATTCTTCATGTTGTGTACTACAATGATTAAATCGCAAACTCTCAATATTGCACTTCCTTCAAACGAAAAAGTGGATAATGTAGAGAACATGTCGCAGGCTTCTGCCGACGATGCGGTTACTATTATTCTTGATGCAAAACGCAAGAAAGGCTCTTTCGATGTTGATACTGTCAACGGTAAAGTAGTCAACGAAGTTTACTATTTCTTTGGTAAACCTGGTGGTGATGCCGGTATGTTTGATGAAGGTGGTAATGTACTTTCTGCAAACAATAACTTGCAAAAGTCAGAATTTCTTGCTAATAATCCTGATGGAACTGCACAAGGTATCCGTGAAATTATCCAACAACGTAACAAAGAAGTACTTGTTGAGATTAATAAGTTGAAAGATAGGTTCCGTAAGGAGGAAATCAATCAAGCGCAATTTGACAGCCTTGCAAGAAAAGTACGTCGTGACGATAAACTTAAAAAGCCTGTCATCATTATTAAGTCAACAAATCAAGCTTCATATGGAAGTCTTGTTTCGATTCTTGACGAGATGCAAATCAACTCAATTTCGAAATATCAGATTGACAACATGACACGTGTTGACTCAGTTATGCTAATTGATTACCAAAACAATCATCGCGATGAATGATGTTAGATTTATTAACCTTTAAATGTAGAAAAGAACTATGGCAAAGAATGTAGATCTAACCTCGAGAGAATGGCGTGACCTTATTTTCGAAGGCAAAAATAAAGAATTTGGTGCATACGTTCTCCGTAAAAATAGTGAAAGCCGTCACACATTGGCTTCGGTATATGTACTAATCGGTCTTTTAGTCGTAGCAGGACTTATTTATGCTTGGTCTTTGTATTCAGATTATCAAGCAGAACAAGCTGCTATCGAAGCTAAACAAAGAGCGGAACAAATGTCGCAAGCTCAACTTGCTCAAATGGAAGAAGTTCCTGAAGAGGAAGAAGAGATTGAAGAACAAAAATTTGAACAACCTGAAATTGAAGTGCCTCAAGAAGTCCTTGCGACTGTGCAAGTAACACAGATTGCAATCGTTGACGCTGAAGAAGTGAAAAACGAAATTATGGACCAAGAGGCTCAACAGGAAGATAACACTGCACGTGGTGTTGTTAACCAAGATGGTTCAGACGATGCTGATAAGTTCCAAGCTATTGCAGAAGTTGTTGTAGTTAAGGAACCGGAACCGGAACCTGTTAAGGAAGAAGAAATCTTTGTTGCTGTACAACAAATGCCTGAATTCCCGGGTGGTCAAGCAGCATTGATGAAATGGTTGAGCAACAACATTCGTTATCCACAAATTGCTCTTGATAACGGTATCTCAGGACGTGTAGTTGTGAAGTTCGTTGTTGAGAAGGACGGATCAGTAGGTAATGTTCAAGTTGTTAAGGGTGTAGATAAAGACCTTGATAAGGAAGCAATGCGTGTTGTCAGAGCAATGCCAAAATGGCAACCAGGTAAGAACAATGGTCAAGCCGTACGTTGCTACTACAACCTCCCTGTGACATTCAGAATTCAAGAACAATAATTTGTAATTGATACTCAATCAAAGGTCAGACATGTTGTGTCTGACCTTTTTCTATTATATTTTATTATATTATTTTCTTTTATGAATTATTAATTCAAACAAGTTGGGTAATCCAAATAAAATTACTACCTTTACACGAAAATTTACGCAATCTTGAGTTAAACTAAATAATTAATTGCGTGTTGATATTTATATTTAGCAATTAATATTAGTAATATGGAAAGTAGAAATAGAAATGGTAATCACTTGCCAAAAGGTGCACGTATAGTATTTGGCATATTTATGATTTTAGTATATCTCGGAATGGGAACATTATTCCTAATGGGGTATTTTAAAGAAATATTGCCGGAAATGATTGGAAATATTGTCGGCGTATTGCTTGCTATTTATGGCCTATGGCGAGGTTATAGATTATTTAAGGGTATGAATTAATATTTTTTTTCTATGAGTATAAAAAGTTCTGTACTTCTTATTTTTATATCTATAGTATTGTCTGTATGCAATGTATCGTGTGGACCAATAGAAAAAGGCGATTATAGCAAAGGTAGTACTACCATATATTGTGATGAGGGTTTTAAGAATATTCTTGAGGAAGAAATCCAAGTCTTTGAATATCATTATCCTGAAGCATCAATAATTCCGTATTATGTCAGTGAAGTTGAGGCTATTGATGCGTTGCTTGAGAATAAGACAAGTTCGATAATTGTCACTCGAGAGATGACACAAGAACAAAAGGATTATATCAGAGCAAAACATCGTTTAGTTGTTAAGTTGCATTGTATCGCTGTTGATGCAGTCGCTTTAATAATAAATAAGGAAAATCCGATAAGTCAATTGTCAATGGATGATATAAAATATATATTGAATGGTAGAATATCTAATTGGCGACAAATCGGATGGGATAATGCTGATACAATAAAAATCGTATTTGATAATCCGGGGTCATCTACATTGAAATTTATGAAAGATAAATTCATTGGCGAGAATGGAACATTCCCAAAGAATGCTTATGCACAAAAGACAAATGGTCAGGTCTTTGATATAGTAAAAAATGACAAAGACGCGTTAGGAATCATCAGTGTCAGTTGGTTGGCATCGGATTTAAAAACAGCACGTGAAATTCCAATCGAAAAGCGTGTACATAATTTAAAGAATGGTTCAGACACTATTTCAACAGTTTTGACAGATGATGTAAAAATTTTAAAAGTGTCAAAACCGGACGAATTGGAAGGATTTAAACCTTATCAAGCATATATAAATAGTGGTGAGTATCCATTATATAGAAAAGTTTATATGATTAATACCGGTTCGAATGCCACATTAACACATGGATTCTATTCGTTTGTTACGGGATTTATAGGACAAAAAATCATATCGCAGACAGGAATAATGCCATATCATGTGCATACACGATTGGTTGAACTTAAATAAACCAAGTTGAAAAATAATTGTCAGAAAATAAAACTAATAACTATAATCAACAATTAATAATATGAAATTTAAGTCATTACTTACGCTCTGCTTAGCAGGAGCTTCAATTACTGCAGTGGCACAAGGCTACAAGGATGGTATTGAATATTACAAGGCAGACCAATTCAAGAATGCTAAGGAACTTCTAATCAGAAACATTAATAATGCTGATACAGATAAGGCTGCATCGTATTATTATCTTGGTTGCATTGCAATGAAAGAAGGAAATAATACAGAAGCACTTGAATTGTTCAATAAGGGTATTGAGTCAAATGCCAATTATGCTTATAACTATGTTGGCTTAGGAGCTATTGATTTAGCAAATAATCTTCCTAAAGCAGCAGAAAAGCAGTTTAAGGCGGCAGAAAAGTTGGCAAAAAAAGATTTGTCAGTGTATGTAGCAGTAGCACGTGCTTATTATAATTCTGATCCTGTAGCATATTCTGCAGAGATTGAGAAAAAACTTGATAAAGTAAGAAAATCATCTGATAATTTTGCTCCAAAGGATGCGGACTTCTATATGTTGATTGGTGATATGGCAGCAGATCAGAGTGATTGGGGTAAAGCAGCATCACAATATGAAATGGCTACAACATATGAGCCTTCAGCAACAGAAGCATACGTTAAGGGTGCATCAATGTATTTGAAGCTAAATCCAACTTATGCAATTAATATGTTGAAGAAATTGCTCGCATTGAATCCTACTTCTGCACTTGGTCAGCGCGAATTGGCTGATAAATATTACGATACAAAGAATTACAAGGAAGCTGTTGTCGAATATGCTAAATATGTAAAAAATCCTAACCACTTCAAACAAGACGAAGATAGATATGCTTTCCTATTATTCTTCAGTGGTGACTATAAAGCCGGTTATGATTTTGCTACTAAACTTTTAGCAGAAAATTCTGCAAACTTTACTGCTCAACGTTATCAATTCATGAATGCAGCGCAGTTGCCGGAAATGAAAGACCAATTATTGCCAATGGCAGAGGCTTTGGTTGCAAATCATAATGAAACAAACAGATTTGCTGCAATCGATTACACATTAATTGCAGATGAATTTAAAAATGCGAAGCAATACGACAAAGCAATAGCTGTGTTAGAAGAAGGTATTAAGGAAATGCCGGAGAATGCTTCTTTCTATAAGAGCTTGGCAATGCTTTATGTAGAACAAAATCAAATTGCAAAGGCAGCAGATACATATAAGGGTTATATAGCAAATCTGTCAAATCCTGGATTTAATGATAAGTCTCAGTATGCAACATTCTGCTATTACGGAGCTATCGAAGCAAAGGCAACAGATGCAGATCGCTCTAATGCATTGTTTGATGAAGCTACTGCTATTGCACAAGAATTAGCTGAAAAATATCCTACAGTTCCACGTGGATATAAGATGCTTGGCGATATAAAAGTTCAACGTGCAAATGAAGCAGAGGTTGCAGTTATAGCATTTGATGAATACAAAAAGGCTTGTGATATAATCGTTAATGAAGGAAATGCGGCTCAATTTGCATCAGATGCAAAAGTTGTGTTCAACTATCTTGGCAATTATTATCTTGAACAAAATGATGTAGAAACAGCTAAAAGTTACTTCTATAAATATCTTGAGATTGATCCTAATAATGATGCTTATAGATCATTTGTTGAAGGGTTGAAATAATAAATAAAAATTAGAATAAAAAATCAGGCATCTGCTTTGGTAGATGTCTGATTTTTTTTAATTTTGTAAAATAAAAAAACAGCTAACAACAAATTTAGTAAGTAAATTGTTTTGTTTATGTACTTAATTATAGCTAATAGAATTTTATGGCTGAAGTAAAAAGAATAAAAAAAGGATTGGATATCCATTTATATGGTGCTATTCCTAATAAAGAAGCAGAAGAACTTCTCGCCTCAGAATTTGCAATTGTGCCTGATGACTATCTTGGATATATTTGGAAATTGGATGTGAAGGTTGGTGATAAAGTGCAAAAAGGGTCGCCAATCTTGCATGATAAGGATTTGGCAAAGATAAATATATGCTCCCCGGTGAGTGGATATGTGAGAGATATTGTCAGAGGAGAACGTCGGAAAATTGAAGCTGTCGTTATAGAAAAGGATGATTCTAATGAAGAGGTATTACATGTTAAGCCGACTGTGGCTGCTGAAATTATCGATTTGTTGTGTCGAAGTGGTTTATGGGCGATGATGCGTCAGCGTCCATATGATATAATACCAAATCCGGATGTAAAGCCAAGAGATATTTTTGTCACTGCATTTGATTCATCACCTCTTGCGTCGGAAATTCTAACATCGAATGATACACGAATACTTGAAGTCGGACTTAAGACACTATCAAAATTGACTGACGGAAAGGTCTATTTGGGAGTCAAGTATGGCTCAGGAATTTCATCAACTGTTGCGAATGTGACGGAGTATTATGGTCCGCATCCGGCAGGTAATGTCGGTGTTCAAATAGCAGCAATTAAGCCTATTAATAAGGGTGAAGTCGTATGGAGTCTTGATGCTCGCACTGTAGAGAGAATTGGATACTTGATGGAATATGGAACGTTTGATTCGTCTGCTGTGGTGGCAATTACCGGCGAGAAGGTTTGCCGACCACGTCTGGTTAAGACAAATATTGGTGTATCAATATCTTCATTATTGACAAATAACATAAATGATGATTGTGATGTGCGTATTATTTCCGGCAATGTTCTTACAGGTTATAAAGTAAATCTGAATGACGGATTTTTACGTTATCCTTATCGTCAAGTGACAGTTATTCCGGAAGGAAACACTGCCGACGAATTTATGGGGTGGGCATCAGTTAATCCTATGCGCTATAGTGTTAAGCATTGGTTCCCGGCATTTTTAAGAGGATTGTCTAAGCAATTTAGCTTTGATGCACGACTCAAAGGTGGAGAGCGAGCAATGATTGTCAGTGGCGAATATGATAAGGTGTTTCCTATGGATATTTATCCGGAGTATTTGATTAAGGCTATATTGGCTTTTGATATTGATAAGATGGAGCAATTGGGCATATATGAGGTAGCTCCTGAGGATTTTGCTTTGGCTGAATTTGTAGATACATCGAAGTTGGAATTGCAAAGGATTGTAAGAGAAGGACTTGACAAATTATATAAGGAACTAAATTGATTTAATATCAAAAGTATAACATGATGAAATCAATAAAGAAGAAAATAGATGAGATAAAACCTCAATTTGAAAAAGGTGGAAAGTTTGAGAAATTACATTCCGTCTTTGATGGTTTTTATACATTTTTATTTACACCAAATGACACATCGAAGCGTGGAGTTCATATTCACGACGGTAATGATTCAAAACGTACGATGATTATGGTTGTGATTTCATTACTGCCATGTTTATTGTTCGGAATGTATAATATCGGATATCAACATTCGTTGGCAGTAGCGGCTGATATGTCATTTGTCGAGATGTTTTACTATGGATTATTAAAAGCATTGCCTCAAATTGTTGTTGCGTATGCAGTCGGTTTGGGTATTGAATTTATTGTGGCTCAAATTCGAGGACATGAAATACAAGAAGGATTTTTGGTATCAGGAATATTAATTCCGATGATATGTCCGATTGATACTCCATTATGGATGATTGCTATAGCTACAGCTTTTGCTGTAATTTTTGCAAAAGAGGTATTTGGAGGAACCGGCTATAACTTTTTGAATGTGGCATTAGTGACCAGAGCATTCTTGTTTTTTGCATATCCATCGAAGATGAGTGGTGATGAAGTTTTTGTGTCATTAGGCAGTTCTACTGCTGTCGATGCCTTTACCGGAGCAACGCCACTTGGTCAGATTGCATCATCAACTCAGGGCGCAGTGCATCTGACCAACGTATTGGGTGAGCCATTGACATTCTGGGACACTTTCATTGGTCTGATCCCGGGTTCATGGGGCGAAACATCGACATTGTGTATATTGATTGGCGCTGCAATTTTATTGATTACGGGAGTAGCAAACTGGAGGATTGTTGCCTCGGCTGTGGTTGGTGGATTTTTGATGTCATGGGTTGCAAATAGTTTTGCATCGCCATTATATCCGGCGACGTATGTATCTCCGATACAGCAATTATGTCTTGGTGGATTTGCTTTTGCAATTGTATTTATGGCGACGGATCCAGTTACGGCATGTCGCACAAATATAGGGAAATATATCTACGGATTTTTAATCGGCGTAGTCGCAATACTTATCAGATGCTATAATACCGGTTATCCTGAAGGTGCGATGCTTGCCGTATTATTGATGAATTGTTTTGCTCCATTAATTGATTATTGTGTAGTGGAAGCAAATATTCGTAAACGCT
Organism: Bacteroidales bacterium; assembly: GCA_015061085.1. Classification (GTDB taxonomy): domain Bacteria; phylum Bacteroidota; class Bacteroidia; order Bacteroidales; family Muribaculaceae; genus Lepagella. Next base: position 13,349 of record SUXG01000021.1, read on the forward strand.
TGAATAGAGCAAAGAATAATGTATAACAAAATATATTTAGTTATGAATAGACAAAGCAATAGTTATACGTTGATTTATTCGATTGGATTGGTCGTTTTGGTTGGTGTGCTGTTATCGGTAGTTTACCAAGCATTGAAACCAATGCAAGATGAGAATATCGCAGACGATAAGAGAAAGCAAATTCTGGCAGCAGTATTAATAGCTCCACATGAGGGAGAATCTGTTGCAGAATTATATAATAGGTATGTAAAAGAAAGTTTTAATGTTGGCTCAAATGGCGAAAGAATATCGACAGATATTGCTCCTTTTGACGTGAATATCGCTGATGAGGTTAAGAAAAATCCGGATGATAGAGTTTTGCCGGTTTTTGTAACAGAAACGGATAAAGGGCAAAAATATATATTACCGATTTATGGAGCAGGATTATGGGGTCCGATTTGGGGGTATGTCTCATTCAATTCTGATGGTAGGACAATATATGGTGCGTATTTTGCACATCAAGGTGAAACACCGGGACTTGGAGCCGAGATTGAAAAACCTGATTTTCAAAATCAATTTATCGATAAGTCGGTCTTTAGTGGCGATGAGTTTAAATCAGTCGCAGTGGTTAAGGTCGGACAAGAACCGACTGACAGAGAATACGTCCATGGCATCAGTGGTGGCACAATCACAAGTCAAGGAGTCAGTGAAATGTTGGAAAACTCACTTGCCCCGTATGAAAACTATTTAAAGAATTTACAAACATCAGATAAGCAATAGTTATGGGAATTTCAAAAGCATCAAAAATGGCATTTTTTAACCCATTGTCAAAGGATAATCCTGTAATTGTTCAGATATTGGGTATATGTTCAGCACTTGCTGTTACAGCCAAATTAGAACCGGCATTGGTCATGTCGATATCAGTTGTGGCTGTATTGGCATTGTCGAATGTGATAATATCATTAATGCGTAAGACCATACCTAATTCGATACGAATTATTGTTCAGTTAGTGGTTGTGGCGGCATTAGTAGTGGTTGTAGATCAAATATTGAAGGCATACACATACGATGTTAGTAAGCAGCTATCAGTCTTTATTGGCTTGATTATCACCAACTGTATATTGATGGGACGTCTCGAGGCCTTTGCTCTCAATAATGGCCCATGGTTATCGTTTTTGGATGGCTTAGGCAACGGATTGGGCTATGGCATAATTTTGACAATAGTTGCATTTTTCAGAGAATTATTAGGCTCGGGTACATTGTTAGGTTACCAGGTAGTACCTCAATCGTGGTATGATGCAGGATATATGAATAATGGTATGATGATTCTGCCACCGATGGCATTGATAACAGTTGCTTGTATTATCTGGGTTCATCGATCAAGGAATAAGGATTTGCAAGAAAAATAGAAAGGATAGAATGATATGGAAAATCTGAATCTGTTTATACGTTCGATTTTTATCGACAACATGATATTTGCCTACTTCTTGGGGATGTGTTCTTTTTTGGCAGTCTCTAAGAATGTAAAGACATCATTTGGATTGGGTATTGCTGTTTTGTTTGTGTTGATAGTTTCTTTACCGGTAACATGGACAATCAATGAATATGTATTGAAGCCTGGAGCTCTTTCATGGTTAGGTCCGGAGTATGTAACGACCGATTTAAGTTTCTTAGGTTTGATAATGTTTATCGCAGTCATAGCTGCTTTAGTGCAGATTATAGAAATGGTGGTAGAGAAATATGCTCCGTCGTTGTATAACTCATTGGGAATATTTTTGCCATTGATAGCAGTGAATTGTGCTATATTGGGTGCGGTACTGTTTATGCAACAACGCGATTTTCCGGATGCGTGGTCTGCAACTGTTTATGGAGCCGGCTCCGGTATCGGTTGGTTGTTGGCAATTACGTGTATAGCTGCAATCAGAGAACGTCTGAGTTATTCCAATGTGCCGGCACCATTGAAGGGCATCGGTATAACCTTCATTATCACCGGCTTAATGGGCATCGCATTTATGAGTTTCTTGGGTATTAAACTATAATATGATAATCGTATGTTTTCAAATATAGATTGGAATTCGGTCCTTGCGGCAGTCGGCATCTTTGTCGCTATCACATTGGTGCTTGTCGTCATACTATTGGTTGCTAAACGATTTCTCGTGGCTTCAGGTCAGGTCAAAATCAAGATTAACGACTCGCAAGAGATAACGACCGATAGCGGTAAGACATTGCTGGCAACACTCTCTGACAATGGCATTCACCTTTCGTCGGCATGTGGCGGAAAGGGTAGTTGTGCGCAATGTAAGTTGCAAGTGCCTGAAGGTGGGGGAGAGATGTTGCCTACCGAATCGGTGCATTTTTCTCGCAAGCAGGCCAAAGACCACTGGCGTCTCGGCTGCCAAGTGAAAGTCAAGGGAGATATGTCGATCGAAGTCGATCAGTCGGCGTTGAATGTCAAGGAGTGGGAGTGCGAGGTCATTTCCAATCGCAATGTCGCTACATTCATCAAGGAATTCATTGTCAAGCTTCCGGAAGGCGAGCACATGGACTTCCTCCCCGGCTCATACGCTCAAATCAGAATACCGAAATATGAGATCGACTACGACAAGGATATCGATAAGTCGCTCATCGGAGACGAATACTTGCCTGCATGGCAGAAGTTTGGACTTTTCGACCTTAAATGCAACAACGACGAAGAGACTATTCGCGCCTACTCTATGGCCAATTATCCGGCTGAAGGCGACCGCATCATGCTGACTGTGCGTATTGCGACGCCTCCGATGAAACGCGCTCCGCAGACAGGCTTCATGAACGTGCCTCCGGGCATCGCATCGTCCTATATCTTTACGCTCAAACCGGGCGATAAGGTGCTGATGAGTGGTCCTTACGGCGACTTCCATCCAAATCTCGACTCTAAGGCAGAGATGATATGGGTGGGTGGTGGTGCCGGTATGGCTCCGCTTAGAGCGCAGATTATGCACTTGACACGCACGTTGCACATCACCGACCGTAAGATGTCGTACTTCTATGGTGCTCGCGCGCTCAACGAAGTGTTCTATCTCGAAGATTTCCTCCAACTTGAGAAGGATTTCCCTAACTTCAAGTTCCACCTTGCGCTCGACCGTCCCGACCCTGCTGCCGATGCTGCCGGAGTGGCATATACGCCGGGATTTGTGCATCAAGTGATGCACGACACCTATCTCAAGGATCACCCTGCGCCGGAAGATATCGAGTACTACATGTGTGGTCCGGGCATGATGAGCAACGCAGTCAATCAGATGCTTTACTCGCTCGGTGTCGATCCCGAAAACATCCACTACGACGACTTCGGCGGATAATCCCCAAGCAAATCATCGTAAATACATACAGGCAGGCGGCTTCATCGAGGTCGCCTGCCTTGTTTCTATATGTCGGAAAAGGTACATAGCATCTATGTGTGTCCGTCAGGTTATGTGCAACCACTATCGGGGTAGGTGGGGATGTGTGTAGTTGTTGCCGGTGGTGGCGTTCGCTTCGCTCACTGACCACCGGTTATCGAGGTTATACCCCTTCGGGGTATCGCCCCTCATGTCGTATCACTCTATCTGCAGACCATCATCGCCCACTGCTCGCTATGTACTGATATGCACCGACTCCGGCACGAGGTATGCACCGAGCGTCGTGGTTACCCCCGGGGTATTTTGTTGTCATAGAGGGAGGGGGCGAGGGGATTACTTGCTTTCCTTTAGGGGGACGATGGTCATGTCTCTCCAGATCGGAGCCGCTTTGTAGGCTTCTACCGACTCTGCCGGCACATGCACCGTCAGTTGAGCGATGTTGCGATGAAATGGTGTTATCTGTTGAGGAGTGACAGCGTGGTTGTAGATGTCTCTAAGGTTGTCGGAGTCCCAGAATAGCAGTTCGCCGAGCGACTCCACATTTTCGGGGATAGTGATTTGAGTCAGTGCCGGGCAGTTGAAGAAAACGCCTCGATCAATGAGTGTGAGCGATTTCGGCAGGTCAACGCTTTCCAAAAATTCGCAGTTGCCCAGCAAGTCGAGTTCCAATCGAGTGATGCCCTCCGGAATAGTGATATTGCTGATTCCTGTTCCGGCGAATGCTCCACGCTCGATGCAGGTCATAGTTGTCGGGAGTTTGATACTTGTCAGACTGCGACATTCGAAGAACGCACCATTCTTGATGACCTTAACGCTTGACGGGATAGTGACCGACACAAGGTTGGAGCAGTGTCGGAAAGCACGCACGCCGATAGCCTCCACGCCCTCACAGATATAGACCGAGCGAAGGTAGCTCTTATTGGCAAATGCCTCGTCGGCTATCTGAACGACGCGATACGTCTTGCCGTCGATTACGGCGGTGGGGTTGATATAGGCATTAGGGTTGGTCGTGTGTCCCACCACCTCGCACGTTCTATCCTTTTCGCTAAGAATGCGATATAGCGTAGAGGTGTCTTGTGTGTCGTGCTCCACGCTGGGCGTGATAATCTCAAAACTGTCCCACCATGAGTTGAACACCTCGGTGTAGGCGATGGTGCGAATTGCCAGAAACATCACTACGCAACAGACAGCCCAAATCGTCGATTTGCGGATGACGTGTCGGCGACGATTGATGAGATGCACTATCTCATCGGTGTCTTGAAAGCGGTCTTTTTGTCGCTCCTTGGTGCATTTTACCATGATACGCGCATAGATGTTGGGCAGACTGTCGGGAATGTTCTGACCGATATACTCGATGATTTTGCCGATGCCATAGATGTCGGTTGCGATGTTGAGTGCGCCTTTCGATATCTGTTCCGGCGCTGAATATCCCTCGGTAGTGCCGGCAGTCATGGTGTAGGCGTTAGTCATGCAGAAACCGAGGTCGATAAGTTTCACGTCGTTGCCCACCTGAGTCAACATGATGTTTTCGGGTTTTAGGTCGCTATAGACGATGTGGTGGGCATGCAGACACTTCAATGCGCTGAGCAGCTGGTTGAAAAACTTGTCGAGGTTAGCGCGACGATGGAAATAGTCGGGATAGGTGGTGATAAAGCGGTCGAGCGTCATGCCGACCACGTTTTCCATCAGCAGGTAGTAGCCATTCTCGTCATCGTTGATGCTAACGTGTTTGACGATGTTGGGGTGGTCGATAGTGCAGCCTATCTCATGCTCTTTGGCGAGAATGCTTCGGCTGACCTTGTCGGCGGAGTGCTCATCTTTCAGACGCTTCATAAAGAAACTCTTGCCTTCGCTGGTGACAACGAAATAGTCGCAGAGTGCGCCTTGCGTCTCAACGATTTCGATGCGTTCAAAGCGACTCCGATCGGCGATATTTGTGTATATAAAATCTGAACTCAAAGGAGCGAATCTTTATTGTTTAGAGTTTAATGGCGTAGAATCCAACGACAAAGTTAGCACAAAATTCTGAATCATCAGCGTTTTGCTACCTGCCATTACAAAAAAAAGACAACTCCCAAGGCTATCCAAGGGAGTTGTCGCGATAATATTAGTCGATCGATATATTCAAGGCAAAAGTGGCATTATATCTTGCTTGATATAACTATCGAATGCAGCCGAAGGACATGAGTTGCCACCGCTTGTCCATGTGCATAGCACTTTAGCACCATTCCTTTCTACCATAGCAAACTGTCTTGCGTTGGGATTACCTTTTGCGTTTTTTACATTGTGGTGGTTAGGAATTTGAATATCGGTATATCCAATGCTTTTAAGAGCGTTGTAGATAGGTTTGCCGACGGCAAAGCCAAATTTTGCATCGGAGTTTTTGATTGCAATATCGATGACATTGGTTGGGTCAAGATCGGGATTAACTGATCTTAATGCAGTCAAATATTTTCCAAAGTTAATTCCGGCAATTCTATCAGAATGTAATGCGCATAGTTCAATCGCAAATGGATTTTTGTTAGAAGCAATGCCTTTTATTTGCAATAATCTGTTAAGAAATGCCTTTCTTCTTGTCCACCATTTAGTGGATGCGGGTGAAGATATTGGAGATTGTGGATTTAGAAAAGTAAAATGAAAGGCAAATCCACTATATTTCTGGTTTTTAACAAGACTAACGCAAGAGGTCGGGTTGTTTTGTCCTGACCATGCCAAATAAGGTTGCCCTTGACCGGGATTGAGGTTTATCATCACAATTGAGCAGTCGAATGGGTTTCCATTGTATGGTTCAGGCATAAAATTAATATCTAATTTTTTGCTGACTTTCAATGGAGACAATACATTCTGATTGTTCATCCACTTATCAATTATCTCATCCCATGCATCGATATATCTTTGCAAAGGCATAAGTTGTAGTTTTAAGTTAATGAAAAGTATTCGGCGCATGACACCGAGCTGGCAGTGCCGAGCGTCATACGCCGAACAGATAGTTTAATTCGGATTAGAAACTTCTGTAGAATAATTTCCTCCATTTTCCCACTCTGCGACAGATACTTGGCTTGGAGAAACAGTTTGCTTACCATTCAATTTGATGTTAATGATAATGTGCTTACCCGGAAAACGTGATATTTTTTCCTTAGCTTTGACGATGTAATCGATGTCTTCAAATTTGAATTTCAAAATAGTTTTACCTTCTTCCCAACAACAATGGGATGAGACAATAGCAGTAAACTTGTGATTGCCTTTCGTTTTATCCTGGGTAATCAAAGGAGAAATTTCAATATTACTGTCTTCGTTAAGCAATCTATCATCAGGTACGGAATACATGGTTGCGTCTGTAGGTATCACTTCACCGACATTCACATTGCTCATGTTGTTGCTATATTCTGAAATCACCACTGTCACCTTCGTCAAATTGTGTTCAAAGCTTAGGTTTAAAGTTCGTTCTTTTATGTTCAGTTGGTGTGCCTGCCAATTGTCCATATCTACGACTATCCAGTCTGCTTTTCTTAATTTTTCGACAGTGCTTTGGTCTTCAGGAAGATAGAATTCCTCAACGGTGCATCGTTCATCTCCGTTGTCTAAATATCCTTCTTTAAAATTACCAAATATAACATCATCGGATTGGGGCACAAAAGTTGCTACTCCATTTACAGTGCCTTCATTAGTAATATATGGAATGTATTTTCTCACGCCAGATAACCACTCAGGTATTTTAATTATGTCTCCGGGTAGGAACTTATCGCCATTTTCTTCGGTGTTTGCGCGAGTTTCTTCGCCGCATATTCTTGCCTCAATTTTTAGGATTTTTGCATTGTCAATCTGAGGCTCTTCGTTATTGTTGCAGGCTGTCAGTGCCAATCCTGCGAATGCAATCATGGCTATATTTTTCAATTTATTCATAGTTTAATCTAAATATTTAGTTGTTATTCTGTTTCTAACTTAGTTGCAAATTCTTCATCTTCCCATGCCTTAATCGTAGCATTGACTTTAATTACATCATTATCAGCGATATATATATCAAAGACATAGATTTTGTTTGATTCGATGATTAGTTGTCCCGGTATGCAAAATGATGTCGTACCAATATAATTGGTTGGGGCATCTATTGCTATCACTCTAGATTCTCCTAGATAATCTTCATAAGTACTACCAGGTACGACTAAATATTCATAGCTATAGTTTGCGCCTTCTGCCGGGGTAACCTTAAGCTCAGGATAGTCTATGAATTTAAAATTCAAAGAGTATACTCCTTCTTCTGGATCTATAGTAAAATCTTCACCAACATTTAATTCCGACTGAGAATATTGTCTCGCTGTGTTTATACCATTCATATATGGGAGAGGATCATTGCCGGATACGACATAGAAGTTGTATCTCAACTTAGCTTTAAGGTGCTTGAAATTGATGCCGATGTTGCCCGAAGAAGTTGTGCCGTAGGCATACAATATGTCTCTGTGGGGATCCTCTATATTTTTGAATTGCAAATTATACTTTTCAGTACTTGAATTGTAAAAGACATCTTGATAAGTTGTACCGTAGAAAGCGCTCCATTTAGCAGTGTTGCCACCCCAAGCGAGAGGTGTTTTAGTACTCCACTTTGAGCCATCGCAAGTGAATTGGAGGTAGTCGCGGCTGTACTTAGGGTCGGAGAGAGATGACTTGACGAAGAGCGTCAATGAGTCGGTGCTTGAAGTCGGAAGGAAATTGTTGGTCGCATCATAACCAGCGCGAGTTTCCATTTCTCCGACGCCTACGCGTCCGATAGTGACATACTGATTGATTTCCGGGCGAGGTTCATCGCTGTTGCAACTCGCCATCAACATAGGGACTGCCGCAACTGCCAACAATCCTCTGAACAAAAGATTTTTTCTTTTCATCATAGTTGAATGAAATTTAAATTAATATAAAAGTTTTATAGTTAGTGCTTATAATGCCGTATTAAATATTTTTAACTATTTGGTTAAAACTATCTAACATATTGCAAATTTAAGCATTCCATACTCTTCCTCCCTCTTGTGTCATCTTCCATTTTACTCCATTTTGAGTATATCTGCTTATTTATTTTCTCACTTATTGCGAAATGTGTAATTTTGTAAATTGAAAAAGATTTGACGATGGAGAAATCACAGGAGTTGCATGAAGCCTTACGCAAGGCGGTAGAGATGGTGTTTGGACAAAGACCTCATGTCTTTTACGATTTTAATTATTTGTCGTCTGTAATAGAAAACGCTACCGGCAACAGGGTGAGCGGCACCACCCTTCGTCGCTTTTGGGGCTATCAAGAGACTGATAAGAATATCAGCCCCAGTCGATATACTCTTCATTCTCTCTCTATTTTTGCCGGCTTTAAGTCGTGGGACGATTTTTGCGAATGTCAGAACAATCCTGTAGAAAACAATAGCGGGATAATTTGCAATGAGAGTCTGAATGTCTCCGATTTACAGAAGGACGCTATAGTACGGTTGTCATGGAATCCAGGCCGTCAATTGTGGGTGAGATATTTGGGAGGCAATAAGTGGATAGTCGATAAGTCGCTCAATGCTAAATTGTCGGAGGGGTACACATTCAGTTGTGTTGTCTTTATAAAGCACCTTCCACTTGTGCTGACCGATGTTACCAAGGATGGCAGTAAGCCTATAATCTATCGCTGTGGCACGGAAGGTGGTATCGACTTTCACGTTGAAAAATGACCGTAAAAGTTTATAGTCCTCTCACTTGCCGATAAGCATTAACGAGCGGAGTGATAATATAAATAGTAGCTATATCCGATATAGCTACTATTATCTTTTTGACTCCTTTGAGAGAGAATGATGAGTTCAGACTGTCAGTTTAAGGCCGTCGTGGGCGAGGGTTACGCCGTCGGGGAGGCGAGTGATGACTTCGTGGTGAAGGCCTATGTCGTGATTCATGTGAGTGAGGTAGGTCTGTCGCGGCTTTACTCGGTCGATGATGTCGAGTGCTTCATCGACGGTGAAGTGTGCGAAGTGGTCTTCGTAGCGTAGTGCGTTGATTATCAGTGTATCGACGCCTTTCAGTTTGAGCAGTTCTTCATTGTCGATGCTCTTAGCGTCGGTGATGTAGGCGAAGTTGCCGATGCGATAGCCCAGGATTGGCAGACGACCATGATTGACTACGATAGGCGTTATTTTCACGCCGTTGATTTTGAGGTCGTAGTCGGGATTGATGATGTGCAGTTTATAGGTAGGCACGCCGGGATATAGTTTCTCGCGGAAGCAGTAGTCAAGGCGCTGACGCAGCTCGTCAGCCACATCGCCCTTGGCGTATATAGGCATGTCCTTGCCGTCGCAATATGGACGAAGGTCTTCGATGCCTCCGATGTGGTCGAAGTGGATGTGGGTGAGTAGCAGAGCGTCGATGTCGGTGATTTCGTTGCGCAGAGCCTGCTCGCGGAAGTCGGGAGATGCGTCGATGAGTAGGTTGAGACCATGGGTCTGCACCATGATGCTTGCTCGTGAGCGTCGGTCGTGAGCGTCGGTCGATCGGCACACTTTGCAACGGCACGCTGCTTCGGGCACACCCTTCGATGTGCCACTGCCGAGCACTGTCACCTTCACTCGCGAGTCGATGAAGTTGACTTCGGGGTGGAGAATGATGTTGAAAGTGTCGTGGACGGTGCGGCGTATGTGCTGGCAAAGGTCGGCTATCTCCTGACCTGTCGCGCCACCGTTGTTTACAATGACAAGCGCTTGATTTTCATACACTTGTGCATTGCCGAGTTTGTGCCCCTTGAGGCCTGCTTTTTCGATGAGCCATCCTGCCGGCACTTTGACGTGGTCGTCATCGACATCGTAGTATGGGATGCTGTCGCCGTAGGTAGCGAGCAGGTTGCTTTCGAAGAATTTGCGACGTACGATAGGATTTTTGAAGAAGCTTCCGGCGCTTCCACGTTCAGATGGCTCAGGAAGTTTCTGCTTGCGAATGCGTGTGATTTCGTCGCGTACTTGGCTGATGGTGCAGTCGCGACCATCTTGCTTGAGAGCCTTGAGAGGTCCGTAGTCGAGGTGCTCAGCCATGGTAGCCGGTTTGAGTCGGAAGCAGACGCGCAGCACTGCATAGCGACCGCGTGCTTCATTTTTGAAGATGCTGTCGCGGTAGGCAAATCGGCACTCGTTGTTTTCGAGCGTGACGACGCGATTGGTGGCAAAGTCGTAGCATTCCACCTTGTAGATGACATCTTTGGCTTCAACTCCGTATGCGCCGACGTTCTGAATGGCTGATGCGCCGACTTCTCCGGGAATGTATGCCATATTCTCTAATCCTGCGTATCCATGATCAACACACCAATCGACAAACTGTGTCCAATTTTCTGCAGCACCGGCAATGACATACACTGTTTGATCGTCCTTGCGATAGTCGGTGATGCCACGGATGGCAGAGTGGAGTATCAGTCCGTCGTAGTCGGAAAGGAATAGGAGGTTGCTGCCACCACCTATATGAAATATCTCGCTTGACTGAAATTCGTCGCTGCGAATGATTTCGCGAAGCTCTTTGACTGATGAGTATTCGGCAAAATATTTGGCTTTAGCCGGAATGCCGAACGTTGTCATTGATGTTATATCCTTATCGTATTGAATCATGTCTTTCATTGTCTGAAGTTTACTAAAAGTCCGTCTTGAAATTGCAGATACACGCCATCGGTGTATTGCCACAATTCGAGAGTGCTGCTATAATTGTGTCCTTTGTTGACCTCCTTAGGCGAACCGAGCGAAAGGCGACATTCTTCTTTGGTCATTCCGTTTCGAATTTGTCCGTTCTGAATCAAATTCCAAATCTCGCTATCAATATGAGTATATTTTTCGTATGGATCGGATAAAGAGAATAGGTTGGCAAACGAGCGACTATCTACTCCACTATTTCCGATATTCATCAGCATTGAATACGTATTCTCTGAGGAGTCTTTGAATATGACTTTGATTGGAAATACCTTGTCTCCCGGCAAAACATCAATAATGCTGATAGGAACAAACTTTTGTCCTGAGGTCTTTTCTCCATTTACGTCATACCATAACGAAGACATAGTCCATAGTCTCAATCCCACCAAAATCTGTTTTGCAGAATCTACCATTTCAAGGTCGATCATAAGAGGGATTTCAGAGCTATAGAATAGTTGTCCGGCATTTTGTTTTGTGTTGAAAATAAAGATGTTTCTACCGTCTGAAAATTTGAGGACAATAGATTTAGAGCCGTCAAGCATAGTCTGATAATCAGTGCCTGCAAACGACAATGTTTTTCCGCCTAATCCTAATTTTTCGTAGTCGGATGTAATGTGGTTTGTATTGAAAATCAGCGCTGTCCTATTGTCTGTCGCAAAAAATTTCTTACCGATTTCCCACTCAGTGTGAGGTGTCGGGATGATTTTATTGAGGAAAGTATCTTCAGGCGTATTTTTTGTCTGCCTGATGTCCTCTTTGCTTAATTCTATTTTTTTTGTACTTTCAACCCCTGTGAAGCAAGAACTGAGCAGAAGTAAGACTAATACCCCGACTGCAAGAGCCGGGGTATAGTGTAGAAATGATATTGAAAAATATTTTTTCAAGAATATTGATTGTTTTATTTTTTATTTTCTTCAATCCATTTGCGGGCATTTACAAATGCAGTCAACCAAGGAGTGATTTCGTCGTTGCGACGAGTCGCCGGATAGTGACCACATTGCCATGGGAAAATAGCTCTTTCGAGGTGAGGCATCATCGCGAGGTGACGACCATCAGCGCTCGCAATACCTGCTACTGAAGCATAAGAGCCGTTAGGGTTGGCAGGATATTGTGAGTAAGCGTATTTAGCAATGACATTATATTCTGATAGTTTTTCAGGAAGTTGGAATTTACCTTCGCCGTGAGCAATCCAGATACCAAGCTTAGAACCTGAAAGCGGACCGAACATCACACTGTTGTTTTGAGGAATAACAACAGATATAAAGTTTGATTCAAACTTGTGGGAGTCATTGTGGAGCATTTTTGGACGACGAGAGTGCTCAGGACAAATGAGGTTCAACTCTTGCATCAATTGACAACCATTACAGATGCCAAGTGATAGAGTGTCAGTGCGTTTGTAGTAATTTTCAAGAGCTTTCTTTGCTTTTTCATTATACAAGAAACCTCCTGCCCAACCCTTAGCCGAACCGAGGACGTCGGAGTTAGAGAAACCACCACAGAATACAATCATGTTGACGTCTTCAAGTGTTTCACGACCTGATGTGAGGTCGGTCATGTGAACATCTTTCACATCGAAGCCTGCAAGGTGGAGGCTGTAGGCCATTTCGCGATCGCCATTAACCCCCTTTTCACGAATGATTGCGGCTTTAATACCTGTCTTTTCCGGACGATCAAATTTCAAACCATAGTCGGAGAGTTTGCCACTGAATCCTTTTGGGAATGTGTAGCGGACAGGTTGGTTGCGATAGTTGTCGAAACGTTTGCGAGCACATGCTTCACCGCTTTGTTTGCGATCGAGAAGATATGATGTGCGGTACCATACATCACGCAAGTGGTCGATGAAGAACATCTTTTGATCGTCACCATTGTTGATAGTTAATGTGCGTTCGTCACTGATTTCACCGATATTCTTGAATGATACGCCGGCTTTGTCGAGAACTTCTTTGACAGTCTCAAGTTTAGAGTCTGCGATTTGAAGCACAATAGAAGGGTTTTCAGCAAAAAGTATCTTCACCATGTCGGCATCTTTGAACTCGTCGAGACAGATGTTCATACCACCCTTAATGTTACCGAAATTCATTTCAAGCAATGTAGTGAATAGACCACCGGCTGAAACATCGTGTTGAGCAAGGATGAGATTGCGACCTACGAGTGTCTGAATAGCATTGAATGCTTTAACAAAGTATTCCGGACACTTCACTGTCGGAGCATCTTCTCCAAGCTTATTAAGAGACTGGAAGAATGCAGAACCACCAAGTTTAAGCTCATCACAACTCATGTCGATGTAAAGCAACTGAGAGTTCTTCTGTTGTGCAACAGGTGTTGTTACACGACGTATGTTTTTAACTTCTCCGGCAGCTGAAATGATGACAGTCCCGGGGGCATATACTTTATCTTTGCCATATTTTTGAGTCATTGACAATGAATCTTTACCTGTAGGAATGTTGATGCCAAGAGCACAAGCAAAGTCAGAGCAAGCTTTTACTGCTTTGTAGAGAGCAGCATCTTCACCTTCGTTCTTACATGGCCACATCCAATTGGCAGATAGAGATATTGATTTAATACCATCTTTTAGTTGTGCTCCGGCGATGTTGGTCAATGCTTCAGCAATAGCCATCACAGATCCTTTGGCAGAATCGATAAGAGCAACTTGTGGCGCATGACCGATTGATGTTGCGATACCTGATTTGCCTCGATAGTCAAGTGCTACCACACCACAATCGCTTAGTGGAAGTTGGATTTCGCCTTGGCATTGTTGGCGTGCTATTTTGCCGGTAACAGAGCGGTCAACTTTGTTTGTTAACCAATCTTTACATGCAACAGCTTCTAATTGAAGCACATTTTCTATGTATTTATCTAAATCGTTTTGTGTATAATCAGCTGATTGGTATGTACGTTCAACGGTGTTGTCGGTCATGACAGTCTTTGGAGAGTTGCCAAACATGTCTGACATGGCAAGGTCGATAGGGCATTTGCCGTCCTTTTGTTCAAATACGAAACGATTGTCGTTAGTTGTTTCGCCGACAACATAGAATGGAGCACGTTCGCGTTCTGCAATTTTACGAATGTTTTCGATATGTTTTTCATCCATAAGCAGACCCATACGTTCTTGACTTTCATTTCCTATGATTTCTTTAGCAGAAAGAGTCGGGTCACCGACAGGTAGCGCATTCATATCGATTTTTCCACCGGTTGTTTCTACCAATTCTGAGAGTGCGTTTAAGTGACCGCCTGCGCCGTGGTCATGAATGCTGACACATGGATTGTTGTCCATCTCTGCAAGTGCACGAACTACGTTGCTGACGCGCTTTTGCATTTCAGGGTTGGCACGTTGCACAGCGTTGAGCTCGATAGAGTTGTCGTATTGACCGGTCTCAACAGATGAAACTGCACCTCCACCCATACCGATGCGATAGTTGTCACCACCCATTACTACTACCTTCATGCCCGGTTTAGGTTCGCCCTTGAGCGCGTCTTTTTGTGTGCCGAAACCTACGCCACCGGCAAGCATAATCACTTTGTCGTATGCTAATTTGCGATTGTGCTCTTCGTGTTCAAATGTGAGAACAGAACCACAGATTAGGGGCTGACCGAATTTATTGCCGAAGTCAGATGCACCATTAGATGCCTTGATGAGGATTTCTTCCGGAGTCTGATAGAGCCATGGACGTGGAAGAGGAGCACCATTTTCCCATTCTCTATTTTCTGCAATGCGAGGGTAAGATGTCATATAGACAGCAGTACCCGCAATTGGCAATGATGCTTTACCTCCGCCAAGACGGTCGCGAATTTCACCACCTGTTCCTGTCGCAGCACCATTGAATGGCTCAACTGTTGTTGGGAAGTTGTGAGTTTCGGCCTTAAGAGAGATGACAGTCTTAATGTCTTTTTCTTCGAAATAGTCTGCTTGTTGAGGATTGCATGGAGCAAATTGTTTTGCTTTAGGACCTTTGACAAATGCCACATTATCCTTGTATGCCGAAACCAAACTATTTGGATTTTCTTGAGAAGTCTTCTTAATTAACTTGAAGAGAGAAGATGGCATTTCTTTGCCGTCAATAATGAATGTGCCATTGAAGATTTTATGACGGCAATGTTCTGAGTTTACTTGCGAGAAACCAAACACTTCAGAGTCTGTCAATGGTCTGCCAATGCGTTCTGAAAGTCCGCGAAGATAGCCGATTTCTTCTTCAGAAAGAGCCAAACCTTCTGAAATGTTGTAGCTTTCAAGGTCCTCAATGTGGATTATTTTTTCAGGCTCATGAGTAATTTTGAAAATATCGGATGACAAACCATCATATAGGCGTTGTAGCATTTTGTCGAGAGTGGGAACTTCATCTGTGGTTAAGATGTATTCTTCGATACGTTGGATGCCTTCAATACCCATGTTTTGTGTTATTTCGACTGCGTTAGTACTCCATGGAGTAATCATTTCGCGTCGAGGTCCTATGAATTTACCTTTTAGGCGTGTTGACTTAAGAGCTTTAGCACCATCGAAGAGCCATTGCAACTTCGAAATTGTTTCTTCGCTTAAATTTTTTTCGCTTTGAACAGCAATTACAAGCGATGTTCCTTTTTTGAAAAATGTTACCATCTTCTTTTCTTGTTATGTTTTATTGCACAAAGATAATACTTAATTCATAATTTTCAAAGCACAATACTGACTACTTTGATTTGAAATGCTAAAAAATGTATGCGCAAATAAAAAAAAGAGATGACTTTGTTGAAAAATCATCTCTTGGGGTTTAATTCGAATTATTAAAGCTAACGATTTAAAAAAATAAGCCGGAGCATTTCTGCATCCGGCTCATGATTTCTTTGTTACTCAGCAGCAGGAGTTTCTTCAGCTGCTTCAGCGTTTTCAGCTTCGAGTTCAGCCTTAGCTGCTTCTTCTTGTGCAGCGAGGAGCTCAGCTTTCTTCTTAGCAACTGCTTCTGCTTTTGCTTTGTTCTTTTCTACTTCTGATTCCAAACGAGCTTTAGCATCTTCTGCTTTCTTAGCTGCGTCTTGTGCTTTACCTGCTTCTACAGTCTTGTCATGTTGTGCTTTCCAAGCGTCGAAACGGCGTTGAACTTCTTCTTCGCCAAATGCGCCCTTCTTAACACCACCACGAAGGTGCTTCATGAGCAATACGCCTTCACGTGAAAGAATAGTGCGAACTGTGTCTGTAGGTTGTGCACCTGTTTCTAACCAATACAAAGCACGATCGAAGTCTAAACTTATTGTAGCAGGATTAGTGTTCGGATTATAAGAACCTATCCTTTCAATAAATCTACCATCACGTGGTGCCCTGCTATCGGCGATTACGATTGGATAAAACGCATAGCGCTTGTGACCGCGGCGTTGCAATCTGATCTTTACTGCCATAAACTTGTCTTTTTAATGTTTTGTATTTAGTTGATTATTAATTTGTTAATGCAAATTTTTGCCTTCCGGCTTAATTTGCGACTGCAAAGTTACACATTTTTCTCTAATTACGCAACCTTTTATAAGAATATTAAGATTTTTAGTTAGGTGCTGTTCGGAAGTGATGTTTGACAACTGTTGGTTGGGAGGAAGTCCGGCGATGCGTAGCGATGCAGTACTCTTTTTGGAGGCCACTAAGCAATTGGGAGCGATGCTTAACAGTTGCCGGTCAAGCCTAAAAAACTTGTAGAGGCGCAACTGCTTTCAGATAGTGATAAGGAAGACGGATTTGAAAAAGGTTGTGCCTTAATACGGTCGAATTTAGGTATAGACCCTATGAATGGGGGTTATGAAGAATGGGCAGAGCATTATGCACAAGCTTTATGGCTTGAGCGATGGAGGCTTCGGAATCTGAGTGAGATGCTGGTAAAAATGTTTAGCAATGAGCAATAATTTAAAAAGGACGACGACAATTAATATCTCCGTCGCTTTTAATAAATTCGATAACGCATTTAATAAACCCGAGGACTAAAGAGAAGCCACCTAAAACAAGTATTGTTCCAGCTACGTAAGCTATTATAGAGATTAAGAAATCCGGTATCATATTATTCTGATTTGAATTATGTTGCAAATATAAAAAAAATTTTTGATATGGCAAATATTTTTGATTATCAATTTAACATCGGGGGCAATCTTCTTGCAAAGATGGAAGGTATGATTGATAGTACCGGCAGATTCAGAGCAAAAATTGAAGATTGTAATAACTGGTTGGGAAGATTATCTAATACCTTTGCTGCATTAGATATGGCGAGTAATTATGTCGAAAAAATCAACGGAGTCTTCAGTGGCATTACAGAAGCGGGAGCAGCTGCTGAATTGCAGTTGATGAATCTGAAGACCTTGTTTGGAGGGAATGCCGAAGCCGCCGATGATATGTATAAGAGGATTTCGGAGTATGGCAAGGTAACGCCCTACGACAAGGCAGGATTATTGGAAGCACAGCGAACCATGATGTCGTTTGGCATGTCGGGTGAGGCAGCGTTTTCGACCTTGCAGCAGATCGGCGACATCGCCATGGGTGACAGTCAGAAGCTGCAATCGTTGGCATTGGCGTTTGCTCAGATGCAATCGACCGGCAAACTTATGGGTCAGGACTTTAATCAGATGATTAATGCCGGATTTAACCCGTTGAATGAAATCAGCAAGGCGACCGGCAAGAGCGTCGGCGAGTTGAAAGAAGAGATGAGCAAAACAAATTATGAGCGAGGAAGTTGTGCCACTCACTTTCTCGCTCATCTTATGTGTTTGTTTAAAGATCATCTACAATGTTAAAGGTTCTCCAATATTGATGCTGTTGATATGAACCTTTACATCCTTTTGGAACATGAACGGTGATGAATTTTTCTGCACCATAGTTGACCATATAACCTGATGCTTCCGGAGGATTAGGGCAGTTGATGTAAATGGTGTGTAGATTTGTTGATGTAAATGCACCATAATCGATTTCTTTTATTCTACTTCCGATGTAGATTGTCTCGAGTCCGCTGTAATTGAAAGCATCCTGACCAATTTTTCTGACCGAATCAGGCAATTTGATTTCTTTAAGCGAAGAGCAGAACGAGAAACAGCCGACAGATATTTCAGTTAAAGGGCAATTTAGCTCTACTTTGGTCAGTGAGCGACAATTATAAAATGCACATTCTCGGATAGATGAGACCTCGTCATAAAGGATGACTTCTTTAAGACTCTCACAATTATGAAAGGCATGTTCGCCAATTAATTTTACGCTTTCGGCAAAAATGAAAGTTTCTAAATTTCGGCATCCATAGAATGCGCTTGCTTCGATGAATTTCAGACCACGAGATGTCTCTACTTTTTTCAGATTAGCGCAGTCTTGGAAGGCGTATCTGCCAATTGTGCGAAGGGCAGGGGCGAGTTTAATACCTGTGAGTTTGCAGTTTTGGAAGGCATATTCGCGTATGGAAGTGACTTTCCAATTTGTCAACGTTGTTGAGACGTTTTGTGGAATTTCTATGTCACCGGTGATTTCTT
Organism: Bacteroidales bacterium; assembly: GCA_015061085.1. Lineage (GTDB taxonomy): Bacteria > Bacteroidota > Bacteroidia > Bacteroidales > Muribaculaceae > Lepagella. The sequence continues at coordinate 31,836 of SUXG01000021.1, forward strand.
GGTCCGGACCATAAACGATGGCTTCGCGTTCTTCGAATAAGGCTGTAATGAGTGGTACTTCTACCTTTTGATATCTGATTGGACCTCTTGTGAATGCATTGCATGTGATTGATGTTATAAATAGGCACAATGCAAGTACCGAAAATTTGGTCATATACTTATCCATAACGTTAAATTTAAATTTTAAGCAAAATTAGGATCTTTTTATGAATTTTCAAAGAAAAGAGTTTCGTAAAGCGTATTTAAGATGAGAAATCTGAATAAATTTGTCATTGTCGGCGCGATTTATTAATTTTGCAATTTATTTTGAATATAACAATATGGCAACGATATCATTACTTGAACGTTTGGATGGAATAGAGGGCAGATTTGATGAAGTCGGAACATTGATTACCGACCCAAATGTTATTTCTGACCAGAAGCGATATGTCAAGTTGACAAAAGAATATCATGATTTAGAGATGATTGTAAATGCTACACGCAAGTATAGACAATTGCTTTCAAATATTGAAGAGGCACACGAGGTGCTTAATTCTGAAAACGATGAGGAGATGCGAGCATTGGCAAAAGAGGAACTTGATGTTGCAAATATAGAAATTCCAAAATTAGAAGAAGAAATAAAGTTGCTTCTTGTGCCGGCAGATCCTGATGATGCGAAGAATGCCATCGTTGAAATACGTGGTGGAACGGGTGGTGATGAGGCAGCTCTGTTTGCCGGCGACTTGTTCAGAATGTATCAGAAATATGCAGAGAAGAAGGGGTGGCAATTAGCTGTGACAAGTTTCTCTGAAGGTGCAGCAGGAGGTTTTAAAGAAATAATTTTTGCTCTTTCCGGTTCTGATGTCTATGGTACAATGAAATATGAGAGTGGTGTGCATCGTGTACAACGTGTCCCGGCAACAGAAACACAAGGACGAGTGCATACATCAGCATCTACAGTTGCTGTTTTGCCTGAAGCAGAAGAATTTGATGTAGAAATTCATGAGGGTGAAATCAAGTGGGATACTTTCCGAAGTGGTGGAGCCGGAGGTCAGAATGTCAATAAGGTAGAATCAGGTGTGCGCCTTCGATATAATTGGAAAAATCCTAATACCGGTGTAGTGGAGGAAATTCTTATTGAGTGTACCGAAACTCGTGACCAACCGAAGAATAAGGAGCGAGCTTTGTCTCGTTTGCGTACATTTATATATGATAAGGAGCATCAAAAATATCTTGATGATATTGCATCACGTCGTAAGACAATGGTATCGACTGGTGACCGCTCGGCAAAAATACGCACATACAACTATCCTCAAGGTCGTATCACCGACCATCGCATAAACTATACTATATATAACCTTGCCGCATTCATGGATGGCGAAATTCAAGATTGTATTGATCATTTGATTATCGCTGAGAATGCCGAGAAACTTAAAGAAGCTGAATTATAAATTAAATATACAAATATTATGACAAGACAAGAACTTATTGATAATATCAAGTCTCGTCGCTCATTCCTCTGCGTCGGACTTGATACAGATCTTAAGAAAATTCCTCAACATTTATTGAAAGAAGAAAACCCTTATTTTGCATTCAATAAGGCGATTATCGATGCTACAGCACCTTATTGTGTGGCTTATAAGCCTAACACTGCATTCTATGAATGTCAGGGTATCAAAGGCTGGGAAGCTTTGGAGATGACGGTTGATTATCTTAAAAAGAATTATCCAAACCATTTCATCATCGCAGATGCAAAGCGTGGCGATATCGGCAACACCAGCAAGATGTATGCAGCGACTTTCTTTGAAGAAATGGATGTGGATTCAGTGACAGTCGCACCTTATATGGGAGAAGATAGTGTGACTCCGTTCCTTGGTTACGAAGGCAAATGGGTAATCCTTCTCGGCTTGACAAGCAACAAGGGTTCGCACGACTTTCAATTCATAAAAGATGAAGATGGGACACCTCTTTATGAGCATGTATTGCGTAAATCAGCTCAATGGGCGGGCGATGACAAGATGATGTATGTCGTAGGTGCTACTCAGGGCTCAATGTTTGCTGAAATTCGTAAAATAGCTCCGACATCATTCCTCTTGGTGCCGGGTGTCGGTGCGCAAGGTGGCAGTCTCGAAGAGGTATGTAAATATGGTATTACATCAGAATGTGGATTGCTTGTCAATTCATCTCGAGGTATTATTTACGCTTCCAATGGAGAAGATTTTGCTGAAGTTGCCGGTCAAGAAGCCCAAAAACTTCAGAAACAGATGGATGCAGAATTAGTAAAAATCGGACTATAATCATTAAAATTAAATATCTAACATCATGACACAAAAGATGGCAGTCTTATTGAATGATAAGGCTTGGGCTCGTTGGACAGCCCTTATTTTGATAGCATTGGCAATGTTTTTTGCCTATATGTTTGTCGATGTAATGTCTCCACTTCAGACATTAGTCGAATCTTCTCGTGGTTGGAGTAGCTCTGTTTTCGGTACGTATGCTGCTTCAGAGTATATCCTTAATGTATTCGGATTCCTAATTGTTGCAGGTATTATTCTCGACAAGATGGGTGTTCGTTTCACAGGTATATTATCAACATCACTTATGGTTGCCGGTGCTGCTATCAAGTACATCGGTATCTCTGATTGGTTTCAAGAGACAGAAATCTGCTTGTGGCTTAACTCTTGGTGGGTAGAACTTCCGGGCAGTGCAAAAATGGCTTCATTCGGATTTATGATTTTCGGTTGTGGCTGTGAAATGGCAGGTATCACCGTTTCTAAAGCTATCGCTAAATGGTTTGAAGGTAAAGAGATGGCTTTGGCTATGGGTCTGGAGATGGCTATCGCACGTCTTGGTGTGTTTGCTGTATTCTCAACATCACCGGCAATTGCTGACGCATTCGCTAATGCCGGCGGTCCATCAATCGTAGCTCCTATAGCATTCTGTACAGCACTTCTGATTATCGGTCTTATCAACTTTATTGTCTTCTCTGTAATGGATAAAAAACTTGATAATCAGAGAGGTGTTGGCGAAGAAGGTGCTTCAGAAGAAGAATTTAAGGTTAGTGATATGGGCAAGATTTTCAGCAGCAAGATGTTCTGGCTTGTAGCTCTTCTTTGCGTGCTTTATTATTCTGCTATCTTCCCATTCCAACGCTATGCAACCAACTTCCTTGAAGTTACATTGAGCATTCCTACACAAGAAGCTGCCGACCTCTTCCGTTGGTTCCCAATTCTTGCTATGGTGTTGACTCCGTTCCTCGGTTCATTCCTTGACCATAAAGGTAAAGGTGCAACAATGCTCATGTTGGGTGCTTTAATCATGATTTGTTGCCACTTAAGCTTTGCTTATTTGTTGCCAATCTATCCGAGCAAGACATTTGCGATGATTCTCATTGTCGTTTTGGGTGTGTCATTCTCACTCGTCCCGGCAGCATTATGGCCAAGCGTACCAAAGATTATCGACCCTGTGGTGTTGGGTAGCGCATATTCATTGATATTCTGGATTCAGAATGTCGGCCTTTGCTTCGTCCCTCTTATCATCGGTTATGCTCTTGAAGCAACAGGTGGTTACACAGCTCCGATGACTATCTTTGCTTCATTCGGCGTTGTTGCTCTTCTCATCGGTATCTTCTTGAAGATCGAAGACAAACGCAAGGGTTATGGCCTTGAACTTCCGAATATCAAGAAATAATACGTCGCTAACATAGCGTAATATATTAAAATACTGCGAGGTTGTTTAACTTAGATGTTAGGCAACCTCGCAACTTTTTTGTCCCAATATATTATATGTATAACCCCGTTCGGGGTAAATGTAGATGAGTGATGTCAGTTCCGGTGGTGGCGTTCGCTACGCTCACTGACCACCGGTTATCGAAATAATACCCCGTTCGGGGTATCTATGTCTCTGTGGTGTTTAATGTGGTTGCGTTAGTTCTGTTAGTCCTTATGCGTGTGGGTGTAATGGGATAGTCGATATTGCCTATTTGCCCTTTTCGGCGTTTTAAGCCTTTTTAGAGTGTATAAGTTATTTCTAACTGCATAAATATACTATGATGTAATGGGTATATACTTGTCGGGATGATGCGTCGTTGGTTGTTGCACTATAGTATAATGAATTGTACCGGATTATAGGCAGACTTTGTGTGTCGGATATCAGTTCGTGGAATTACGCTGTTAAGGTGTTTTATAAAATATTGCAAATCAGTAAAGTAAATAATTTTTCAAAATTATTAACATTTATTAACGGGGGGGTAATGCTGCGCATAAAATTTTACGTATATTTGCATTTGAAAAGACGGATTACGATATAAAAAGACTAAAAAACCAAATCCTGAATTTTTATAAAGAAAGAATACTGAAAAGAATGTAATTAAAAAATATCATGTAATATCGAATAAATAAACAGTCGATATTGCGCAGTTTATATATTGAAACAATCAACTTTATTTTAAATTATAATTTATAATGTTATGAAAAAGTATTTATTTCCGGCTCTTGCATTAGGTCTTGTGATGACCTCATGCCAAAGTGACGAGCCATTCGCTCCTACAGAAGGTGGCGAAAAACAGGTGACTTTCACCCTCAACGTTCCCGGTGAACTCGGCACTCGTGCTGGTACTGAAGACAACAATTCAGGTGTCGGTGGTTGGACAAACACTCAAGGCAACGTGTCTTACACTCTTGTATTGTCGGCTGAAGGACACAATCAAACTTACAAGAAAGAAAATGTCGCAGGCAATACTGTAACATTCAGTCCAACAGTAGTTCTTGGTCGCGAATACACTGTGACTGCTTACGCTCATTTCAGTGCTACAGCTCAAGAAGATCTTACAAACATAGCAGTGACAAAAGATTTCAATGACGAGTCTAAGGACGTTTATTTCTTTACTACAAAAGAAAATGTGAGCAAGCCTACTATCAACTTTGCAGATGGTACAAGCTATAACTTCGATTTGAAGCGTCCGTTCGGTAAACTTCGCCTCGTTGCTACAGACTATAAAGCTACAGGCAATGGAAATACAGCAATCAAGTCTGTAAAAGTAAAATACAATAATAATGTATTTACTACTTTCAACGCAGTTAGTGGTGAGTTTAGTAATGGACAATCATACGAACATACTCTTGATGGAACTAATTACAGCACTTCATATTACGCTCCTGAAAAGGATGAAAATGGTAATGTGATCGGTCAAACAATTTTCGCAGACTATGTTCCTGTAAATAGCACAGGCGTTGCTCCATTCGAAATTACTATTGTATATGTAGATGGAGATGAAGAATATACACGCAAATTCAATCAGGATATCCCTGTTCGTCGTAATGCGTTGACTACTCTTAAGGGTGCTTTCTTCACAGCTAACTCTGAAATCAAGGTAGAAGTTAAGGATGCTTTCGAAGGTCAAATCCCAGGCAATGATGAAGAACAATTGATTATCGCTGCAGCAATGGGTGGCGCTTACACATTGCAAGGTGATATCGAACTCTCAAAGCCTTTGAATATTACAACTAATATGACTCTCAACCTCAATGGTAAGACTCTCACAGCTGCAAACGCAAAGGGTAATGGTGCAGTTATTGAAGTTGCTGAAGGCGTTTCTGCTAAGTTGATGGGTGGTACTATCAAGAATACAACTCCTAATGGTGACGCCGCTATCAATAATGCCGGTGAACTTGTTTTGGAAGACATCACTATTGAAGGTGCTCCAATTGCTGAAGGAAGCTATCTTAATTATGCTGTTTACACTTCAGGTAAATTGGTTGTAGAAGAAGGAACTACTATCACTTCCGATCGTGGTGCATTATACATGAGCAATGGTGCAGATGTAACTATTAATGGCGGTAATATATCGGTAACTGATGCTCTCGGTACTCGCGCATTAACTGCTCACGTTATTTATGCTTATGGCAGCACATCAAAGTTGACTATCAATGATGGTAATTTTGCTCTTAATTATAATGCAGCAGGTAATTTAGGTGCAAGTGTAATTTGCCCTGCAGGTGCAACAATTAAAGTATTTGATGGTGACTTCAGATATTATGGTGTACAAGGTGGTCAAAGTGGTATTTTCCAAAACTATATGGGATACGGAGCACCTGTTGATGTTTATGGAGGTACTTTTAATGATAACACTGTTACTAAGCAAGGCAATATCGCAGCCGGCTATAAAGCAGTGCAAGTAGGAGATAAATATATGGTTGTGTCAAATGAAACTACAGTATATAGCAGTGATATTACTGAGTCTGATTTTGAAACTACTTACAGTGGTGAAATCTTTGGTAATCCTATAAATGATGCATTGTATTTCAATAACTGCTACTTGTTGGGTGATGCAACAATACAAGTAAACAGAACATACGGTGCGATAATTCTTGAAAACGTTGTTGGTGACTTGAATGGCAACGTTATCGAGGTTGATAATGAAGAGAACTCTGTAATGGTGTTGCAAAATTGCGATTTCACACTTGAAGAAGGCAAAAAATTGATTACATCGACAAAAACGATTTATCAAGTCTTTATGTCAAACATTACCATTAACGGTGTAAAACTTACAAATGAAAATGCTGGACAATATTTGACAAACGTTGGTTGGTATCAAGTAGTAGAAGAAATTTAATGACGTAAGGCTAAGATATTAATATTGCAGACTATAACGTCATAAAATGCAAAATTAACAAAACTATAGGGTTATGGGGGGTGAAACTCCCATAGCTCGCGAAGGACTTGTTTCTTCAAATAAAAACGGTTCAGTAGCAAAAAGGTGTGGGAATAAATAAAATTGTTATCTTTGCCCCCATATGGAAACAAAGATATTAGAACAATTAGCGAGCCTTGTGTTGCCCAAAGAGATACTAGACCGCTTTGCGA
>SUXG01000022.1:0-1952 GCA_015061085.1 Bacteroidales bacterium
TCTCCTTCGAATTTGAATGTATATGTTGATGATTCATAGCCTTCTGATTTAACTGTAACATTATATTCTACATCTTTTGAGGATAATGCACTTACACTGAAACTGTACTTTCCTAATTCTTCTGATAATACTTCGATAGCTTCTTCTCCGGCCATAACCTCTACTTCTGCATTTAAAGGCTCTCCGGCTACATCTACTACTTGTGCTGTAAAACTATAATAGATTTCTTTTAATTCAAATGTGTGCTCTACATCCTCTCCTTCGAATTTGAATGTATATGTCGATGGTTCATAGCCTTCTGATTTAACTGTAACATTATATTCTACATCTTTTGAGGCTAATGCACTTACATTGAAACTGTACTTTCCTAATTCTTCTGATAATACTTCGATAGCTTCTTCTCCGGCCATAACCTCTACTTCTGCATTTAAAGGTTCTCCGGCTACATCTACTACTTGTGCTGTAAAACTATAATAGATTTCTTTTAATTCAAATGTGTGCTCTATATCCTCTCCTTCGAATTTGAATGTATATGTTGATGATTCATAGCCTTCTGATTTAACTGTAACATTATATTCTACATCTTTTGAGGATAATGCACTTACACTGAAACTGTACTTTCCTAATTCTTCTGATAGTACTTCAATAGCTTCTTCTCCGGTCATCACCTCTACTTCTGCATTTAAAGGTTCTCCGGCTACATCTACTACTTGTGCTGTAAAACTATAATAGATTTCTTTTAATTCAAATGTGTGCTCTACATCCTCTCCTTCGAATTTGAATGTATATATCGATGGTTCATAGCCTTCTGATTTAACTGTAACATTATATTCTACATCTTTTGAGGATAATGCACTTACACTGAAACTGTACTTTCCTAATTCTTCTGATAGTACTTCAATAGCTTCTTCTCCGGCCACAACCTCTACTTCTGCATTTAAAGGCTCTCCGGCTACATCTACTACTTGTGCTGTAAAACTATAATAGATTTCTTTTAATTCAAATGTGTGCTCTACATCCTCTCCTTCGAATTTGAATGTATATATCGATGGTTCATAGCCTTCTGATTTAACTGTAACATTATATTCTACATCTTTTGAGGATAATGCACTTACACTGAAACTGTACTTTCCTAATTCTTCTGATAGTACTTCAATAGCTTCTTCTCCGGCCACAACCTCTACTTCTGCATTTAAAGGTTCTCCGGCTACATCTACTACTTGTGCTGTAAAGCTATAATAAATTTCTTTTAATTCAATACATATATTAGTAATATCTGAGTTTAATTTAATATCCTCAGAATGCGATTGATATCCATCTGCTTGAATTAATAAAGAATAATTACCTGAAGTCAAACCTGTAAATTTAAAACAACCATGCTCATCTGTATTTGTAGTAAATGTTTCATTTCCTATTAACTCTACAATAGCATTTACTATTATTACATCATTACATTTAACTTCACCTATAATATCATACACAGGTATTTCTACACTTTTGCAAGTATTAACATAGTTATCTAATTGTATAGCATAGAATTTAAATCCCACATAACAATCTTTGGTCAATCCTGTCCAACTTACAGTAGTATATTCTGCTGCATTACACATTCCTACTATATCGTACGACCCTAATTGTTCTCCATAACTGAATGTACCATCACCATTATCTATCATTTCATAGATTTCCATGTATTGATTTGTGGCCGTATCAAAGTTCTTCTTTACATCCCACGACAAAGTAGCTCCTTCTGCGCAACCATATGCGTAATGTATCAACGTTATTGATTTTGTAGCATTGTGTTTTAGACCGGCTGTCGATTCTGAACCAATTGTCAAATCATAAACCAATTGTCCTCCTCCTGAAAATGTATTCTCATAAATAGCATACCATCCATTAGGTAAGGTGGTATCATTCTTGGTCAATGATGTATAAGAATCATACCATGTATT
>SUXG01000022.1:1962-37218 GCA_015061085.1 Bacteroidales bacterium
AACCAATTGTCAAATCATAAACCAATTGTCCTCCTCCTGAAAATGTATTCTCATAAATAGCATACCATCCATTAGGTAAGGTGGTATCATTCTTGGTCAATGATGTATAAGAATCATACCATGTATTGAAATCTTCAGTAAATTCTTTATCTTCATTTTCTACCGGTGGAGTTTCTGTCCATGAATTTACATAATTGTCTATCTGTATAGCATAGAATTTAAATCCTACATAACAATCTTTGGTCAATCCTGTCCAACTTACAGTGGTATATTCTGCTGCATTACACATTCCTACTATATCGTACGACCCTAATTGTTCTCCATAACTGAATGTACCATCACCATTATCTATCATTTCATAGATTTCCATGTATTGATTTGTGGCCGTATCAAAGTTCTTCTTTACATCCCACGACAAAGTAGCTCCTTCTGCGCAACCATATGCGTAATGTATCAACGTTATTGATTTTGTAGCATTGTGTTTTAGACCGGCTGTCGATTCTGAACCAATTGTCAAATCATAAACCAATTGTCCTCCTCCTGAAAATGTATTCTCATAAATAGCATACCATCCATTAGGTAAGGTGGTATCATTCTTGGTCAATGATGTATAAGAATCATACCATGTATTAAAATCTTCGGTAAAAGATTCTGCTTTGCTCAAAAAAGGCAAAGCAATAATTAGGAAAAACAAATAAAATTTTTTCATATCAATTAAATTTAAAATTGTATATAGAATTATTTAATAAGTATCATCTTTGATTTTTCATTACTTACAACTATATATACTCCTCTTTGAAGAGATGAGATATCTGAACCAACAAATAATCCATCTATGGTATATATTTTATCATTTGCATAGGCTACCGATATTGAATCTATCTTCAAAGATGTTAAATTTACTATTTGCTCATCAGAAAATTCTGATGTTAAATTTTCATTTAGAGCTTTTACAGAAACTGAATATGTTTCGTCTACTGACAAATTTGATAGCGTATAATACGACTTGAAAATTTTGTCATAAGTTTTTATTTCACCCGTTGACATTGAAATTATTTTAAGCATATAATAATCTGCATCATTAACTTTTCCCCAATTAATGCGCACACTATTATCAGAGATATTTGATGGATCTGCTAATACTGGTTTGTCAAGATTATATCCTATGTCAAACGAAACGACTTCTCCATCAAATGAAATATTACTAATTGGTAAATTTATATTTACATCTTCACTGAAACTAAGCGAAGGAGATGTTATATCTGTAAAAAATGTCTTATTTTCAGTTCCAGGGAACGGGACAGATGTAACATTCGTAGATTTGGAAAAATCATTATTAGCAGGAACTATATGCATCCTCCAATTATCTTTAGTATTAACTTGATTATTATTCCAAATATCCTTGTCAAAATTAACATATGAAATTATCATACCTTCAGATGGTAAATATGCATCCCACATATCCGATTGCAAACGAGTTTCAAAATAGTAACATTCATTTTGATTAGACGGAGAAATTATTTTAAAACATTTTCCTTTATTGATTGATGGTAATACTACATTTTTCTGCTTATCAGTCAATAATTCTGGTTCTATCCAATTGAGATAAACTTTTTCAAAAGAAGAATAACCTGCAGGCGTATGCATAGAATTATTATAACAACCAGAGTCCATTACACTCCAGGCTCCAAACATAATTTTATTTGAAGTAGAAGTTAAATCATAAAGATCCGGCAAACCTAATGTGTGACTAAATTCATGACAAAAAAGACCGATACCTGAAATTGCATCTCCACTTATTCCTGATTTCTCTGAAGAACAAGCATATCTGTTGATCTTAACTCCATCTAATTTTAAATCTACAAAATCTTCAGTTAGGTACCACATATGTGGCCATATAGTATTAGGACCGGCACCATTACTTTGAGCATATCCAGAATATATTATATAAACCAAATCTACTTCACCATCAGAATTGTTATCATATAATGAAAAATCCACATCTAAATCTTCTGCTAATTTACAAGATTCTTCAATCATTCGATAACAATTAGCATCTGTTATTCCATTGAGATCTGCTCCATAATATGACATTTCATTTGATAATTTTACAGGACCTACCACATCAAATTGCGGAGTAAATAGTCCTCCACTTTGACATATAAAATAATCACTCACACTCCCTGTCGCACCATCATCATTATAACCTACTTCATTCAACTGACGATTGAACTTATCGATATTATTCGCTTTACTGAATTGCATATCCGCAAATTCTACTAAAATAACCAATCCTCTTAATGTTCCGGTTGTAGGCACATCTCCTGTATTAAGGATTCTTCGACTAATTTTCTTTTGCCTATACAACAATTTACGATTTATCTCATATTCAGGATTTTTACAAGGTTCATAATATCCATTAAGATTTTTTACTATGACCTCCCCTGTTAGAGTAGTCATGTAATTTGCCCATTCATCTCCATGAATCAATACATCTAATCTTGTACCGTCAGGTTGTAAAACTGTTACAATATCATTTGTAGCACGTACAGCCAATACTGTTGTTATAGGACACAACAACAATATAATGAGCATATTTAATTTAATTAACTTATTTATCATTTCACTATAAATTTAAAAATTTCATTACCTACTTTTACAATATAAACAGATTGCTTCTCGACTTTAATATGATTATTACCTGTACCCTTTTCTGACAAAATTATACGTCCCAACAGATCATAAATAATTATTTGTTTATTATCGGAGTTTTCAATAACTATTTCATTATCTTTAATATAGGCGATAACATCATTTAAAGCATCAATATTATCTACACTTCCGGTTATTAATTCAATCATTTCAGATTCCCCTTGCTCGTAGACTGCACTCACTCCATATATAGATTTCTCTACATAAACACATGTAATTGCTCTCTCATTCAAAACAGATTCATTTACTCTTGCTTCATCAACATACACATTATATCCAAGAAGCTCCAATTCTCCATAACCTGATGTATAACTAATATCGTCAAACATTAATGCAAATGCTTCTGTCCCTTTTGATACATATCTGATTGCAAAGTATTCTGCATCAATTGGCAATGTATATTTATAATATTTCCAACCTTTTTGTGTTATAACCTCTTCTCCTTCAATACATGTAAAATCTTCTGGATTTTGACTTCTATATGAGACCATAAACTCAAAACGTTCTGTTGTTCCATTAGCCACAGATGATGCATAGAATGACACATCTGTTCCTCCGACTATATGCTCTGAAATAAGCCAATCATCACTTTGATAAGTACCGTCATATACACCATCTTTTGTATAAGCATCTGAAGCAAATGCAATCAAACATTGAGAGCCGCTATAAGGTGTCCAATTAACTTTGTCTGAAATATTAAGCGTTGAAACATTCCATATCATAAATGCTCTCGCCTGATCCATATTAGGATAATTTACTCCACCAATACCACACGGCAAAAGATTATCTCCATCAACGAATTTCCAATCACCTTGACTATTTATTGCATATGCTTCATAATCTTCAAATGTTTCAACAACATCTTCTGCAATTGACGAAACTGGAGCAGACCAATTTAGATTTATATATTCTCCTATCACCTCTCCATGAAGATTCTCTGGTTGTGGTAATAAAGAACCTCCAACTTCAACTATTACTGTTTGTGAATTATTTTTCTCATTCCCATCACTAACAAGATTGATCTGTGCAACATATTTAACTTGTTTATACGCGTTTGATGCATTAGGCTTGATTGAAATTGATAATTCTGCACAATCATTACGTTTTAATCTGTTTCCACTTACACTACCCACTTTTATATCGTCTGCATACAAATCAACAATATAATCATCTACATCTTTCAGCCCTTTTGCAACTACTACTAAATCAAACTTTATTTCTTCATTTAACCCTACTTTGTGCGGTCCGCTCATAGACTGTAATTCAAGATCTACATCAACATCATCATAAATTTCAATATTATCTATTGCAAAACTTGAATGAGAATCAGAATTTACACCTAAAAATGCGACAAATACACGATTATTATCATTAAAATTTTTTAATGATACTTCTTTACGTTTCCACAAATTTTCGTCAGTTTCATTTATATAAAACAAATCTAGTGGAATATAAGAATCAGTATTCTTCGAGCCTTGAATACTTAAGTATGCATCATCAGATGCACTCACATTGTAATACAGATCAAATGCCAATTTAGGATTCTTCATCTTTGATAATTCTAATATTGGGGATATTATTGCCTGACCGGTTTGTATATCATTCTCATGATCAAACAATAACATTCCACCATCATTATCAGATGGATATATACCTATCTCTTCGTTATTTGTGGATACACTCCATGCTTGCTCACCGTCGAGTAATTGATTAGACCATCCCACAAAATTATTTACTCCACCGGCAAATGATTCTTTAAATGGAGCTTTATAAGGGTCGCCTAAAACCAGACCTATATATCCCATTAAGCCTTCCCCCATTAAATTAATTGGTTTTATTCCGTAATAATACATATGCTGCGTGGTTCCATAATAACTATCCACGCCACACTCCGTATATGAAAAATGTCGTTCAGTAAGTCCGGTGCCCCCACTTACAGCAAAAGGTATCTGATTACTATATTGAGAACGACAAAAATCATATGTCAAAGTTTCGGGATCTGCATAACCTCCATTCATTCCTATTATTCCGGGTTCTCCCCACTCAAAATCAAGAATCCTATTATCTGTTATTTCAAAATTGAGACTTGAAATCATTGAGGGAACATCTTGTCCGGCATAAATACTAATTTGAGCAAGTTCTCCTTTCCCATTTGCATTAAAAGCATATATATTATAATTGTTAAACCCTTGATTAGCAGCTTCATCCACAAATTCATAAGTATTTCCGGGGACGACTTCATCTAATGACCCTATCAATTCGTCATTTTCGTTGTATATCTCTATTTTAGTCAACGATGTTAATGGAGTATGACTGAATGACATTGTTGGAGCCACAAATGTTAATCGAGTTTTCAATTCTCCCATAGCAAATGGTTCTCCCTTTAAATTTTCTACTGTTGCAGGAGCAGAATTGTCCGGCCCACCGGTTATTTTCATTCTTTGAAAACTACCATATGGCATAGAAATATCTGTTGGAATTGGAGTCTCTGAAGTGAAATGAATTCCGAAATAATGTTTACCTGTTTCTTCAACATTGAAATAAGCCATAGTTGTCTTAATTCCGTCAGAATATAGAAGATTTTCTATTCTGCCAATTTCTGTAGTTTGATACTCTGGAAATGGTTTATTGCCAACTGTAAATTCAGCATCAACACCATCTCCTGCAGCCATGTATGTTATCTCAAACAAATAATTACCCTTTTCAAGATATACAGGTGGGGAAATAAGCCAATCATCGCTAGAATAAACTTCATCTGCATAGGCACTATAACATCCAACGGATCCCCAAATTTCATAGAACGATGTTCCATCGCCATCAAGATCAAAAACTGTGCATAAATTAAACCATTGACTTTCTCCTAAAGCCACATCAATCGGCAAATTTATTCCGTCACCATATACGACTGAATTCGATTCAGATTTATCACTTTCAAATCCACCTACTTTAGCTATTACTGAATAGGAATATCGCTCAAGTGTATTTGGCAATTGTTCTGAAAAAGTCGTTTCTGTTTGATTTTCTGAAACGATAATATTATCCGGATTTCTGATTATAGTATAATTTAGAGCATCAACATCAATATATCCATTATTAACACCTTTTGTCGGTGTTGACCATTGTAAGGTTGCATAACCATCTTCTGTCAACTCTAATTCGATCTCTTCTACCGGACATGGCTTATCTGAACCACAATAGACAATTACCTTACCATAAGGGCCCTCCCCACATTCATTAGATACAACAATCTTAATGTCATGATTTCCTAAACTCTCAAAAACGTATTGATCAAATGAACAAGATGCACCAGGCAATGATTTTATAGAACTAATATATTCATCATCTACATATAAATTAAGTATTAATTCTCCATCTAAAAGAGAACCATCAAAAGCTACTTTTGGAGCGATTGTATTAATAATAGCTGCCGGAGAACCATTCTCTTCAAAAACTACTTCTATTGATTCGACTGATGAAGGAGCCTTGTCAGGAGCCTCTGGAGAAACTACACAAGCTGCATTTGTGCCAAATAATGCTGGCAACTCTGACACTGTTTTTATAGTAGAATTTTCAATATCAATTAATCGTAATGATGAATTAAAAGACTCATCTGTACGTATCCAAAATAAATCACCAGTATGATAATCAAAAGCAATCGAATGCCAATAATTTAGTCCGACTCCATCATCTTCTACTCTAAACAATACTGTACCAACACCCGTATTTAAATCTATTTTTTCCAAATTACCATTACCCGTTAGAGCGTAGAGATTACCATCTTTATCAAACGACATTGCCATAATTCCCACCGAACAGGATACTAATTGAGTATAAACTCCTGTTTCTACATTTAATTCTGATAAATACGCACGAGCAAGACCATCATAACCTAATACATATACTTTTCCATCGGCCGGATTATATGCTCCATTTTCCCATATACTATACCACTGTGCCGGTAAATTTATCTCTCTTTCAATTTCACCTGTAGTCATGTTTAAAGCATAGAAATTTGCATTATATACTTGACCATGACTTGATCCATAAGCTAACTTATAAAAATAACCATTAGCAAACACGCCTCCTCCGGAGCCGGAAAATAATGAAGATTCAGATGGTTTATATACGGATTCAATATTAGTATTTGCAACAGGTCTCACTGCCCCTAATCCTATAAAATCTCCATTCCACCAACTTATTATATTAGCATATATTCGTGTTCCATCATCGACTACTTGAGATGGGGAAAGTTCTGTGTCAGCCGATACTATTCTTTTCGAATTATCATAATTATTTTTAGCTAGATTATTTGACTTGCTCCAAGAGTTTAACATGGCAGTCTGCAAATCTTGACTCTTTGTAATAGATTCTATGCATTCACTACCCCATGGGCGCAACTTAGTATTATCAACAATCTTTTGCGACATTGCGATAATAATACCTAAAATAATAAATGAAAAAACAATAGTAAGTTTTCTAATTCTCATAATTTTAATAATTTTAAATTTCCCCAAAATTACCGATATTTTTCATAAAACACACCTATTATTATTATCTGAAAATTTCTGTTTTACAAAAACGAAATAAAAAATAGCTCAAAATGCAAAAAATTATGACATATTAGTATCAGTTTTAACTCTTATATATTATATTCCACACTTATCTGTCAGTATTAGATTATAAAAGGCAAATCATTAATTCTTGCCACTAACTCTTCAATAATTAATTGTTT
Source organism: Bacteroidales bacterium (assembly GCA_015061085.1). Lineage (GTDB taxonomy): Bacteria > Bacteroidota > Bacteroidia > Bacteroidales > Muribaculaceae > Lepagella. The sequence goes on from SUXG01000022.1 coordinate 9,407, forward strand.
ATTAAATAAATATTAATATTTGTTCACACATTTGACTTTACTTATATATGCGACATATCACTATAGACTATTAATAAATTTTATTACCAAGTATCATAATTTTGAGAAGTAAATATGACTACAAATAAAAAATAAGGCGTCACTTTTAAGTGGCGCCTTAAAATATTAATATTTTAGATTAGTCTGTGATAGGTTCAAGCTTCACTGTGAAGTGGCGCATGAGTTCAGTTTCCCATACAATTTTCACACCATGCTTGATTTCGTGACGACGATCGTAAACGTTCTTCAACGCAGCTGCGATAACATCCATGTGGTTATTAGTATAAACACGACGAGCAATACAAAGACGGAGAAGGTCGAGACCGCCAAAACGATTTTCGCGAGTTACAGGGTCACGGTCAGCAAGAATGTAACCGATTTCGCAACCACGAACACCTGCTTCACGATAAAGCTCGATAGTCAATGTTTGAGCAGGGAACTCTTCTTTTGGTACATTTGTTAAAACCAAGCTAGCATCAACGAAGATAGCGTGACCACCGACAGGACGTTGGTAAGGAATACCATATTCATCGAGACGAGCAGCGAGGTATTGAACTTGCTTGATACGGGTTTCGATGTTATCGAATTCTGTATTTTCATCAAGACCTACAGCGAGAGCATCCATATCACGACCATTCATACCACCATAAGTAAGATATCCTTCGAATGGGATACAGAAACGTTTAGCACCTTCATACCAATCTTCATGACGAGTAGCGATGAAACCACCCATATTTACAAGACCATCCTTCTTTGATGACATTGTCATACCATCGGCAAAAGAATACATCTCTTTCACGATTTCTTTGATTGATTTATCAGCATATCCTTCTTCGCGTGTTTTGATAAAATAAGCATTTTCAACAAAACGAGCTGAGTCAAAAATAACGCGCTTATTATATTTATCAGCGATTGCACGCACTTCACGAAGGTTTTGCATTGATACAGGTTGACCTCCGGCTGTATTATTTGTTACAGTAACGATTATGAAAGGAATCTTATCAGCATTTTCTGCAAGAACTTTTTCAAGTTTCTTAGGATCTACATTACCTTTGAACGGCAATTCTAGCTGAGTATTCTTTGCTTCATCAATTGTGCAGTCAACAGCAAATGCTTTACGACTTTCGATATGACCTTTTGTAGTATCAAAATGAGAGTTACCAGGGCAAATATCACCTGCTTTTACCAAGTGGCTGAAAAGTACGTTTTCAGCAGCACGACCTTGGTGAGTAGGAATAACATATTCAAAACCTGTCAAACGAGTAATAACTTCTTTAAGACGGAAGAATGAAGATGAACCGGCATAGCTTTCGTCACCCATCATCATAGCAGCCCATTGACGGTCGCTCATTGCGCCTGTACCTGAGTCAGTCAAACAGTCGATATAAACTTGATCTGCCTTAAGGTTAAACATGTTGTAGTGAGCTTCTTTAAGCCATTGTTCGCGTTCTTCACGAGTACTTTTGCGAATAGGCTCAACCATTTTGATTTTCCACGATTCTGCGAATGGTAGTTCCATAATATTTTTTAATTTTATGATTAGTTTTAAATTTGCTTCAAAGTTACGGATTTTATTTGACTTATACAAAAATTATTATTAAAAAATACATCAAGAATTTGCAATAAACTATTTATTCACAATTTATTTAATACAAATGTTTAGATTTAAATCATTTATTAATTCAGCAAATTTTTTAATACTATTTTTTAACATAGTCAATTGCTTCTACAATATACCCTTTGTCGCGTAGCATTTTTATCAATCCATATTCTCCAACTAAATGAAGACATCCGACTGCTATAAACGATGAGTCATTCGACATGATAGCAGGCAATTGCTCTATCCATGCTGTATTGCGCTTGAGTAACAGGTTTTCATAGAACACAGGATCAGACTCACATTCGACTGCAAACTGATACATCTTCTGCATGTCTTGAGCGAAGTAAGCTTTATTGAGTTCAAGCGCTTCATCGATAGATTTCTGAGGATTCTCAATCATCTCCATGAATTGCTCTGCTTGGCGCTTTATAGAGTGCATATTATAGAGCATATCTGCTTGGAATTCGATTGTTTCCAAACCGACGATTTTCTTACCTGCTTTCTTACCTTCTGCTTGGAAATAAGTATCCAACTGCTCTGCAGGATTATATTCAGGCATATTGCGGATAATCAAAGAGACTGCGACCATTTGCATCACGGCTGCAGGCTTAAGCTGATCCATCATCTCAAGGGTAAGACCAGGCTGAGGACTATATTCCTCAAAAAATTTCTTGGCTGCTGCATATTCATCATCAGTCAGCACCTTTGAAATCGTGCTATCCTGTGGAGCAATCATATATGATTGCATTTTCATAGCCATCTCCATTTGATTAATTGTCATATCAATCTCACCAACTACTTGTTTAGACGCCGAAAACGCTGCTACAGCTTTATCGTTGTCAGTGTAAATTTTCAATGGAGAAAGGTGATGAGTACCAAAAAGATAAGAGGGTTCTGCCAGACCATTGCCCGACACCTTGTAGCATACCTGCGCACTTGATACGAAACACAACATCGCTGAACAAATCAGCATTAAAATCTTCTTCATAATATAATGTTATTAACGTTATTAGTATATATCACCATACATCACACTATGTGCAATGTAAGCCAATCGGAACATAAAACATTTGCAAAATTAGCACTATTATCGGGATTGAGGTTTGTTTTGATGAGATTTTTTTGTAATTTTGTACTTCATGAGATAATCTGTGCAAAAATTTACGTTGCAAAATATTTCTTTCGTTTCCAAAAACTAACAGAGATGGATAACAAAACATTAATAGATACATTATCAAAACGATTGAACAGAAATAAAAACGAGGTGTCAGCAATGATTGATAGCCTATCGACTGTCATCAAAAATAGATGCGTGGATATGGACATTGTTGCAATACCCGGTTTTGGTTCTTTTGAAGCTAAGAAAAGACTTGAAAGAATAACTGTTCACCCACAATCAGGCAAACGACTACTTGTCCCGCCCAAAATCACCATGACGTTTAAACCATCAGCTCTATTAAAACAAAAACTTAAAGACAAATAAATATCTTCATAAGCAATAATCAAGTCTACTTATGAATCAAAAAATAACATTCCCTGAATTAGTCAGCGCTATTTCTGAATCGACAGGTTTTTCTAAGTACATCAGCGAAGAGTTTCTAAAAGAACTATTCGCTCTCGTTGCATCTAAATTAGTTGAAGGAGAAAATGTCAAGATTAAGAAACTCGGCACATTCAAAGTTATCGATGTTGACGCAAGAAAAAGTGTCAAAGTCGGAACCGGTGAAGAAATAGAAATACCCGAACACAAAAAAATTTCTTTCACTCCTGACAAAGAACTTGCAGAAGCGATCAATCTGCCATTTGCAGCATTTGAAACCATTGAATTAAAAGATTCGGTAACTGATGAAATGTTGGATTCTGATATAATCGAATTATCTGCAAAAGAAGAGAAGCCGACTATCGAAAATACACCATTGCCTTTGACAACATGGGATGAGGAAGATGAAGACGATGAGGAAGATAAATCTAAAGCAGAAAGCAACGATACTGATGCAGAACTCCCCCAAAAACAGGAAGAAGAAATTGTTTCGGCAGCAGATAGCAATAAACCTACTGTGGATGAAGTCATAGAATACACAGAAAATTCAACTACTGAAGAAAATAATGCTAAAGAAAATGCTGCTGACACTTCTATTTCTTCTAAGACAGTAAATTATGAGTCAGATGATACTGAAAAGACATCAATTCATAACATTATAGACGAAGAAAATACTTGCGATGATTCTCCCACACTAACAAAAAACAATCGACTTGGTTTTTTACCGGGATTCTTATTTGGCATCGTTGCATCAGTAGCAATTTGTGCTGTAATATATTTATTTGTTCTAAATCCTAATACAACCGATAAAAAAACAGGAAAGGTCATTGCTGAGCAAAGCAATATCAACAACAATAGACCTCAGCCACTAATAGATACGGTGGCAAAGGTTAAGGAATATACAACGGAGGAAAGCAAAGTCATAATCCCTCAAACTAAGCCATCAGACGATGTCGTTTATGACACAATCTCATTGACTCGCTTCCTCACAACAATGGCTCGCGAACACTATGGCAATTATCACCTATGGCCATATATATATGAAGAGAACAGCAAGATACTCGGTCACCCGGACAGAATCCGACCGGGCACAAAAGTAGTCATTCCTTCCAAGGAAAAATATAATATAAACCCTAATGACCCGGAATGTATCAAGCAAGCTAAGCGTAAAGGTGTAGAAATATACAACAGATATAAGCAATAAAAGGGATTTTTTATAATCCCTTTTATTATATAGCCCAAACTTTAAATTTTTATCTATAAGTACGGATATTCTACATTCCAAAGAAATAATGCTTGAGGCGGCATTGATGTCCCTGCAGAACATCGGTCTTTCTTTAGTATTATCTGCTCAAACTCTTCTACAGAAATTTTACCGCGACCAACTTCGACAAGCGTTCCGACCACTGCCCTAACCATATTTCTAAGAAAACGATCGGCAGTTATGGTAAAGACCATCATTTCACCCTCTTGCTTCCAATGAGCATAGTCGATGCGACAATTGTTGGTTTTTACATCGGTATGCAACTTACTAAAACTTGTGAAATCGATATGACGCTTAAGCACTTCACAAGCCTCATTCATTTTATCATAGTCAAGGCTTTGAGGGCAATACCACGAAAACGGATAATGGAACGGCGACTTCTCATGAGTTACAAAATACTTATAAGTACGAGATGTCGCATCAAATCGTGCGTGAGCATCATCAGAAACATCTATTATGTCATAAATCGCAATATTTTTACCGACAAGTCTATTAAGAGAGTTTATCAATTTGCACTTATCAGAAATAGCTCCAGTATAATCAAAATGAGCAAACATCATTCGTGCATTCACTCCAGTATCTGTTCTGCCTGCACCTACAATGCTGATACTTTCACGTAACACCATAGATAAAGCCTCCTCTATAGTTGATTGCACACTAACGGCATTGGGTTGTACTTGCCAACCATGATATGGAGCACCATTATATGATAGACGGAGAAAATATCGCATTTTAATCAGTCTCGTTCAAGGTAAGTATATCCGTATAAGCCTGCACGATAATTATTCAGAAATTGACGTCCTTCTTCCGGAGTAATAATGCCTTCCTTCATTGAATTAGTAACCCATGCCTCCACATTTCTTACTAATTTTTTAGGACTATACTCAACATAATCCAAGACATCTGCGACAGTCTCACCATCAATCACTTGTTCAATTTCATATCCATCCTTAGTCACACTGACGTGAACTGCATTAGTATCACCAAATAAATTATGCATATCGCCCAATATCTCCTGGTAAGCACCGACTAAAAAGACACCAATGTAATATGGTTCATTCTGACGTAATCCATGTACCGGAAGACCATTAGACGTTCCATGAGGCGACACAAAATGTGTGATTTTACCATCGCTATCGCAAGTAATATCTTGCAATGTAGCCAATTTTGAAGGTTTTTCATCTAATCGACAGATTGGCATAATCGGGAACATTTGGTCAATCGCCCATGAGTCAGGAAGAGATTGGAATAATGAAAAGTTGCAGAAATACTTTTCAGGCAACATTTTCGATACTTTTCGTAGTTCTTCAGGAGGATGCTTCATCGAACGAGTCATATCATTTACATCACGGGCTACAGACCAAAACAACTTTTCTATTTGAGCTCTTGTCTTTAAATCCAAAAGACCTAAGCTGAATAATTCAAGCGCTTCTTCTCTGATTTGAAGTGCATCATGCCAATCTTCCAAAACTCTTGATGGATTGATTTTATCCCAAATATTATAAAGTTCTTTTGCAAGTTCATGATCATCTTCACCGATTTCTTTTGATTCCAACCAAATCGGCAGTTGAGTAGTTTCAAGTACCTCAATAATCAAAACAGAATGGTGTGCAGTCAGCGAACGGCCACTTTCTGTTATAATATTAGGTTGAGGAAGATTGTTTTTGACGCACACATCCACTAATGCAGACACTGAATCATTGACATATTCCTGGATAGAATAATTCATTGAGTTTTCACTTGAACTGCTTCTTGTACCATCATAATCGACACCAAGACCGCCACCAATATCCACAAACTCTATATTGAATCCCATTTTTGTCAGTTGGACATAGAATTGCATTGCTTCTTTCAACGCATTTTTTATCCTGCGTATCTTCGTAATTTGACTTCCTATATGGAAATGAATAAGCTTTAAGCAATCATTCATTTTGTTCTTTTCAAGGAAAGCAAGTGCATCAAGTAATTCGCTTGAATTCAAGCCAAATTTACTAACATCACCACCAGACTCTTCCCATTTACCACTTCCACTACTTGACAATTTTATTCTAATACCGATGTTTGGTTCTATCTTGATTCTTTTGGCAATCTCAGCAATCAGTTTAAGTTCATTAAGTTTTTCAACAACTAATATAATTCTGCGACCCATTTTCTGAGCCAACAACGCCAACTCTATGTAGTCTTCATCCTTATATCCGTTGCAGATTATCAGTGATTTTTCGTGAGAATTAGTTGCCAAAACGGCATGTAACTCCGGCTTTGAACCGGCTTCAAGACCGATGTTATACTTATTGCCATGACTTACTATTTCCTCTACAACTTGACGCATTTGATTTACTTTGATCGGATAAACCACAAAGTTATTTCCTTGGTAATTATATTCCTCTGCTGCTTTTTTAAAACAATTAGAAATCTTTTGAATACGATTATCCAAAATATCAGGAAAGCGCAATAACACCGGAGAAGATACGTCTCTGAGTTGCAATTCATCCATTACATCTTTAAGATCAACCGATGCACTACCATCGTATGGAGTCACTTGTACATGTCCCTTATCATTTATCGAAAAATATTTTAAGCCCCACCCTTTTACATTGTAAATTTCAGTAGAGTCCTCTATACGCCATTTTCTCATATTATATATACACTTTTTATATTAGGATTTACGACCTAACAATTCAAATCTATCGACCAATATCTCAGTTACACTTCTTTTAATATTCAATTTATCCTCCCATGTGCGAGTCCTAAGCTTACCTTCAACATAAAGCATCGTTCCTTTACGAATATATTTTTCTGCTATTTCAGCATTCTTTCCTGTCATTACAATACGATGCCACTCTGTTATTTCCATTTCGCCACGTCTCTCATTAGTAGCTAAATGGAATGTAGCCACAGACATTCCTTGCTCAGGATACCTCATCTCTGGATCTGCACCGACATTACCAAGAAGAATTACTTTATTGACCGACATATTAAAAATTATTTACCTTTAATGTTAAACCAACTTTTTCGTGCAACCCACAAAACAAGTTCATGACATGAGTAGCATCTCCGGCACCGCCACGCAAACGTGCATCAGCTATTGTGTCAATCACTAATTGCCCATTAGATTTATCTATCAATGAGACAATACACTTATCCGAGCCTTCAACTTCCTTGTAATCTTTTCTATCACGAAGGATATATGTCATATTGTGGTCATCATAATAATCTTCATATAGCTTGAAAATTTCATCAAACGGCATATTAACAGTCAATGAAATTTCGACTCTTATTCCACGTCTGCATTCCTGCTCCGATAAGTTTATTTTTATATTTGAATTAAATTCCTTTTTAAGTTTTTGCAGCTGCTCTATTACTTCACTATCTATACCCGAAAGAGATTCTACACCACCTTTTACATTGATAATAATATCTGAGATAGCAATGTTATTTATTACCATTGGGATAAGGGAAATTAATATCGCAGATGCTATCGATGTCGGAATTGTTGCTAAATGAGCTCCTCTGACAAGAGGCTTTCTATTCAATTCTGACAATCCATACACAAATTTAGTGTCACAGTATTCTCTTGCATATCCCGACATATCAATAATAAATTGATCGTCAGGGATAATATAATCGGACAAAAACTCTTTTGTTTCATTAGAATTAAGAGATATAAACAACACATCTATATCCTCTAATTTCTCGATTGGAGACACAGTCAAGTTTGTTTCGCCAATTAATCCATGATGAATTGAAACGATGCTCTTGCCCTGATTTTTATTATCACAGAGCTTAACCAGATTAACATCCGGATGATTTACTAAGAGTCTTATTAATTCACCGGCATTATAATCAGAGGCGCCAACTATACCAACACTAATCATTTATAACGTATTACTTAATATGCTTAAGATGAGCGACAAGAAATCTCTTGTCACTCATCCTTGTTAGTTTAATCTAATTTTAAATTATATCATTGGGATATTAGTGTGCAAAGGCAAGAATCGTGCAAAGACTTCGCGAGCCTCTTCAATTGTAATATCTTCACGCATTACAGCCAAAATAGTATCAGAGCCTGCAATTGTACCAAGAATTTCCGGAGCTTTACTCATATCAATATCGTATGCCAAACCTGAAGCATATCCGTTTCTTGTTTTGATAATTGCAATATTCTTTGAGAAAGATAATGAAACAAATCCGCTTTGATAAGTAGTATTCATTGCGATTTGTCCTGATGCTAATAGTTTGTCTTTTAGAGTATTTGTATCAGGCATAATATACATATAAGTACCACGATCTGTAGGTACCTTTGTCGTTTTGAGCATTTTCAAGTCTCTGCTCAATGTAGCCTGTGTCACGTTATAACCTCTTTCTGAAAGCATTGTTGCCAATTCTTCCTGACTACCGATACAGTTGTTTTTGATTAAATCAACTATCAATTCAACTCTTTGCTTACGATTTTTCATTGTTTTGGTTTTTGGTTGCACTAAAATATATCGATTGCAAATATAATAATAATTTTGTTTAAAATTAAAATTTATTGATAAAAAAGTTTACAAAAAATTGATTTTTTTTACAAAAACTTCACACAATAGTCTGAATTATTAATCTTAATTGCACCCAAAACGCTATTTTATCTATAACTATTCGCTTTTATTGTCAATTTCTTTTTTTATTCTTGAAGCTTCTTCATATTGTTCATTTTCTACTGCAATCTGAAGCATTTCATTCAACTCATCTATAGACATTTCCGAATACGAAACAGGTGTTTTATCTTGCTTTTTGACATTAGTATCTTTTACATCAAATCCTGCTTCATCCATTACTTCTTGCGATGTGTAGATTGGAGCATCTGAGCGTAAAGCCAATGCAATTGCATCCGAAGAACGAGAGTCCATAATTATAGTCTTTTCTTCACTTGATAGTTTTAAATCGGCAGTAAATACTCCATTTGGCAATCTACGGATGTAGATTTCAGTTATTTCAACTCCATAATTTCTTAAACAAGATATCATCAAGTCATGAGTAAGTGGACGAGGTGTTTTGATGTTTTGCAATCTACATTCGATCGACTGTGCTTCGCTTGTACCAATTACAATCGGCAGTCTTCTATTGGTATTTTCTTGCTGCAATATTATTGCATACACTCCTCTTTCAATTTGACTATATGTTATACCGACAACGTTTAATTTGCAACGATTCTCCATAATAAGTGTTTACGTAAAATTAAAATTTCTGACATCAGTATCAAATATCATGCCTATTTGCCATTTATCGGTTTTCCTGTAATTACACCACTACCATAACACAAAGCACAATCCTCGGAATATATCACGGCAAACTGTCCAGGAGCAATTCCTTGAATATCTTTTTCAGATTCTATTACATATTCATTTTCTGAAATATGTGTAATCTTTCCCGAAATAAAGTCAGGCATGTGGCGATTTTTAAATTTTATATTTTCATCCTTGCAATTTTCCTTGAATGGATTTCCTGATATCCAGTGCATTTCATCGAGGTGAATGTATTTGCCGTATTGTTTTGTTGTGCCGTATCCGTTGGATACATAGACTACATTATCTCTGACATTTTTTTTGACGACATACCAAGGACCACCACTCAATCCCAGTCCTTTTCGTTGTCCTATGGTATGAAACCAAAAGCCCTTATGCTCCCCAATTTTTTTACCGGTTTCGATTTGTATAATAGGACCTTTTTTCTCACCGAGATGACGGCGTATGAAATCATTATAATTGATTTTTCCAAGGAAGCAAATACCTTGAGAATCTTTTCTTTTAGCATTCGGCAATACTGCTTGCTCAGCAATTTCTCGCACTTCTTTCTTAGGTATATCGCCTAATGGAAAGATTAAGTGAGATAATTGCTCATAAGATATTTGCGCAAGGAAGTCTGTCTGATCTTTCACCGGATCAACAGCTGTTGCCAAATATAGTTTTCCGTCCTTTTCTTTTATTGAAGCGTAATGTCCTGTTGCTGTTTTATCAAACTCTTTTCCCCAACGTTGCTCAAAAAAACCAAATTTTATCATTTTATTACACATCATATCTGGATGAGGTGTCAATCCTTTGCTGACAGTATCTAACGCATACTGCATCACATTATCCCAATATTCTTCGTGTAATGATACAACTTTAAAGGGAAGATTGTATTTTCGTGCTATTAGAGTACACATTTCGATGTCTTCTTCTGCGCTACAATCTCCCTCACCATTATCCATGCCTATTCTTATGTAGAACAAATGTAAATCATGGCCTTGATTAAACAAACGATGAACCACTACTGCACTATCTACGCCTCCTGAAATTAGAACTGCTATCTTCATTATGAACTATTTTCAATTCGTTAAACTTCCTCTAATTCATCTTCACTTCTGTCTTCTGTGTGAATAATATGAAGTGAGAGGAAATAATCTATTGATATTTTACCAGGACCTACTAACAATATAAAGAAATATATACCGGAGAACATCACCGGCAAATATCCTTGCTGATGCCAACTCAAAAGATTTATTGCTTGCTGAGTATAATCGTTCAACAAAAAATACTCTGCTATCATCATTGCCACTAAGGGAGGTACTGACATTAATCTTGTAAAAAATCCCATCATGATGAATAGCGAACATACTAATTCTATTATAATCATCACAATTAGCGATGTCTCACTTGACATACCTAATACCATTGGGAAAATATCCCTTATTTCATAATAATAGGTCAAATGACGAACGCCAAATTGTATCAACATTATACCTACAAATAGGCGCAAAAATAATCGCCCTAAATTTGTATATGAGTATCCGACCGATGCCAGATAAATTTTCTCTAACATTAATTTAAGTTTATCCATTATTCAACAAGGTTTTTAATTGTTTGTATCACTTCCTCAACGGGAGCATTTTTCAAAATTATCTTTTTATCGGTATCAATAATATAGAATGTTGGTGATAAACGTATGTCAAAAATGTCTTCTGCTTCCTCAGAAGCTCCAACCTTCCAATTAGCGGGATAATCAGCAACCATATTCTGCCAATCATCGTTATCCAAATCCGGAATTATGTAAAACACATTTAGTTTTCCTTCACTTAATAACCTACCGATTACGACATCTGACTCCAAATGTATTTTTGATATTTTACAATCTGTGCAATCAGGATGTCCGAATTCTATTATAGTATATTGGGCTGTCGGCTTAAAATTCATAGATTCTCCATTGCGATTGATATAAGAGAAGTCCGGAATTGTATTTCCAATCAATGAGTTATTTAATTTATTCAATTGGTCTTTATATCTTATTTTTCTTATTTCGTCAATCTTTTTGTTTTTTGTGATTGCCTCAAGGAATTTGACATAAACTTCGTCAACCCATATTTCAGACTTAGGCGAATATAATGCTTCTTCGGCTGATTTTGTAAATTGATAAAGGATTGTCGGATTTTTTGACAATTTAGACAACAATTTATCCGTAGTCTTCATGACAATATCTTTATTAGCAAATCGCATTGGGACAGTCCATGTCTTAAAGGCATGGTTCAATTGAATTTGACCAACTGATTTTTGTTTGAAATCAAAATTATTCCAAAAATTCTCTATCAACCAATTATTACGTTCTGTCCAATCTTCAATATCTTCGGGGACTGTCGGATATTCAAATAATGCCGACAATGTAATCGGTTCTGATTGGCTTTCTTGCGCATTAAGATTTCCCATTGCGCATATAAGCATTATTGATATAAATAATGTTTTGATTTTCATATTCCTATTCTTTAATTTGTTGTTCGCTACCAAAAGATGTTCTCGAATGATACCTTGCAAGACCATCCATTGGAGTAGCAACTATTTTACCCATTTTGTAGCCAAAAGATTCGACTGCTTCTTTCAATATATCTGAGAAATTTACAGCTATCGAGCCAACGAAGCCAATCTTAAGCGATTTTATTCTACGATATTGCGATACATTTCGAGAGATAAATAGTTTAAATTCCTCTAAGATTAACTTTCGAATGTATATATCGTCAATCATTTGCGATGCTATCTTTGTAAATGAAGCGATATAGGTGTTGGGAGAAGTATTAATATTACCTGTTCGAGAATAGACATTGTTAACAATCTCTTCGAGGCTTATACCTGCTATTTCCATGAAACGAGCAGCAGTCTGCTCCGGCATCAGCTGTTTGAAAGCATCTGAAATCAGTCGTCTGCCAATGGCAGTACCACTTCCCTCATCTCCTAAGACATATCCCATAGGAGGAGTGTTTGCTATAATCAGTTTCCCATCATAAAGGCATGAGTTTGAACCAGTTCCTAAAATACAAGCCACTCCTGCAGTTTTTCCACAAATAGCTCTTGCAGCAGCCACGAGGTCGCTTTCGACTCCAATGTCTGACGCAGGGAAGCGCAATTGCAATGCGTCTTTTATACGTTGTTTTGAGGCATCAGTAGCGCACCCTGCTCCATAAAAGTGTATTTCATCAACTTTTGCAGGAGGCATCAACGGAGATTTCAGTAAATTGCTTATGACTACCTCGCTTGTCAAACTATCGCATAGTTCTATCTTTACCTTATCAATGATTTCAGCAATCTGCTCATCGCTTGTGATAAGGGCATTAATTCCGGGAGTAACAATTTCTAATTTTGTTTCTCCTTTTCTACCGATCAGACGCCATTCTGTTTTTGTAGAACCTGCATCAACTAATAGTATATGTCGAAAAGCTGTCATATCCTTGTCTTTAAGATGCAAATTTAAGAATTTATATGAAGTTCTCCAAATTCTGAGTAGTTAATCACCTTAATAATGTATATATCTTTTATTCTATAATTATATTTATCCATTATGTCGAGGATTGTGTAATAGTATTTAATATAAGAAATATTGTTTACGACGCTCGCTGAATTGCACTGCAGACTCATTCCACATTTTTTCTATTGATGAGACTTTACAATTTGAGTTCATGAACGTTGTACGAATTTTTGAAGAGCCACATACTTTGTCAAACATTTTCAATCGTGATTCTTTTGCATTTCGCATAGGATTGTTTAACGGATATAATTGCTCTATGGCCTCAACTATATAGAATTGGACCAATGTCAGATTTGCCTTTTTATAATCCGTAATATAAGGTTGTACGCCTTGCATGCTTTTTCCTTGACCGAGTCCATAATATGGTTTTGCATATATTGGACGAAACTCCCAACCGGGTAATTCATAGCTGTTCATCTTGTCGCATAACTCTATTGCATCTATCCAACTTGCACAAAAGATTTGGAATGGCAATGTATAACCGACACCGATTGAAATTGTGTTTAATTCGCCTAAGATTCCGGAAACAGGATAATATATAGCAGTTATCGGTTGTGGAATATGAGGTGATGTAAGTACCCATGGCAATCCGGTGTCCTCCCATGTCATGTTTCTCTTCCAACCTTGCATTTTCACAACTTCCAAGTCTGCTTTAATTCCATTTCGTAGCATTCCTTGTTCGTTGAGCATTATTGCCAATTCTCCGACAGTAAGGCCGTAAATGTAAGGTATCGGATATTTTCCGACAAATGACTGAAAGTTTTTTTCAACCAACGGACCTTCTACTTTTTCACCACCGAGAGGATTTGGTCTGTCTAATACCATGAATTTTACGCCACATTCGGCACAAGCTTCCATGGCGCTACCCATTGTTGAGATAAATGTATAGCTTCTGCATCCGATGTCTTGAATGTCGTAGATCAAAATATCAATGTCTTGCAACATCGCAGCTGTCGGTTTGTAGGTCTTGCCGTATAGTGAATAGACTTTCACTCCTGTGCGTGCATCTGTGGTCTGTAATATGTTCTCACCGCCGAGTGCATCGCCTCTGACTCCGTGTTCGGGAGCAAACAATGATACTAATTCCACGCTATCTGCTTCGAAAAGTATATCTATCGTCGATTTCATATTTCTATCGACACCTGTAGGATTTGTTATCAAGCCGACGCGTTTTCCTTTCAATGGTTGGAAATCATTTTCTTTTAATATGTCAATTCCAGTCTTTACTTGAGCTATGCAAACCATTGATAATGCTTGCAACAATAAGGCTAATAGTATTCTCATCATTTTATTTTCTTTTTACCAAATTCAGGATCTATTTTTACTATCATACATACTATCAATGTCGGGATACAACATAACATAACCCACCAAAAGAAGTTAATGTAGCCTTGCGGACCATCATCTCCAAAGATTGAAATAGAATTAAGTGCTTCTTGTATCCAACCTGCCACCATGCCCGGAAGCATCATACCGAGTGCCATGAATGCTGTGCAGAATGAATAGTGAGCCGTTTTATACTGTCCGTCGGAGAAGTGTATCAAGTAAAGCATGAAGGCTGTGAAACCGAATCCATAGCCAAATTGCTCTACAAACACGCCTATGTTAATCAACAATAAATCCGATGGTTGGGCCATAGCCAAATAGCAATAGAAACAACATGGCAGAGTCAAGGCCAAAGCCATAGGCCAAAGCCAACGCTTCAGTCCACCTCGCGATATACAAATTCCGCCTATTATACCACCAAACAACAATGCGATTACACCTACCGTACCGTTGACGACACCCACTTGTTTTGTTGTCAATCCCAATCCTCCGTCAGCCTGCGATGCAATAAAGAATGGTTGCACCAATTTCAACATCATTGCTTCGGGAAGTCTGTACAGAAGCATGAATGCCAATGCCGACAAGACGTGTGGCTTGGCAAAGAATGTGACAAACGTGTTTTTGAAATCTGTCAATATCTTGCGCCATGAGCCATTTGTGTTTCGCTGACTATCGGCAGAGACTTTTGGCATCGCCCAAATATGGTATGTGCCTATTATCAAGAAAAACGCTGTCAAAACGATAAATATGACACTCCATGCTAACGATACGTCGCCTGTGGATTGCTCTATATATCCTGCCAATATGACTAAAGCTCCTTGTCCTATGACGCTTGCTATGCGATAAAATGTACTACGCACTCCGACATAAGCAGCTTGCTGACTATCGTCAAGCGCGAGCATATAGTAACCGTCGGCGGCTATGTCATGTGTTGCTGAACAGAAGGCCATAATCCAAAAGGCTGCCAATGTTGTCGCAAAGAAGAATGGAAGATTAATGCAAAATGCAACGCTCGCCATTGAAATGGCAATTAAGAATTGCATTGTGATAGTCCACCAACGCTTGCTTTTGATAATATCGACAAATGGTGCCCAAAATGGTTTTATTACCCAAGGAAGATATAGCCATGCCGTATAGAATGCCATATCACCATTGCTTACTCCCATTTTTGCATACATCAGGACTGCAATCGTATTGACTGCAAAATAAGGCAGACCTTCTGCCATGTAGGTCGTCGGCAACCACCACCATGGACTGTGTTTTGATTTTAATATATTCATATCAATATATTTTTTCTAATTTAATTCCTTTGTAATAATGTTTTAAAATGTCGATATATGAATATCCTCTTTCAGCCATGATAGCAGCACCAATCTGGCATAAGCCGACACCATGCCCCCACCCTCTACCGACAAGTCGAAATATTATTTCTCCATTATCATTTATTATTTTTTCTGCATCAAATGCAGAACTATACAAATGGCTGTCGCTGAGCAATCGACGGATATTGAGTTCTTTGCCTATCACGATATTACCATTGCTACCCTTTACAACGAGTTCTACTATTCTACCAGACGGACCTCGTTTTAAAGCATTTATATTAATAATATCGCCTATTGAGACGTTGAATTTTGTCATGAGGTTTCGTTTCACATCGGAAGCATAGACTTCAGTAGTCCATGAAAAGAAATCGTCTGTTTCGGCGTCGAAGTCGTTGAGAATCGTATGTATTATTTTGTCTTTCTCGTCAGGAGTCATTTGCGCCGGATCGCAATATGTTTCGTCGATAGGCCGGAGATAATCAAAATCGACATCTTGCCATGCCGTAGAAAACAATTCGCTTCTACCACCACAACATTTTGAAAATCGAGCATCTACGATGTCGTCATTATCATCTGCAAGGATAATTCCTGATGTTTGTCGCACAGCCCGGATAGCAGCGTCGTTGACACGCGTAATACCCTGATAGCGTTGGCAATGGTCATCAGCACACACGTCGTAGTCGCGATGCGCCTCGACATCGGTCCATGAAATAATCTCACCATTTTGGAAAGTGAAATCGTGCGAACAATTAATTCTTGGCATTCTCAACATTTTCAGCAACCAACTGCGCGATATAATGGCATGTACTTTCAGAAATTCCGGATGTGCATTCGGATTCATTTCCGACGATATGACACTCTCCAAATATTCCTCAGCCGGGAGCATGTTGATTAGAATTGTTTTTTCATCATTGATTCTTTTAATCATTATTCGACCATGAAATCTCTGTGTCATTTCACGTTGCCAATGAAAGTTTTTTCCTATTCTGATACCTGAGACTTCGGCATAACATTCGTTTGATGTCGGGCAATAGCAAACAGAATCTTCTGAGGCATCGACATCGTAAATACCTTCAAGATGTAGTCCGAAACTGCCACCATCGACAATTCCTACTCGTACAAGTGGTTGAAACGGCATCATTGTCACTCCCATAATCTGTTAATTTATTTTATGTGATAATTCATGCAATTGACTGTCGTCAAAACCAACTTCAGTATAGATTTTCACAATGTCTTCCTTTGTGATTTTATCGAAATCTTCTTCTCTGGGCAATATTATAACGCCTGCCATATCAACAGCTCCGGGGCTGACAATTATTTGGTTTTCCCCTGTCAAGAAATAACATGAGGGACGATGCGAAATGCGTGGAAACAAGAGGACTTCAAGAAAGCCTTCCTTTTTGACAAACATAAATATATTTCTCATTGCTTTGTCGGCACATAGGTCATCAATAATATCTAATCGCGACTTCAACGCTTCATTATCGTCACACTGTAATGTTATGTGCAGAAATTTCATTGGTAATTCGTGATATGTTCTAACCACCAATGGAAAGAAATCTATATCTATTCGGGCAGTCGAATAATCAATGTAGTCATACAATGGAAGAAATTCTTTATTTCCTGCTTGAAAGTGTAAGTGATCGGGTGCAGAAGCTCCACTTTTCGAGCCATTGTAGAAAGCGAGCAATTCGGGATGCTCAATTGCAAACTCAGCCATAGTATAGAGATTGAGATTATCTTGATGACAATGCTCTCTGCTACTTATCGTGTAATGAAACGGAAAAATCGGAAACGGGTTGACAAGGAAGTCGTAATCCAGCACCAACAATTCATCGATAATTTGCTCATCAGGTCTGTTGTCTCTGCATAAGAAGCATGGTCTTTGCGAGATTGAAGCTGAATCCACCTTGGCGGCTGTAGAACGAATACGAGCAGGATTCCATTGCAATACAACAGGAAACTCACCAAACATAATTGTGCGTTGCTCGACGGATTTTAGTTGGTCATAATTTTCTCTTACCAATGGCCAGCTATCAATTTGCTCATAGAAAAATTCTTCTATCTGATTATTCATAAATCAAATTATCATTTATTTGTATTCGTGCTTCGAGTTCGCAAGTGCGCAAAAAGTCTTTGTAGAAATTGTTTGCATTGACTTTATCGATAGAAAGTGCGGCATCAGAGTTTCCCTCCCAGCGACGGCAATAGTATAGCACATCGTAAATGCGACCTATCTTGTAGTCACGACTCAGGCGTATTCCCATGGCATAATCTTCTCCATAGCTTGTGTTGGGCAGAAGTATTTGTCTGAACAGTGGAGTATAGAACGCTCTTGGAGCACCCAATCCATTGATTCTTAGAGCATTGTTTGCGCCATTATCGTCAGTCCACTCGGCATGGTCGATTTTGCCCGGAGGAATAGGATTCATTTCAAAATCTGTCATCATGTATGAGCCTATGACCATGGCACATTTTTCTTCTCTGAATTTATCGACTATCTTTTGCAATGTTTCGTCTGAACTATAGACGTCGTCGCTATCTAATTGAACTGCAAATCTGCCACATCTTGAATCTAAGACAGCGAGATTCCAACAACCACCTATGTCCATTCCCTCATTGCCATTCAGCTTTACGACATGAAGGCGTTTATCATCTATCGATGCTAATAATTCGCTTGTGCCGTCGGTGCTTGCATTATCGACGACTATCACGTTGTAGTCGAAATCTGTATGCTGACTCAAAGCCGAAATCACAGCATCTTTTATTGTGTTGACACGATTTCTGACAGGGATAATTACCGAGGCTTCTATGTCAAATTCTTCATTCTTGATGTCAACCTCATTTTTTTCTACAGGAGCGATAGCATTGATTAATTTCAAATGATTTGTCAGGGTTTGCTCCATTTCGATTTGATATTGTCTGTTTCGTGGATCGACATAGTCATGTTGTTTTTGACCGCTTTTTCTGTAGTCAATTTTTTCAACTGTGTATAAGAATTCGGGAAGCAATTGAATTGGGCCATAGAGTGATAATCTCAATCTCATCGCATACCAACCTCCGTCGAGCCATTCCTTGTCTAAGAGGTCGATACATTCGCCGATTAAAATGTCGGTATTTATCAAAACGACATCACCAAAATCAAAATCGTCTCGAAGACTTCCCGACTGGTAGGCTATGCAGGGATGATTTTCAATTGTTCCGTCGTTGTTTTTTTCTCTGTAATGCGAATAAACAATTGATGCATTAGTCTGCT
Organism: Bacteroidales bacterium; assembly: GCA_015061085.1. Classification (GTDB taxonomy): domain Bacteria; phylum Bacteroidota; class Bacteroidia; order Bacteroidales; family Muribaculaceae; genus Lepagella. The sequence continues at coordinate 28,562 of SUXG01000022.1, forward strand.
CAGCGATATTAATCATACGTTGTTCTACCCAACTATCGAGTGAGACATTTCTTTTTCCTATCTGCATCAAGACGTAGTCCTTATCGACTGAATCCAATACGTGAGTATATAGTAATTTTATGTTTTCAAATTTATACATAATCTGTAATTTTTAATTATTAAAATAATCTAATATCTCCAACATCAGACGATTTCTTTGCTCGAAATCTATAATTGCTTCAAATGGGATTGACATTACGATAGATTTGCTGTTTCCGTCATCTTTTATTATAGCAGCTCCAAAATCAGTGTCAGAAAATTTCATGAACACTTCTGCGCCAACCATTGTGTTAGGAGACAATAAATCAGGTCTTTCGACTATATAGTTTTTGTCGTTCAGGTGATTATTGTAAGTGTAGCGTTCTTCCGAGAATGATCCGTTTTGGTTTTTGACGACATCAAATCTTGGATTTCTGACTGTCTCGCCTTCTGCCAATGTGCATCCTAATACATTAGACACAAATTTTTTGTCCTCCTCCGAAGCTCTTTGGTTTGTCATATCAGAAGCTACATATTGTCCGCTGATGAAAATATTTCCTCCGTTTTGAATGTAGGATGTAATCGCTTTTCTGACAGAGGGTGTAAATGTTTTGAATTGCCAACCCGAAGAGCCTTTGCCCATGATTGTTTCCTTTTGTTTTCCAAGTATTATATCGACACATTTGTAGTTGTTGAGATTGACAGTTGCGTTTTCCACAGCTTCAATGCTTGATGAAACAAAGCCATATCCGGCATCAGCAATCGACTGACCATGCAGGGCGACAAAGTCAAACGTATTGCCGGCAATCTCTTGAGTGATATATCTGTCAGAACTTTTTCCAAATCCGTCACCGGCGCTTCGTCTGAACTCTGTCTGATGACCGGAGAATGAAACCGTACGAATATATGGCACGCCGAAATCTTCTTCCGATTTGAAACCTGCATTTCCACCATCAGAAAAATAGCCGGGTGCACAGACTCTTGTAAATCCGTTTACTATCAATACCGGCTTGCTGCCGTCCTCGCTTTCTCTGATAGCAAGCACTTCGCTCGGAAAGCTCATACCTCCCTCGTTGGCTGCGACGACTTTAAAGCTATGCACATCGTTATCGTTGACACGTATGTCGAAGGTGGTTGTTTTCGATTCGCCAACTTTATTGAATCCCAAGGATTCGCCGTTTCTTTCGAATATGATGTATTTTTGCGCCACAGCAGTCGATTCAAGCGAATCGACAGTAGGCTTCCAGCTAAGTCGATATTTTCCTTTACCAACTCTTGTCACAGCAAACGACCTCACCGGCAAGGGTTGAATGACGACTTCTCTGTTTTTTCTTTCTGCGATGAATTTTGCCATTGCTTTGTAGATCGAACGGCTGACGATAAACTGAAAACGAGGGTCTAATCCATACTGCATATCGCCAAAATTCTGATGCGACAGGAGTTCAATTAAAGTGGTTGGAACTTCGGGTACACGTGCTTCGACGTATGATTTATCCCACATCGAACGTCGTTTCCATTCCGGAGCGACAGAGTTTTTGACATCCATTGTTATTTGGCGCATTACCATGTCGGTCAGCACTCTTGAATTGCTTCGTGGCGTTCCGTCTTTATAAGAAGCACCGTTATCTGTGTAATAAATACCCAAGGTTCCGACGATGCTGTCGTCAGCTCTTTTTCCCGCGTCGGAATGGAGTGCGAATGCTAAGTCTATGGGCAAATTGAGGCCCTTTTGATTTGGCAACACTCTGCTACCACCTGCAAGATAGTTTACCCACAAACCACGAGATGTGTAGTCATCCTTATAGTCATCGGCTCCTTGATAGGGAGAATAGACCGAATCGGGAAATCCTGCCCAATGGAGCCAATAACGAGCTCCTTCCAAATACCTCGGATAGTTTGATATTCTGAATATTGGTTCTGACTTGACGGGTGTCTCCTTCACCGGATTTTCTACCGACACAGAGTCAGGCGTTTCGAGTTCGTCTGTCTCATCGTTAGCATCTTCTTCGCTTTCTTCCATATCTTTTTCCGACTCTGAGGATTGCGATAAATTGTTATATAATTGGTCGGATTCTTGTGGTGTCGAAGGGTCATAATAGACATCGCTTCGTCTGTTGCTTCTTGATATATTGCCCATGCCACCACCGATTTTAACTGCATCGGCTGTCACGACTTTGCCTGATGATTTTGCAGAGATATTCGACAATGTGACCACAGGCTCAACATCGCTGTAGCCTTCTTCTAATGGGAATGTGCCGAGATATATCCATGTGCCGCCTCCCATTGTTTGGTTGACGGTGAATTGTCGGGAGCCCCCCGAATAATAAACTGTGTAAAGCGCATCGGAAGTGGAATTTTCCACTGTCTTATAGCTGACATAGATCGCATACTCGCCGTTTTCGGGTATATCGGCATACCATGCTGCCAACGATTCTTTCCCAGACATGATGGTTGTGGTCTGACGATATGTGCCGACTTCAAACGGATTTTCTGTATCACGAAAGTCTTTCAAGTCGTAAATAAATCCTTCGCCTTCGCCATTTTCCCATCTCTTGATGCCTTCCAATTCTTTGTAATAAGGTTGAGAGAACAAATCGCCTCCTTCATTCAAATCATTATCGACAATAACTTCATTGCGATTGATGTCACGCTCACGAGGCAAGAACACGTAAGCACCTGCATTTTCCAACATCGGAGTCAGGAACGGCAGTATGTAGCTCATCGTAAAGACGTCTTCCGCCGTTTCAAACAGTAGTGGGCGTTGCCAATACCAACCACTCGCACCCGGCTTGAAGTATCGACCATGACTATGCCAAAGAGCTATTAAATCGCCCTGCATTCCTTTCGATGTACTTGCATATTGGTCTTTTGCCCATACAAACGGGATGTTCTTACGATACTGTTCGGGCAATTTATCTACCTTATTGATGTAGTATGCCAACGATCGCTTACCGACGTTAAGGCTTATCGCGAGATTTTTCAACGAGTCAGGCATCGCATCAACCACAACATCTTTCAACTCCGTTATAAATTCTTGTGTCACCGGCAGATAAGTAAAGTTTTCATTCAAACCCACCTTTGTAACTTGAAGCGTTTTATCCGGCTTTACTGAATTGACTCTCAGCCCTCCGGGATTTAAATTATCGGGTACCCACTTCAATACGGCAGTATTTATCGACAATGTCAATGAGTCGCTGAGTATCTGCTCCTGTGGGACTGCCTTCTTGACGGTTTTCTTCTTAGAACGTTTCTTTCGCTTAGAACTTTTTCTCTTACTTGATTTGCGCTTCTTGGAGTATTTCTTTTTAGCTGAGGACGTAGCCTGTGCCGACACACTGCTTTCTGTCGATGATGGATATGCTATCGCATCCGAAAATGCGATTGAAATTATTATTACGAATAATATTCTTAATAGTCTTTTTAATTTCATACTGATTTCATCTATATTTATATAGCATTATTTCACTCTGTCTTCTTTGCTACAAAATTAATAAATTTACGGTTGTAATAGGCTTTCATTATGACAAATTTTGATAAAAAAGTTTAGGTAACTAATGAACGTAACGTAAAATCTTTCGATTAATATCCACAACCGCCGATTATAGGGACTTCTAAAAATTCCTTATATAATAATCGAGACAATAATTTTGTGATTTATCTTATAATCACTAACTTTGCAATAATTAAACATTAAAACCTAAATTTTAAGACATTATGGCTAATAAACCATTTCACTATCAGGAGCCGTTTCCATTAGGTCCTGATACTACTGAATATCAACTTTTGACAAAGGACTATGTAAAGGTTGAAAACTGGAACGGTCACGAAATGCTTGTTGTTGATCCCGAGGCATTGACAATTCTTTCGAATGCCGCTTCTCACAACAATTCATTCATGCTTCGTCGCGAGCATAATCAAATGGTAGCAAAAATTCTATCTGACCCGGAAGCATCTGAAAACGATAAATTTGTGGCTTTGACAATGTTGCGCAATGCTGAAGTAGCAGCTAAAGGCGTACTTCCATTCTGTCAAGACACCGGCACAGCTATAGTTGCCGCTTACAAAGGACAACAAGTTTGGACCGGATGCAACGACGAAGAAAAGATTTCTCTCGGTATCTACAAAACATACACAGAAAACAATCTTCGCTACTCGCAAAATGCTCCTCTCAACATGTATGACGAGGTTAACACAGGATGCAACCTCCCTGCTCAAATCGAAATACACGCTGAAGAAGGCGACGAGTATAAATTCTTATTTGTAGCCAAGGGTGGCGGTTCTGCCAACAAGACATACCTCTATCAAGAGACTAAAGCCATTCTAAATCCGAAGACTCTTGTTCCATTCCTTATTGAGAAGATGAAGACACTCGGCACAGCCGCTTGTCCTCCTTACCACATCGCATTCGTTATCGGTGGCACATCTGCCGAAGCAAACCTTGCCGCTGTCAAGAAAGCTTCTGTCAAATACTATGACAATCTTCCGACAGAAGGCAACGAGTACGGACGTGCTTTCCGCGACATAGAATTAGAAAAAGAATTGACCGAAGCTGCCCACAACCTTGGTCTTGGCGCTCAATTCGGTGGTAAATATTTTGCTCACGACATCCGCGTAATCCGTCTGCCACGCCACGGAGCAAGCTGTCCTGTCGGAATGGGTGTCAGCTGTTCTGCCGACCGCAACGTCAAGGCGAAAATCAATCGCGATGGCCTTTGGATTGAAAAGCTCGATGAATTCCCCGGCGAATTAATTCCGGAAGAAATGAGAAATGCAGGCGAAGGCGAAGTTGTCAGCATCGACCTCAATCGTCCTATGGCTGAAGTCCTTGCAGAACTCGACAAATACCCTGTATCAACTCGACTCTCTCTAAAGGGCACAATCATCGTCGGTCGCGACATCGCTCACGCCAAGATTAAAGAGCGTCTCGACAATGGAGAAGAAATGCCTCAATACCTCAAAGACCACCCTATCTACTATGCCGGTCCTGCAAAAAAACCGGAAGGCTACGCTTCAGGATCGTTCGGCCCAACGACTGCAGGTCGCATGGACTCTTACGTCGATCAATTCCAAGCTGCCGGTGGTTCTATGATTATGATTGCAAAGGGTAATCGCAGCCAACAAGTGACCGACGCTTGCCACAAGCATGGTGGCTTCTACCTCGGCTCTATCGGTGGTCCTGCGGCAATACTGGCACAAAACTCTATCAAGAGCGTTGAACTTGTCGAATACCCTGAACTCGGCATGGAAGCAATTTGGAAAATCGAAGTCGAAAACTTCCCTGCATTCATCCTTGTCGATAACAAAGGCAACGATTTCTTCAAGCAAATCAAACCTCGCTGCTCTGAATGCTCTCTGAATAAATAATTTCGATATCACATACCATAAAAATAGCTCGCCATTTGATAGCGAGCTATTTTATTATCATTAAAAGCAAAAATCGTCTGAGAACTTCTGCGATTAATACTTTTCGTTGTTTTTGAGTTCGTCGTTCGTAAGCGACTTGGCATCCATTTTGCGCCAGAAATATGCTATGTATGCGACAACAAATGGTATTATCAACGACACAACAGACATCGCTGTCAATGTAAATTCGCTTGACGAGCTGTTAGTCAGCGTCAATGAGCTTTGCAAATCGTGATACGAAGGATAGTAGGCTGTGCCGTTATAGCCTGCGATCATAAATACTGCCATGACCACCAACACTGTGCCGACTCCCGACCACCAAATACCTCTGTTATACGTTTTTCTCACAAGGGTCAACACTACTCCCAACACAAACAATATCGCACCGACCAAGAATATCGCAAGGACGACAGGCATCTCTATCAAGTTGGCAAAATATTTTCCCGCTTGCAACGAAACAACGCCGGCGTCATCGACTGCATAGCCATCCATTGTCAGAAGCTGAGCCAATACGACTACAAGCATCACCAAGAACAATACGAAGAACACCATGAGGTAACGGCGTAGCTTCTCGCCTAATTTCGATTCGTTGATATTATTGATAAGATACAAAGCACCAAGACAAACAACTAAGAAAAAGACCATCAATCCGAACTCCACGTTGAATGGATTACCGACAGCCTCAAGACCTCGCCAATCGTTGCACCATTGGCTGATGACAGGAGCACCAATATTTCCTACAGCGTCTTTATTGACCACAAAATCCGAACCCGTAAAGAATGTGCCCACTGCCGTCCCGATAAGTATCGGTGCGAGACATCCGTTAGCCACCAAGAACGCTCTGAAACTCGTCTTTCCCAACAGATTACCTCGTTTGCTCTGAAACTCGTAGGAAACTGCTTGAAACACAAATGTAATCAAAATCAAAATCCAAACCCAATATGCTCCGCCGAAACTCGTGCTGTAAAACAACGGAAACGATGCAAAGAAAGCCCCACCGAATGTCACAAGCGTTGTAAAGGTCAATTCCCACTTGCGACCCGTTGAGTTGACTATCAATTGTCGTTGGTTTTCATCATTTCCTGCTATGAATATCAAAAAATTAGCGCCTTGGACAAAGAGTAAGAAGACAAGCAATCCGCCAAGCAGCGAAATAAGAAACCACCAGTATTGTTGCAAAAATTCATACGTAATCATAACCTTCTTCTTTTAATTATTATTGTTAATTTTCGGACCCTGCTTAATGGCATTAATCATAATTCTGATTTCTGCGACAAGGAATAAGGTAAAGATAACCACAAACAGCCAGAATGTCGTTTGAACAGCTGATACACTGACGCTCGAAACAGCCGCTTTGACCGGCAACAAACCCTCAATCACCCATGGCTGACGTCCTACCTCTGCGACAATCCAGCCAGCCTGACCGGCTATATAGACAAGTGGTATTGACAATAATGCCACCCATTGAAGCCACCTCATGTCTTGCAACTTGCCTCTATACTCAAACCAAAACGTCGCAATCATCAACAACAATAAGAAACTGCCTAATCCGACCATTGCTCGGAATGACCAATACACCAACGGCACATTAGGAATCAATTCCTGCGGCGAATCAATGTAACCATAGCCAAAATATTCAACATTTTCTTCAAGGCGTGCTCGCGCTTCTTGTGCTGCCAATGGATTTTCCTCTTTCAGACTGCGATATTGCTTAAACGACTCGATCGCCACCTTGCCTCGCTCCATTTTTTCTTCTGCCGACAGATGCTCTATGCCTTCGCTATCGGTGTAACCTTCCAATAGATTATTGATACCGGGGACGTAGCCATTGATGTCGTGTGTTGCCAATATCGATAACATGCCCGGGACTTCAACTCCCGGAACTATCGAGAACGGCGCCCGCTCGCCTCCATTCTCCAATCCTTCGGCTGCAGCAAGCTTCATCGGCTGATATTGTGCAACATGTATCCCCGACATATCGCCCGAGAACATTACAGCAAACGTTCCAATGACGCCGACAATTGCCGACACCCTGATGCTTGACAATGCAAAACGTGTCTCACGCTTCTTTAATAGATACCAACAACTAATGCCTATTGCAAACACTGCACCTGTCATCCATCCGCTAAATACAGAGTGGAAGAACTTGGATATAGCCACAGGATTGAGCACCAACGCCCAAAAATCGACCATCTCATGTCGCACTGTATCAGGGTTAAACTCCATACCAACAGGATGTTGCATCCATGAGTTGGCTACCAAAATCCAAACAGCTGAGATTGCGGCTCCGATGCCTGTGAGCCATGTAGCCAATAGGTGTGTCTTCTTGCTGACCTTATTCCACCCGAAATACATTATCGCAAAGAATGTCGCTTCCATAAAGAATGCAAATATACCCTCTATTGCCAACGGTGCACCGAAGATATCGCCGACAAACCACGAATAGTTACTCCAGTTCGTGCCAAATTCGAATTCAAGAATGATACCCGTAGCGATACCCACAGCAAAATTAATCCCGAATAGTTTCATCCAAAACTTTGCCGTCTGCTTCCAAAATTCATCTTTCTTTATCACATAAAGAGTTTCCATCGTCGCCATGATGACCGACAACCCTAATGTCAACGGTACAAAAATCCAATGGTAACCGGCTGTCAATGCAAATTGCAACCTCGACCAATCTACTAACGTCATTTCATCCATAATATATAGCCTTTAATTTAGTTGTCAATATGATTTATTAACTCACTTCCGACATACTCTATCTTCTCTGCCTCATCCTTGCCGGATAATACAGGCTCAAAGAAAAACAATCGTAAAACCAAAAACAAAACTATTACCTTAAGAAATATTAGAAACCATAACTGCTTTCCCCATGTCATATTCTTAAATCCTTCGACATAGAAAAGCCACACACTTTTAATTTTACTTTTCACATTCATATCATATATGATACAACAAAAGTATTAAATTTGTTTTAAATTTGCAAATAACTGATACATTTTTCTTTAAATCCTTAAAATTAAGTCCACCAATACAAAAACCATACTTATTCACAACATCTCAAATCCAATTCTACATTTTTTCTACACAATCACTATCCATTTTATCACTTCTATCTCACCTATAGCATCTATTGATGTCATCCCCTCCTCGCAAACCCTAACCCTCAACTGTCCCACTTGTCCCACCACGGAGGAACGGGACTACCGAACCAATTAGGACAACTGAAACACTTG
>SUXG01000042.1 GCA_015061085.1 Bacteroidales bacterium
GCAGCTCGCCATCTGGCAATAAGACGTTTTTTTAACAAATCAGGCGACCTATATTCAGATCGCCCGATAAATTGTGTATACTTGTTTCCTCCCTATTGACATATGTTTTTATCCCGAACTCGCGTAATAATAGTAATTTTTCTTATTTTGGTTTTAGAGAAATGAGCGACTCTGTGAAGAGTCGCTCATCTTCATTTTATATCGACTTGATTGCTAACCGACATTTATAGAGGTTAAACGATAGACTATAACGAACCGCATGGATACAAAAAAGGGAGATAACCACCAAGGTCGCTCCCAATTAATAAGTTTCTACAGGTAAAAAATCTTAAGGTAAAAAAGATTGTTTTAGGTATTGCAAAGTTAATATATATTTTTAATTCATCAAAATATAAATTAACAAATTGTCGGAAATATGTTTTATAACATGTTTACACTATTGTAAAGTGCTTCTATAAATTGTTTTGTGGCAATTTGTGCTTTTTAGAAGTCCTTATAAATATTTATTTTCAGCTCATTGCCATCAAAACAAGCGTATGAATATAAATCTATCCAATCGCCTAATATTACAGCTTCGGCGTTATCCGAAACGCTCTCTTTAATCAATAGATGACGATGACCGAACACATAGTAATCAATGTCCGGATTTTGCGAGGCATGCCGACTTGCAAATTTCATCAAAGGTTCATTGTCTGAACCCTTATATGGCGGTGTAGAGTTAGACTTTTCTCTGCTCGATTTGCTCCAATTGGTGGCAAAAGGAATTGTCCAACGAGGATGTATGGATGAATACAACTTTTGGCACACCTTGTTGCGAAACACACTGCGTATCAACCGAAAGCCTAAGGGCCGTTCTCCGATATTGTCGCCATGACTAAGATAAAATCTCTTGCCAAGAATGTCTGTCACAAGGCTCCCATCGACAACGTTTATGCCTAACTCCGATGGTAGATAATCGAAAATCCAAATGTCGTGATTTCCGATCAACCATGTTATTTTTATGCCACTATCAGAAAGCTCAGCTATCTTGCCTAAAAATCTGACATAGCCTCTCGGTACAACATTTTTATACTCAAACCAATAATCGAGAATATCTCCAAGAAGATAGATTTCGGAAGCATCATCTTTTATTTTGTCAAGAAATCTGACAACCCTTTTCTCCGCTGCTTTTGCATCAGAAAAATATTTCGCCCCAAGATGAAAATCACTTAGAAAATAAACTCGCTTATTGCCTGCCATTTGATTGATATTCTGTTAGAGATAGCCAAGTTCCAACTTTGCCTCTTCACTCATCATTTCGTAGTTCCATATCGGCTCAAACACCAATTGCAAATCGACTGATTTTGGCCCGTCTATGCTGACAAGTTTTTGACGTACATCTTCAAATATGAAGTCTGCTGCAGGACAATTAGGTGCTGTCAATGTCATATCGACATGGAGAACTTCTGCTTCAACTTCATAATCAATCTTATAGATTAACCCTAAATCATAGACATTTACAGGTATTTCAGGGTCATACACTGTCTTGAGCATATCGATTGCTCTCTGCGTAATTTCTTCTTCTGTTGCTTTCATATTGCAAAATTAGTTGAAAATTTATAAACTACAATGCTAATCCTCCGAATAATTAGGTGAACGATTATCTAATACTGAATTTTCAGGAGTTCCGAATAATCTATCTGCTAATATATATCCCTGCATTCAAATGTAGAAAATTTTGGTTAAAATTATATAATGTTGAACTAATTGGAGTATTTATTGGTTTATTCTATACTTTTAGTTAAATTTGCAGTAATTAATTTAAATTATAAAAAGGAATAAATGATGAAGAAATTTTTACTCGTTGTAGTTGTAGCGCTTTTAGGCGTTGGTGCTTGTAATGCGCAATTTAGATTTGGCGTCAAGGCAGGTTTGAATCTTAATAAAATTGATTTCAAAGATGTAAGTAATAATTTAGATGGAACAAATGGTGTCGGTTATACTCTTGGTCTGATGACTGAATTTCAGGTGCCTGTCATCGGATTATGTCTCGATGCTTCATTAATGTACACTCGCATGAATTCGGAATCAGGTATTTACACATCAGATGCACCCGGAACTCTATCAGATGAGACAGTCGTCGGAAAAAACTTTCTCGAAATACCTATCAATATAAAATACAAATTCACTTTGCCGGTGGTGAATAATATTATTGCACCATATATTTATACCGGTCCATCGTTTGCTATTAAGTTAGACAAAAATACTTTTGATTATATTAAAGCCAGAACATGTCAAGTTGCATGGAATGTTGGTGTTGGCGTAGAGCTTATTAAACACCTTCAAGTTGGTGCAAGTTATGGTTTTGGTATAAATAATGTGTTTAATAAGATTGATTTAGGTGTTACTACTACAGAAGTAAAAGCAAAGAACAACTATTGGACAATATCAGCTGCTTACTTGTTCTGATATCTAAGCAATAATACTATAACTCGGCGGATTTAAGCTCTGTCGAGTTTTTTTGTGTCAAACTAAAAACAATTATTATTGAAGTAAAATCATGCTATGGTTGCGAATTTCAATAATTAGAATTACTTTTGTACCATAATAACATAAATAGACGTCATGAAAAGATTTTTACTATCAATATTGGCGGCAGTAGTGTGCATAGCGGCGTCAGCAGAATTTCGTTGGGGTCCGACTGCCGGAGTTAATGTCACTTCATATAAGTATTCGCAAGATTTATTTGCAATCGACCCTTCAGTCGGTGGTAGTGCCGGAGTTATGGGTGAATTGATGTTCCCCGGTATCGGATTTGGTATCGACTTCGGCTTGAACTACAATCTTCATGGCTCAAAATTGCATCTTGGCGACAAAAAAGTCTGGGCAAGCGACGGATATGGCATTGAGCAAAGTTGGTTGCATACAATCGAGGTGCCGATCAATCTAAGATTTAAATACACCAATCTTAATGGTATTGAACGCATGGTTGCTCCATTTGTCTATGCCGGTCCGGTCTTCTCAATAATTGCCGGTCAGAATAAACTTGATGCGTTGAACTATTCAGGTGGTTCTGTAATGTTGCAATGTGGCATCGGTGCCGAACTATTCGAGAATTTGCAAGTCTCGGCAGGATACTATTGGGGCATGACCTACGAAACTCGTACTGTCAAACTTGATGATTTCTATTCTAAATCTCAAGGTTGGAGAGTCGGTCTGACATACTTGTTCTAATTCCTAACAACACCCATTCGTGGCAAAATTTGCGAATGTCATATTGCCACTACCAATCAGTGGCTCGTTCACATACTCTGTTCCCTCGATTTTTGAGGATGAAATAGAGGTGGGCAGTCGTGTCTTGGTGCAATTTGGAAAGAAAAATTACTACACCGGCATCGTTGAGCTTGTTCATAATAATCAACCATCAGACTATGAGGTAAAAGAAATAATGATGGTGCTCGATGCTAAACCTATAGTTCGTCATCCCCAACTCAAACTATGGAATTGGCTTGCCGAATACTATCTGTGCAGTGTCGGAGAGGTGTATAAAGCAGCTGTGCCTTCCGGTCTTAAGGTGGAGAGTGAAACCTACATATTGCTTAATTCGGACTACGAATACGACGAAAATCAGAACTTGACAGAGCGTATGGCTCTCGTTATTCAGTTGCTTGACCGTAATGGCAGAATGAAAATCAGCGAAATAGAGCGTGAGACAGGTTTTAAAAATCTCGGTACGCTGGTCAACAAAATGCTGGAAATGGGACTAGTTCTTATCGATGAACGCATCGTCGATAAGTATAGGGCACGAAAGGAAACTCTTGTCAGGCTGAATTGCGATCGTAACGACAATGAGGCTCTACATGGATTTTTCGACATTGTCAAGCGTGCTCGTCAGCAAGAAAAAATGCTGATTGCCTATTTAGACCTCTCGGCTTGGATGCAAAGCGCAACGCCTAAAGAAGTGTTGAAAAGCGACCTCTTGGAGCGATCGGGTGCTTCACCGGCTGTGCTGAAAGGTCTTGTGGATAAAGGTGTTTTGGAAATCTACAAGAAAGAAATCAATCGCTTTACGGTCGATGTCTCTGAATCTGCAGAGTTGCCTCAGTTGAGTAATGCTCAGTTGGCGGCATACAATAGCATCCTTGATAAATGGAAAGAAAATAAGGTCACATTGTTGCGTGGCGTGACCGGGAGTGGAAAGACTGAAATATATTCGCATCTGATTAATGATGTCCTCAACCTCGGTCAGCAAGTCCTTTTTCTTGTGCCTGAAATAAGTCTTACGACTCAGCTGACTTCGCGACTTCAAAAGATTTTCGGAAAGCGACTCTTGATCTATCATTCCAAATTTTCCGACAACGAGCGTGTCGATGTTTGGAAAAAACTATTATCTACCCACGAGCCACTCATCGTCTTAGGCGTGAGGTCGTCGGTGTTTTTGCCGTTTGCAAAATTAGGCTTGGTCATTGTCGATGAAGAGCATGAGTCAAGCTACAAACAATATGACCCTGCCCCTCGATATAATGCCCGTGATGCTGCCATAGTACTCGCTTCGATGCATGGCGCTATGACGCTGCTTGGAAGTGCTACACCGGCTGTTGAAACATATTACAAGGCAAAAAACGGCAGATTTGGGTTGGTGGAACTCTTGGAACGCTTCGACGGCATCCGGATGCCGGAAGTGAAAGTTGTCGATATGCGCGACCAGCGTAAACGCAAGGAGTGTCGTGGACTATATTCTAATCCATTGCTCGTCGCATCAAGAAAAGCCCTTGGCGAAGGTAAGCAAGTGATAATGTTTCAGAATCGGCGTGGATATGCCCCGATGGTGGAGTGCAAAGAATGTGCATGGGTGCCTAAATGCAAAAATTGCGACGTCTCGCTCGTCTTCCATCGAAACATTCGTGAGTTGCGTTGCCACTATTGTGGATATTCCATGACCTTGCCCAACCTTTGTCCCGTCTGTGGACAAGACAGCGTGGAGACATACGGCTACGGCACAGAACGCATTGCCGATGATTTGAACGAAATCTTTAATGAATATCGTGTCGCACGAATGGACCTCGATACCACGCGAAACAAAGATGCCTATGAGGATATTATCGATGACTTCTCGTCTCATAAAACCGATATTCTTGTCGGTACGCAGATGGTCACAAAAGGCTTGGACTTTGAGCGTGTCAGAGTGGTCGGAGTGCTGAATGCCGACTCTATCCTTAACTATCCCGACTTTCGAAGCAATGAGCGTGCTTTCAATATGATTGAGCAGGTCGCCGGTCGTGCCGGTCGCAAAAATGAGGTGGGGGAGGTCTATGTTCAGACCACTGACCCTAATAACCAAATCATTGAAAAGGTCAAGACACATGACTACGAAGGCTATTACGATGAGCAGATTGATGAGCGACAACGTTTTGCTTATCCTCCATTTACCAAAATTGTCAACATCTATCTCAAACACAAGGACGAACGTATGGTCAATTCATTGGCTGTAAACTACGTGCTGGAATTACGTAAAATATTTGGAAACCGAGTGTTAGGTCCTGAAAAACCCATTGTCGGAAGAGTTGCAAACTACTACATCCAATCGATAATGCTTAAGATTGAAGCTAACGCATCGATGAGAAAAGTCAAAGACTTGCTGCGAACAGTCTATGAGCGAGTTTCAGTCGATAAAAATATGCGCTCAGCCATACTATACTATGATGTAGACCCCGTCTGACGATTAGTGTTGAATATTGAACGTTTAAGGTTTTATGTTGAATGTGTGTGTTTTAGAAATTACGGGTGAGTGAAACCGTAAGCTGAGCGTTCGTGATGTCGTGGTTATCCCGAATGGGGGTTACACTTCGGTTCTTTTAGGCGTTTTAAGCCTTTTAAGCCTTTTTAGGGTGTATAAGTTATTTCTAACTGCATAAATATACTATGATGTGATGGGTATATACTTGTCGGGATGATGCGTCGTCAATTGTTGCACTATAGTATGATGAATTGCACCGGATTATAGGCAGACTTTGTGTGTCGGATATCAGTTCGTGGAATTACGCTGTCAAGGTGTTTTATAAAATATTGCAAATCAGTAAAGTAAATAATTTTTCAAAATTATTAACATT
>SUXG01000043.1 GCA_015061085.1 Bacteroidales bacterium
ATTTGATGGTTAAGGACTACAATGCTGCTCTACAATATGTGCAAGACTATTTCCAAATGGATTATAAGCGCTTTGTGGCAAAGTATTTCAAAGGTGAGCGTGTCCGAGAGATAGAACGCAATGTTACGCCTGGCAAATACAAACAACTCTTTGGCTCGCTTTCAGATAAGCAGATAGAGATAATTTCTGACAAAGACTCACGATGTATTGTTGTCGCAGCTGGTCCAGGAAGTGGAAAAACGAGGGTATTGGTACATAAATTAGCATCATTGCTTTTGCTTGAAGATGTAAAACACGAGCAATTACTGATGCTCACATTTTCGCGTGCTGCTGCTACGGAGTTCAAACAACGACTTATGGGATTGATAGGTAATGCCGCCCATTTTGTAGAGATCAAGACTTTTCATTCCTATTGTTTCGATTTGCTTGGCAGAATCGGTAATCTTGATGATGCAAAAGATGTAGTGTCACGCGCAGCACAAATGATAAATGACGGAGAGGTAGAACCAAATCGCATAGCAAAAACTGTCCTTGTGATTGACGAGGCTCAGGATATGAGTGCTGAAGAGTATGCGTTAGTACACGCCTTGATGACTGCAAACGAAGAGATGCGTGTAATTGCTGTTGGAGATGATGATCAAAATATTTTTGAGTTTCGTGGGTCTAATTCAAGGTATATGGCAAAGCTGCTCAAAGAGTCTAATGGTCGTTTTGTCGAGATGACAGAGAATTATCGTAGTTCACAACATATAGTGAAGTATGCCAACAATTTTATCGGTGCTATAAAAGACAGGATGAAGAGCCGTCCAATCATATCGATGAGTGCAGAGGAGGGAAGTGTAAGTATAACACAACACGCATCGAACTATATGTATCAACCTCTCGTTGATGATTTAATGAAGCATCGTGGGCGTGGCACTATGTGTGTCCTCACTCAGACTAACGAAGAGGCGGTAATTATGGTGGCACTTTTGAGAAAGTATAACCTAAAGAGTAAACTTATTCAAAGCATGGATGGTTTCCGCTTCTGGAACATGGCAGAGGTGAGATTTTTCCTAAAATGTATTGAGACTGATACTCATACTCCTCTCATTGCAGATGAAGTGTGGGAAAAGTCGAAGCAGCGGACATACTCCACCTATGCTGACTCGGCTAGTCTTTGTTATTTACAGCAATGTGTCAAGTTATTTGAAGAGACTAATAAAGCAAAGTATTTGACGGACTTCAAAGAGTATATATTTGAATCATCGGCAGAAGATTTTTGTGATTTGCAAAATGCAGATGTGGTGGTTTCAACTATACATAAATCAAAAGGAATGGAGTTTGATGATGTATATATGCTTATCTCCGAACCACGACAATTGACCGATGAGGTGCTTCGCCGATATTATGTGGGTATAACTCGTGCTAAACAACGACTATTTATACATACTAATAGCTCTTTATTTGATAAATCAAGCATTGTTCAGAAAAGAGTAGAACATAATATTTACGATATGCCTAATGAGATTGTTCTTCAACTCTCTCATAAAGATGTGAATTTAGGCTATTTCAAATATCGTAAGAAAGAGGTACTTGCATTACGTGCCGGACAAAAACTCCGGTATGATAATGGATATCTATATGATCTAAAAACTAATAAACCTGTATGCCAATTATCACAAAAAATAATGAGTGAACTATCCACTTGGAACGAAAAGAATTATTTTGTATCGGATGTCTCTATTCGTTTTATTGTAGCATGGAGACCTAAAGATGCTCCAAAGGAGGAAAAAGAGCATGCAGTATTGCTCGCAGAATTAACTCTAAATAAGCATGTTAGTAAAGAAAACTGATATTCTGATGTAGGTATAGATTGATGTCATAATAATGTGAAATTGTTATATAGAAAAATCGAGTAGGAGGAAAACGAAGTAGTTTTCTTCCTATTTTCGTTTTCCAACCTCTCACACCATCGTACTTACCATTCAGTATAGAAGGATTCGTACTATATATTATATTGAACTTCACCTTTTCAGTGTGCATATTGCAAATCATCACTTCTTCCCTAATTTTCGGAATAGGTCCTATAGTCACAGAATGATGGTTCCACTTCGAACACACTAAAGACACAGAACATATTTCTACTTCGTTGTGTTCTCGTACGGTTCTGGACTTCGCTTTGCATTGCTATAATACGGTTACTTCGACATCTGCTGACTTATTGGCATTAGTTATAACTATCCTTATCGGACACCAATATTGTTATTTAAATGAAATTTATGAGCAATGATTAAATCTTGGTGAGATTTTTTAGGGATTTATTTAGGAAGTGTGTACTAATTACGGATAAAAAAATTGGGCGGTCTCACGATCGCCCAATTTTTTTATAGGTGTTTGATTATTTTGTTGCTTTGTATTTTTCGAGACCGTTCTTGAGGAACTTTTGGTAGTTAGCAACGTCTTGACCGTTGTCGTAGTCCATAGCAGGAGCCAATGGGTTACCGTTGTTGTCAAGGATTACGTGGAATGGCTGAGCGTTAGCGCCGAATTTAGAGCGTTGGAGGTAGCTCCATTTGTCGCCAACTGTGCGGAGTGTGCGTTCTGTACCATCCTTTTCAGTCACTACGATTGGCTCAGGGAGTTCTGCTTTTTCGTCAACCATGAGTGTGATAAGCACGAAGTCGTTGTCGATAGATGACTTCACTTCTGTGTCTGTCCACACTGCAGCTTCGAGTTTACGGCAGTTAACACAACCGTGACCTGAGAAGTCAACCAATACCGGTTTGCCAAGTTGTTGTGCAAGTTTCATACCTTCTTCGTAGTCGGAAACTTGAGCGTGAACGTCGCCTTCGAAGAGTGAGAAGTCTTGAGTGTGTGCAGGAGGAGCGAATGCGCTGATAGCCTTAAGAGGTGCACCCCAAAGACCTGGTACCATATATACTGCGAATGCAAGGCTTATCATTGCCAATGAGAAGCGCCCTACACCGACTTTTTCAAGTTTAGAGTCGTGAGGGAATTGAATCTTACCGAGCAAGTAAACGCCAAGGAGAGCAAAGATTACAATCCATAGAGATACGAATACTTCACGGTCGAGGATACGCCATCCGTATGCGAGGTCGGCAACTGAGAGGAATTTGAGAGCAAGAGCAAGTTCAAGGAAACCAAGAACGACTTTTACTGAGTTCAACCAACCACCGCTCTTAGGCATTGACTTAAGCATTGTCGGGAAGATAGCAAACACTGTGAATGGCAATGCCAATGCAAGCGAGAAGCCAAACATACCGATCGCAGGAGAAAGGAAGTTAGATGTTGCAGCTGCTTCTACGAGGAGTGTACCAATGATCGGACCTGTACAAGAGAATGATACGAGCACCAATGTAAACGCCATGAAGAATACACTGAGAAGACCTGTTGTTGAGTCAACTTTTGAGTCCATCTTGTTAGTCCAAGAAGCAGGCAATGTGAGCTCGAAACCACCAAGGAATGACACTGCGAAGAGGACAAGAAGGAGGAAGAAGATGATGTTGAACAATGCGCTTGTCGAAAGGTCGTTGAGCGCACTTGCGCCAAAAATTGATGTCACGACAAGACCGAGAGCAACGTAGATTACGATTATTGATACCCCATAAATAATGGCTGTTCTGACAGATTTACTCTTTGATTTGTTTTGTTTCAAGAAGAAGCTCACTGTCATCGGAATCATCGGCCATACGCAAGGAGTCACCAATGCGATAAGACCGCCAATGAAGCCTGCGATAAAGATGTAGAAAATGCTTGTGCTGCTTTCGTCCGGTTCGTTAGCAAGTGTACGAAGTTCTTCTTCGACATTTTTCCACCATCCGTCTTGACCTCCAGTTGCAACAGGAGCAGGAAGAGCTACAGCGATAGAGTCTGTAAGAGCAGTCGCAGAAGCTACTGTATCAGTAGTTGTTTCTTCAGTCTTTTCTTCTTTAGCTTCTTCTTTCACAGGAGATTTACCTGTGAGTTTTTTGCTACCAAAAATCTGGTGGCAACCTTGATCATCACAAGCTTGGCCCTTGATTTCTACGCTTACCGTAAATTCAGGAGCAGTTGCTTTAAGTTTCTGAGTGAATGTCACTGAGTTAGAATAGAAGTATTGGTCAACTTCGAAAGTGTCGTCAAACTCTTTTGTGTAAGCCTTGTTTGCTACCGGTTTACCAACAAGTTGGGCACCTTTTACATCGAAATAGAATTCCAATGGATTAGAGCCACCCGCAGGGTTTTCCACTGCATAAAGGTGAAATCCAGGGTTGATCGATGCAGTCATTTCAATTTTTGGGTTCGCTGTGTTGTCATCAACTAATTTGAATGACCAAGACACAGGACTTTGAGCGTATGCCATTACGGCAATCAATGCCAAGAGCAATGTTGAAAATAGTTTTTTCATATTCTAATCTTTAATAATTAAATTCTAACTAATTATTCTTCTGAAGGAGTTTCTTCGTTAGCAACGATATCTACAAGGTGAGCTTGTAGGATAACATCGTCAGATGCACGATATACAAAACCAACGATTTCGCAATTATCTGCATTCCAAGCTTCATTGAGAGTGTAGGTAGTTGTGATCGTTTCAAGGTGCTGGGCAGCAAATGAAGCGCCGATAGATTGACCCCATGTACCATTGATAGCAGAACGCAACACGTGATTATGTTCATAATCCCAATTAATACCCTTGGCTGTCACTTGTGGACCAATAATGCCATTTTCGATTACCCAAAGTTGTAGATAGAGTTCTTCAGCTACAGATTCAAAGAATGCAATGTCTGTAGCAAGGGTCACTGTACGAGTAGCAGCATCATATGTGCTTGCCATTGAGATATTGATAGGAGTAGTTTCTTCCATTTTATTAAACACATAACTTGACCACTTATCTTTATTGTCCAAAAGCTTTGAGCCGTCGAACGTTGAACGATCGATCATTGCTGTCGGGAATGCTTTTACCGAGTATTTCTTGTAGTAGGCATCAGCATCAGCACTGCTGAGGTCAAGCAATTCTTTTGAACCTTGAGCTATCGGCATTGGCTTTTGGTATGGACCGGAAGTCGGGTGAAGACCTACAGCAATAAATCTGTTGCCAAATGTGTGGTGAATGTTGTCGATAATAGCAGCAGCATCAGGACAGTTTACACACTGCATACCAGTATAATCTTCAAGCAATACGACCTTTTCGGGCTTTTTAGCAACAATATCTACAAGGTGAGCTTGTAGGATAACATCGTCAGATGCACGATATACAAAACCAACGATTTCACAATTATCTGCATTCCAAGCTTCATTGAGAGTGTAGGTAGTAGTGATCGTTTCGAGGTGCTGATTGGCAGCAAATGAAGCGCCGATAGATTGGCCCCATGTACCATTAACAGCTGAACGCAACACGTGATTATGTTCATATTCCCAATTAATACCCTTGGCTGTCACTTGTGGACCAATAATGCCATTTTCGATTACCCAGAGTTGGAGATAGAGTTCTTCAGCCACATTTTCCTTGAATTTAATATCAGTAGCAAGTTTAACTGTGCGAGTCGCAGCACTGTATGTACTTGTTATTGAGATATCTACTGGATTTGAAGCTGTCATCTGCTGATTGACATACGCAGCCCACTTATCTTTATTATCTAGGAGTTTTGAGCCGTCGAACGTTGAACGATCGATCATTGCTGTCGGGAATGCTTTTACCGAGTATTTCTTGTAGTAGGCATCAGCATCAGCACTGCTGAGGTCAAGCAATTCTTTTGAACCTTGAGCTATCG
>SUXG01000023.1 GCA_015061085.1 Bacteroidales bacterium
CCATAGATATTGACTTCGTTGACAAGCACCGAGTAAAGAGCTGCATTGGCGCGACTGCCCAGCGAGTCGGCATCGAGGCTGCGAATGATGCTGTCGGTAGCCGCCGGCGAGTCGTAGCGCAGCGAGTCAGCCACAGCCAACGCCGAGCCGACAGCCTCCTCATCGCCTGCATAACGACGGCACGACGATAGCGCACCGACCATGGTCAGCACCACCACGCAAAGGCTTGCGAGTCGGAAAATATGTCGGCCGGAGCAATTCATATCGCAAAAGTAGAGAAAAAATTACAAATTGTCAAAAAAATTAATATTCAGATTCTTCACTTTCTCCTTTCGCTACATATCCTCTCTCCGGAGTCCATATTCGTGAGCAATACTCATCATGAAATCGAATGCCGCATCATGCTCATTAGGTATTACACCGTCTAATATAGCGTCCTTAATCCTATCTTTTAGTTGACCGATCGTATTGCATGGCTCAATGCCAAAGACACGCATAATTTCAAGGCCATCAATTGGAGGCTGAAAGTTGCGTATTCTGTCTTTCTCCTCTAATTCGACCATTCGCTGACGCACTAATTTGAAATTCTCTAACACACGTCTGACCTTATTCGGATTCTTTGATGTAACGTCAGCTTCAGCCAAGAGCATCAAGTCATCGACATCATCGCCGGCATCAAACATCATTCTTCTCACAGCAGAATCGGTCACGCCTTCTTCTCCGATTGATTGTGGACGCATGTGCATTCCGACCAATTTTGCCACATATTTCATTTTCTCATTTGCCGGCAACTTCATTTTCCTAAATATACGAGGAATCATTTTCTCCCCTATATAATTATGATTGTGGAAAGTCCAACCAAGCTTTGGGTCAAATCGTTTTGTCGCAGGCTTCGCTACGTCATGCAACAATGCCGCCCAACGCAACCATTCATTGTCGGTCGTTTCGCTGATATTATCTAAAACTTGAAGCGTATGATAGAAGTTATCTTTATGGCCTCTTCCTTCCATCGTATCGACCCCTTTTAAAGCGTACAATTCCGGGAATATCAATTCCAACAACCCACTTTTTTCCAAAAGGTCAAATCCGATTGAAGGTTTCCTGCTTCTTATGATTTTAGACAATTCATCATTGATTCTTTCCTTTGTGATAATCTTGATGCGATCTCTGTTTCTGACTATTGCGTTGAATGTCTCATCAAGGATTTCAAACTCCAATTGCGTCGCAAAACGTATTGCTCGCATCATTCTCAACGGATCGTCACTGAATGTGACATCCGGATCAAGCGGGGTTTGAATAATCTTTTTATGCAGATCGACAATACCATTGAATGGATCGACCAATTCGCCAAATCGAGATGAGTTTACACAAATAGCCATGGCATTTATTGTGAAATCTCTTCTTTTTTGGTCGTCATCAAGTGTTCCATCTTCAACAATAGGATTTCTGCTGTCGCGAGAATACGATTCTCTTCGTGCTCCGACAAACTCAAGTTCAAGATTCTTCCACTTCACCTGAGCTGTGCCATAGGTCGCAAACACCGACAGGTGTGATTTCTTCCCTAATCTTTCTGATACTTTTTGTGCCAATTCGATGCCACTACCGACTGTGACAAAATCAATATCGGTAGAGCATCGTTTAAGAAAGATGTCTCTCACATATCCACCGACGACGTATGCTTCTCTACCAAGTTCATCGGCAACATCTCCAATTAAATGAAATATTTCGTTATCTATGTCTTGTCTAAGATTCATACTATAATTCCGCCATTTCCTCAGGGAATGGTGTAAGATTTTCTAATCCGTTGTTTGTAACCAAGTATGTATTTTCTACGCCTACAGCGCCGACTCCGGGCACTACAAATTTAGGTTCGATAGCTATTGTCATATTTTTCTCCAACACATCTTTACTGCGTGGTGTCAAGACCGGCATCTCATTCAATTCGATACCTACGCCATGACCGATGAATGCGGCTTTTTGAGTGTGTCCCATAAAATAGTCTGCCAAACCATGTTGTTCTACTATTTCTATTGCTCGATTATACATATCAGCCACTTTACATCCCGGCACACCCATCTTCTCCATTTCGCGCAAAATCTGGCGAGAAACTTCGTGAGCTTTTTCAGCCATTTCATCGACCTTTCCGAAACGCCATACACGTGTAATATCAGTTTGATGCCCGTTGAAGTTACCATTCATATCGACCATCACTGTTGTTCCTTTACGCATCACTTCACCATTAGCACCGACAGGTAATGACTTATTTACGCCTGTTCCTCCCACAGCAAAATCGAATGGAGTCGGACTGTCTGCATTTTCTCCATTTAGGACACTTCCCAAATTTATCTCCATCAAATGGCCTGATACTCGTGCAAAACCAATGCTGCCTTCAAGTCGAAGGATTCTCTCCAATTCGATTTGAAATTCCAAATCAGTCATTCCTTCCTTATATAATTCAGGCACCTTTGAGTATGCTTTAGTTTGATGAACTCCATCTTCTCTCATCTTAGCAACTTCGAGATCGGTTTTTACCATTCTTGCACCTTTCAACACCATTGTCGAATTAACAACTTCAGAGTTTGGGAATACTGAAGACAAACGTTTTGCATCGTTAAATGTCAACCAGTCTAATTCCAATCCTATTTTTTGAGGCGTCGCAATATTTCTATTTGCCAATTCTTCTGCGATTTGTTCCGGCTTTCTTATATATACAACATTAGTCCCTTTGAGCCCTACCGGACGTATAACAAAATATATTGGCTCTCCTTGTTGCTCTATATAGACATAACCTCTAAATACTCGGTCAGAGATATAATACAAATTGGCATTTCCGGCTATCAGACAAGCATCAACACCATTTGCTTTCATCTTTTCTTGAATTTTGCTTGCTCTAAGCATTAATTCAACTTTCAATTCACTGCTATACATAGTAATCGAATCTTAATTATGTTTTTTTATTATTATTCCAATATCATTAATTCCTTTTATCGACTTTTCTCTCATTCCATGAGCAAGGCTCAACGAATAGTAATCGTTTATTCTGAGATTGCGATGCAATGTATCGACGACCTCATACAGTCCGTTTTGCCCT
This sequence comes from Bacteroidales bacterium, assembly GCA_015061085.1. Classification (GTDB taxonomy): domain Bacteria; phylum Bacteroidota; class Bacteroidia; order Bacteroidales; family Muribaculaceae; genus Lepagella. Next base: position 3,092 of record SUXG01000023.1, read on the forward strand.
CTGCCGATCAATCTGCCATCCGAATCGGCAAGTCTTATTTCGATCGTATCGGTCTTAACATCGCAGGTTGAAACGATTTCCTCTTTGACCAGACACAATGACTCATAATCATAGCCTTCAGAATATCTGACAACAAGCAATACGTCAACGTCTGCTTGCTGATTTACCACTGAATCAAGTTGAAACTCTATATATTGATTATTCACCCAACCATCTTCATCGACTGATTGAAAATCTGTATAGACAATATCATCCGAGTTTATACAACTTGATAATAATAGGCAAAAGGCGGCAATAATATTTATAGCCGCCATTCGTTGATATTTACTGATTCTTATCTGTTTCACTATTTCGTTTACGATTATCTGAATTTTGAGATTGATTTCGTTTCTGACGTCTTCTCAAACGAGATTGTTCTCCATTTCCATTCTTCGGTTTTTCACTTCCGTTTTCCGACTCAGAAGCCATCGTCTGTCTGTCTTGTTCTACAGGCTTTGGACGATTTTCAGAACGATTCGTTTTGTTCTTTTTCTTTTTTCTCTTTGATTTATCGAAACGATTAATATTGTCTTGACCAACAAGTTCCACAAACTCCTTACGTTCTTCCTTAACGTATCCGTCACTTTCAAGTTTTTCAACCTTCACGCCTTTCTTATTCAGCGCTATAATTTCAAATGCACGAGAAACGTCAATAGTAACGCAATTAACAGGCATCTGTTTATCTGTCGAATAAACAATTTCTCTTTTTAGGATATCCGACTTAAATTGATAGTAAGATGCATCTTGTGTTTCCAATACGACATCCTTTGGAGGCATCTTTTTAGAAGCTTCCATATAGACATCAACTTCAAAATTCAGACAGCATTTCAGCTTAGCGCATTGCCCTGCCAATTTTTGCGGATTCATTGACAAATCTTGAAATCTTGCGGCACTGGTTCCTACCGACACAAAATTTGTCATCCAACTTGAGCAACACAATGGTCTGCCACAAGGTCCGATTCCACCAATACGTCCCGCTTCTTGTCTTGCGCCGATTTGTTTCATTTCGATTCTAACCTTAAACACATCAGCCAAAACTCTGATCAGCTTACGAAAATCGACTCTTTCGTCAGCGATATAATAGAATATTGCTTTACCGCAATCGCCTTGATACTCAACATCGCCAATTTTCATATTGAGTTCTAATTCTTCGGCTATCTTGCGTGAACGTATCATTGTATCATGCTCTCGAGACTTCGCCTCTTCATATTTTTCCAAATCGCTTTGACGAGCCTTTCTGAACACTCTTCTTATCTCATAATCCGGATGAAGATTGGCTTTGCGCATTTGTAATGCCACCAATTTTCCAACCATTGTGACTTGCCCTATGTCATGACCGGGGTTCGCCTCTACTGCCACCATGTCGCCTATATTCAAGTCGATATGCTGACTGTTTTTGTAAAACCCTTTTCTGGTGTTTTTGAATTGAACCTCTACTATATCATAGTTACTACTGTCTGAGATTCCGGACAACCAATTATAACAATACAATTTACCACGAGGCTCTTTCCTGTTACTAAAATCAGGCGTACTAACCTCAGCAGAAGATTGTTGGCTATCCAATTCCTCTGAAGCATCACTATTCATAGAGTTATTTCTTACTGTTTCATCTATCATTTTTCAAACAGTATTACTTTGCAAAACTTACGGCACGAGTCTCTCTAATTACAGTAATTTTCACTTGTCCCGGATATGTCATCTCGTCTTGAATCTTCTTAGCGATTTCAGCCGACAATTGTTCTGTCTCAACATCAGAAATCTTTTCAGCACCAACGATGACACGAAGTTCGCGACCTGCTTGGATAGCATAAGTCTTGATTACGCCCGGATATGAAAGAGCAAGTTGTTCGAGATCATTAAGACGCTTTATATATGCTTCTACAATTTCTCTACGAGCACCCGGACGAGCACCGGATATCGCATCACAGACTTGTACGATCGGTGCAAGCAACGAGGTTTGTTCCACCTCATCATGGTGAGCTCCAATTGCATTGCAAATTTCCGGTTTTTCTTTAAATTTCTCAGCTAATTTCATGCCTAAAATTGCGTGTGGCAATTCTGGCTCATCATCAGGCACTTTTCCTATGTCATGTAACAATCCGGCTCTGCGCGCCTTCTTAGGATTAAGACCAAGCTCTGAAGCCATCACTGCACAAAGATTTGCTGTCTCGCGAGAGTGTTGGAGCAAGTTTTGACCATAGCTTGATCTGTACTTCATTTTACCGACCATTCTGATCAGTTCAGGGTGCAATCCATGAATACCCAAGTCGATAGCTGTACGCTTACCTGTCTCAATGATTTCCTCTTCAACTTGACGACGCACTTTTGCTACCACTTCTTCGATACGTGCCGGGTGAATACGTCCGTCTGCCACCAATTGATGCAATGCCAAACGAGCAATCTCACGACGCACCGGATCAAAGCCTGACAATACGATAGCTTCAGGAGTGTCATCTACAATGATTTCTATACCTGTAGCTGCTTCAAGAGCACGTATGTTACGACCTTCACGACCGATGATACGGCCTTTAATCTCATCATTTTCTATGTGAAACACTGTCACCGAGTTTTCGACCGCAGTCTCTGTCGCGACTCTTTGTATGGATTGGATGACAATACGTTTTGCTTCTTTATTAGCTGTCATCTTTGCATCATCCATAATATCATTTATATAACCTGCTGCAGCACTCTTTGCTTCGTCTTTCAATGACTCAATAAGTTTTTCTTTTGCTTCTTCAGCTGAAAGACCGGATATGCGTTCAAGTGTTTCTTGTGCATCTTTCTGCAACTTTTCGACTTCCGCGCTTTTCAAATCCAATTCTTGTTGCTGGTTATCGACATTCACTTTTAACGCATCAAGTTCATTTTTACGTTTTGCCAAATCACTTTGTTGTTGATTTAATTGCAACTCTCTTTGTTTCAATCTGGCTTCAGTTGTTTGAATCTTTTGCATTTTTTGATTAGCCACTTTTTCAGCATCATTCAAAAGCTGCATCTCCTGTTCTTTTGCTTCAAGAAGCTTTTTTTCTTTCAACATCTCAGCTTCTCTACGAGCGCCATCTACTATTGTATTTGCTCGTGATTTTGCCATATTCTTACTTACAGCCATCGCAATTGCATATCCTGCCGCCAATGTGACAAGAGCAATTATAATCCATATTATTTCACTCATTTATTACTACTTTTTATTTATTTGTTAACACTAAATTATTTCAATAAAAAAACACCACAAACAGACGTCTCAACGACACATCTGCATGAGGTGCGAAACACTTAAATCAGATTGCTCTGACTCATTCCAAATCCAAAAGGTCGGAAATCAGATTATTTATCTGTCTTTTCCAATGCTATATCAATGTTTTTCTCAAAATCTTTCAATTGAGCTATCATATCATCTTGGCGATGTCTCAATGCCATATAATACATCGCAAATTGATAAGCAATCATTGCCAATAATTCCGGCACAGTCTTTTTCGGAAACATTTGTCTCCACTCATCAAAAAGCCTAACAACCTGAGATTCTGCCTCTCTGACAGCATCTTGCTCATCATAATCCACCGTGAGACGTATCCTCTCTCCGGCTATATTGATATACATTTTTACCTTTTCTCTATCTGCCATAGCATCATTCATTTAATTGAGAGATGCACTTGTCGATATTCCGCACCAATTCAGTGATTAAGGCTTGACTTGTCTTAACATCCTCCGGTGTCGGCGCTATTTTATGCGACACTTTCAGGTACTCATTTTCAATCCTTAGCTGTTCTATTTCTGCCTGCAATTTATTTCTTTCTTCTTGCAATGCTTCATATCGCGACATCAATTCATCCGACTGCTCTTTCAACAAGCAATAACGCTCCACTAAAAGTGCGCTTTTATTATTTAATCGTTGTAATAGTTCAGATAAATTTGTTGTCATATCACCAAATTTTTACAAAATTAGCACTTTTTTTCTCCACTTCCAAGAGTATTGCAATTTTTTTAATAAATAATTTCAAAATATTTGCCTTAAACAAGGCACGAAATATTACAAAAAGAATTTTTTAAAACAAAAATTTAACTTTCACATCAAATTATTGTCTATATATCAAAATATTTTTGTACCTTTACAAATTGTAAAAATACATTATAATAAATAATGGCTCATAAATTCTCAAAAATATTAATTTTGTTGCTATTTTTCGCGACATCTCTCAATGGTTATGCCGATAAAAATTGGCAGCCGGCAAATCCGGAAAAATTTTCGGAAGCCAAAGTTGTTGCCAGTGGCAATGAGATCGAAATACGCACTCAGAACGGAGCCATAATTGTTTCAACCAACACTCCGACCCAAATTAAAGTATTCACGATATTAGGACAGCTGATATCGCAAGAAAACCTTCCCGCGGGAGTCTCAAGTCTGACTATCGGAACTCATGGCGTATTCATCGTTAAAGTAGGTGGATTAACTTGTAAAGTGGCTTTATAAACCGATAATTCATCTCTTACGTAAATAATATTAAAATTTCACCAAATAAATTCGCCATAACTCAAAATTTAGTATTACCTTTGCGTAATCTAAAATCTAAAAACAATGAAAGAAACAAACATCGATTGGTCGAGCCTTCCGTTCGGCTATGTAAAAACAGACTACAACGTACGTTGCACATTCAAGAATGGTGAATGGGGTGAAATCGTAGTAACTGATTCTGAAGAAATCACTATGCACATGGCTGCTACTTGCCTCCACTATGGTCAAGAAGCATTCGAAGGTCTTAAGGCTTTCCGTGGCAAAGACGGCAAAATCCGTGTATTCCGTACTGAAGAAAACGGTAAGCGTATTCAAGACAGTGCAAGAGGTATCATGATGGCACCAATTCCATTGGATCTCTTCAAGAAGATGGTTCTCATGGCTGTTAAGCTCAACGAACGCTTCGTTCCACCTTACGGTAGTGGCGCATCTCTCTACATCCGCCCATTCGAAATCGGAACAAGCGCACGTGTTGGCGTTAAGCCGGCTGATGAATACACTTTCATCATCTTGGTAACACCTGTTGGTCCTTACTTCAAGAATGGTTTCAAACCAACAAACTTCGCTATCATGCGCGAATTCGACCGCGTTGCTCCTAAGGGTACAGGTCGCATCAAAGTTGGTGGTAACTATGCAGCAAGCCTCGTAGCAGGCGAAAAGGCTCACGACCTCGGCTTCTCAGGTGTTCTCTATTTGGATTCTAAAGAAAAGAAATATCTTGACGAATGTGGTGCTGCTAACTTCTTCGCTATCAAAGACAACACTTATATCACTCCTTATAGTGAATCTATTCTCCCTTCAATCACAAACAAGAGTCTTACTCAAATCGCTGAAGACCTCGGTATGAAAGTTGAACGTCGTCCTATCAAAGTGGAAGAACTCGCTACATTTGAAGAAGCCGGTGCTTGCGGTACTGCTGCTGTATGTACTCCTATCGGTGAAATCGTTGACCTTGACAACGACATCAAGTACACTTTGGCAAAAGATGGCAACCCAGGCGAAATGACTACTAAACTTTACAAACACCTTCGTGGCATCCAAGATGGCGAAATCGAAGATATCCACGGCTGGTGCGACTTTGTAGAATAATCCGTTTACAATGCTATAAAAATAATTTCACACAGCATCGGGTTGCCCGGTGCTGTGTGTTTTTTAATAGATATATCACGTTCAACCAATTTCTCTTCTCCACAAAACGATGATCGACGCTAAGGCAATAATTCTGAAATATTACAAAGAAGATAGTGACCTATTTCGTTCGCTATGGATTCATAGTGAATGTGTGATGCAGAAAGCACTCCGATGTGCTAAGCTTTGCACCCTTGATATTGACATAGACTTTGTCGCCGAAGCTGCTCTGCTCCACGACATCGGTATCTTCCGTTGCAACGCTCCCGACATCTACTGCGTCGGCAACTTGCCCTACATCTGCCACGGCATTGAGGGTCGTAAAATCCTTGAGCAAGAAGGACTTCACCTACACGCCCTCGTCTGCGAACGTCACACAGGAGCCGGTCTTTCTGCCGATAATATTATCAACCAACATCTCCCTCTACCTCATCGCGACATGTTGCCAGTAAGCATAGAAGAACAACTCGTCTGCTATGCCGACAAATTTTTCTCTAAATCGGGCAACCTCACCGAAGAGAAAAGCGTCGAACACGTCATACAGCAGATGAAAAAGTTTGGAGATGATTCCTTTCTGCGCTTCCTCTCCATGCATCGCCTCTTCACTCACCCTTAACCTACTTTCCATTTGACCAACTACAAAAAAGACCTTAAACACCTCCCACATTAAACAACCCCGAATTGCACAACAAATACGTAGTATTTACCAACAAAATAGGTACAATTCACAAAAAATCTAAAAAGCGACGACTATTCCTGTCTAAAATTAAGTGCATTAGAGAGAAAATGCTTAATTTTGTAGTTTGAAAGCATTTAAGCATCAAGTGTGAGACGCTCGTTAATATACATATTAGGCATCACGATAATAGGGTTGGTTATAGCATGCAACCCTACTCGCAAAGGCAGACTCAATCAAAACAGAGAGGGTCAGCCCACTAATTCTATTACCTCACAATTACAATCAATCATCAACGACAGTTCTGCTCTTGACGTCAAGTCACTGCTTGAAGACAGCACATTGATAAACGACGGCACATTAGCAAACATTGACAGCATTGCCGATACCGACAGCACGTTTTGGCAAACAATACCGTCAGACTCTGTTTCATCTAAGACTGCCGTTCTCAACAACTCAATCAACCTCAATGAGTTAAAAGATACGCTCGGCACAAAATCAGACTCTCTACATAATGGTCGCACAAGTTTTAAGCGCATTCGTCGCGAAAAGGTCGATCTCGACAACATGGTCAATTTCTCTGCCAAAGATTCGTTAGTTATGATTGGTCAAAACAATGCGTTCATGTATGGCGAAGGAAATGTCACATATGGTGACATTAAATTGAATGCAGGTCAAATAAAAATGGAAATGGACAGTACAACCGTCTATGCCATCGGGACCACAGACAGCATCGGAGAGACATCTGGCAATCCTATATTCAGCGACAGAGGCGGAGAATACGAGTCAAAGTCAATGAAATATAACTTTAAGACTCAACGTGGATATATCACTGACGTCATAACCGAACAAGGTGAAGGTTATCTTCAAGGAGGAGCTGCAAAGAAAATGGAAGACGGCTCATTCTTTGTTAGAGATGGCAAATACACCACTTGCGATGACCACGAATGTCCTCACTTTTACATGCAATTGACTAAAGCAAAAATCAAGCCTAAGAAAAATATTGTTACAGGTCCGGCATATATGGTTCTGGCAGACGTTCCACTACCATTAGCTTTGCCTTTTGGTTACTTCCCTTTTTCAAAAGACTACTCCAGCGGCATCATATTCCCAACATTTGGTGAAGACTACAATCGAGGTTTCTATATGAGAGATGGTGGCTACTATTTCGCCTTAAGCGACTACGTCGATCTTGCTTTACGTGGAGAGATTTACACCAAAGGCTCATGGGGTATAAATGCACACTCTTCATACGTCAAACGATATAAGTTCAAAGGAAGTTTCGACCTCAGCTACATTACCACAGTCGTTGGAGATAAAGGATCAGCAGACTATTCCAAACAAAACAACTTTAAACTATCATGGACTCACACTCAAGACGCAAAAGCCAATCCAAACATGAACTTCTCGGCAAGCGTCGATTTTGCGACCAGTGGATATTCTCGAAACGACCTCAACAGCTATTATAATAATTCCTTCACCGAAAACACAAAGAGCAGTACTGTGAACATGACGTACCGTTTTCCAGGAACGAAATGGAGTATATCTGCAACAGCCAACATCTCTCAACGTACACAAGACTCTACTCTCTCGGTGTCATTGCCCAACTTAACCATCACACTCTCACAAGTAGCTCCTTTTAAACGTAAGCGTAAAATCGGTGGAGAAAAATGGTATGAAAAAATCAAACTCTCCTATTCCGGACAGTTTCAAAACTCTTTAACAGCACATCAAGACGAATTTTTCAAGAAAAACCTCATCAAAGATTGGCGTAACGGAATGAAACACACTGTTCCGATTTCTGCCACATTCAATCTATTCAAATACATCAATATTTCTCCTTCTATCACACTAAATGATAGGATGTATTTCAATAAAGTTCGTCGCGAATGGGATCCGGCAGCCTCAGCCGAAGTCACCGACACTGTATTTGGATTCTACAATGTTTTCGACTTCAACGCAGCCATTTCAATGGATACAAAATTATATGGCTTCTACAAGCCTATGAAATTCCTTGGCGACAAGGTACAAATGATTCGCCACGTACTCACGCCATCTATTAGTTTCAGTGCATCGCCCGATTTTAGCGCTCCGTTTTGGGGTTACTATGACTCATATTCCTACATAAATGCTGCAGGACAAACCATTACTAAAGACTATACCTACTTCCAAAATGCGTTATTCGGCGTTCCCGGAAGAGGCAAAAGTGGTATCGTTTCTGTCAATCTTGCCAACAACATCGAAATGAAAGTCAAAAGCGATGCTGATTCGACAGGTGTCAAAAAGATTTCAATAATCGAGAACTTTACCATCGGTCAATCATATAATTTTGCCGCAGACTCACTTAATTGGAGTAATATCAACACTTCAATACTCCTTCGTTTGGCTAAAAACTTTAATTTCAACATTAGCGCTACTTGGGACCCATACACATATCAGTTAAGTCCAAGCGGTTCACCGGTGAGAGTAAACAAGACTCGCCTGCAAGCAGGAAAAGGTTGGGCTCGCCTATCAAGCACAGGGACTTCCTTTTCTTATACATTTAACAACGACACTTTTAAACGCAAAAAGGATAACTCATCGAAAACCGCCGGCGATAATCCTAATTCAGAAGAAAACGATGATATGACAGCCACCGAAAACGAATCGGAAATGGCTAATCGCAGACGCAAAAACAACAACAATACTTCTGAGAGTGATGCAGACGGATATGAAAAATGGGAAATACCATGGAATTTAACATTTAATTATTCCATAAATTACGGCTATGGCACATTCAATAAGGAGAAAATGGAGTATAACAGCAAGATTACACAAAATTTGTCCCTCAATGGCTCTATACGCCCTACAAAAAATTGGAACTTCAACTTCTCTGCATCCTACAATTTCGAGACCAAGAAGCTCGCTTACATGAACTGCTCTATCAGTCGTGACCTTCACTGCTTCACTATGACAGCATCATTTGTGCCTGTCGGTCCTTACAAATCCTACAACTTCCACATCGGTGTCAAATCGTCTATGCTTAAGGACCTCAAATACGACAAGCGTTCTTCCACAAGCAACGGCATCACTTGGTACTAAATACCATGCCGGCATTGCTATTGCCACGAAAAACAAACGAGTATTTTTCCAAAAGAAAAACACTCATTTCCATTCATAGTCAATATATTAAAACACCTCTTAATATAAGCCAATACTCATTTATATTTATCCTTGCGATTCTGTCGCTTTAGGATAAAGTAGTAGGTCACTGTCATTATTGCAGTAAATATTACGCCTTGAATCAAATACATGTAAATTGGAGAATCGTGGTCTAAAAAATATTTATCACCAATCCACTGCAATAAAATGAATATAACACTCGCAATTATTGCTCGGATAAAACTTTGCTTTAACATAATACACTGTTTTTATATTAAAATTTTCACAAAGATAATGTTATTTAAACTATTTAGCAAATAGTTTACTCCGAATAATTTCCTAAAATAGAGAAGTTCCAAGTCATGTATAAAAGCAATAAAATAATATTGATAAAAATAGGAGCATATCGTGATTGATATGCTCCTATTTATTTGTTAAAGAATCAAATTATTCTTAGTTGTTCTTTCTGTCTTTCCAAGCGCTACGAGCAGCCTTTTCAGCAGCTTCTTCCTTCTTTTCTACAGCATCTTTTGTGTTCTTAGCTGCAGCCGACATTGCTGATTTAGTTTCTTCTGTAACCTTTTCTACAACCTTTTCAGTTTCTGTCTTTTTTGTAGTTTTAGTTGTAGTCTTAGCAGGTTCAGCAGCCGGTTCTTCAACTGCCACTGTATCTTCTACAATAGTGTCGTGGTCGTGACCACAGCAAGTGTCTTCTACTACAGTGTCGTGTGCACAGCAAGTGTCTGTACATTCAGCTTGTTTATTACCACATGCAGCCATCACTACTACCAATGCAGCTGCGCTAAACATTGAAAAAATCTTTTTCATATCTGTATTTAAAATTATTTTTTGTTAACAAGGATTGACTTTTCAAGTTTTATGTTCTTGAACATTTCTTTGATGTCACCAGAACGAGTTTCTTCTGTCAAAGGCATAAATGTAGCGATGATTGATGTTTCATCATTCCAACCATATTGAACCGCGATAGTAGCTTCTGCTACAGTATTAGCATTGATAAGATAGAACCATTCTTCATCTTCTTCGAGATCTGCAAAGTATTGATACATGAAAGCTTCCCAATTTTCAGTATCGTTGATGTCAACTACTATAGAGCTTGCTGCCAAACCTTCCGGAGCAACAAAGTAGATGTAACCCGGGAAGTCACTACCTGTCAAATAAGAGAGAATGCAAACACCTTCTTCGTCAGTGTTTTCTTCAAGCAAAGTAAGAGTTGAGCAATAGTTTTTCACTGCTTTTACATCAGAACCCCAAGCAAAAGAAGGGAGTGTATAAGATGTATTTACAGGGTTCACGACTACCTTGCATGTAGCTGTCTGAGTACCATCTATTACAGTAAGAACTGCTTCACCAACGTGATGAGCTGTTACGTTACCTTTCTTATCTACTGTTGCCACGAATTCATTGCTTGAAGTCCATTCACCGGCAACCTCTAAAGCGTCTGTTTCATAAACGTTAATTGATACACCTTCTGGCAATACGATAGGTTCATCATTCTTTTCGCAAGAAGCGAAGACTAATGGCAAAGCGAATGCCATTGCTACAAAAAATTTCTTCATTTTGATTTTTAATTAATTAGTTGTTAGGATAATTTCGCACAAAGATAGATAATTCACTTTAATTGGGCAAAAAATTAAGCATAAATTGTGTCAAATTTAATTATTTTTTCTCCTTCGAAAAAAGTTAATCGGCAAAAAATAGGGAGACTTATTGAGCCTCCCTATTTTGTCATATCATCGAGTGATATTATTTTTCGCTTTTAGAAAGTTGTTCTTTAAGAGCTTGAAGTGCATCAAGGTCACCAAGAGTTGTCTTCTCGATTTGAGTTGTTGCAGTTTCTTCTTCTTTCTTAGCTGCTTTCTTAGGAGCTGCCTTGCGAGCTTCAGCCTTAGTAGCATCTTCAGCTATACGGCTGTGGCTAAGGATGATACGCTTGTTATCTTTATTGAATTCGATTACTTTGAATTCAAGTTTTTCGCCAAGACCTGCTTGTGAGCCGTCTTCTTTAACGAGATGCTTAGGAGTTGCGAAACCTTCTACACCTTGCTCAAGAGCGATAACAGCACCTTTATCCATTACTTCAGAGATAGTACCTTCGTGGATGCTACCTACTGAGAAGATGTTTTCAAATACATCCCATGGATTTTCTTCAAGTTGTTTGTGGCCTAGGCTCAAACGACGATTGTCTTTGTCGATTTCAAGAACTTGAACTTCGATGTCATTACCCACTTGAGTAAATTCGCTTGGGTGTTTGATTTTCTTAGTCCAAGAAAGGTCTGAAATATGGATAAGACCATCTACGCCTTCTTCGATTTCTACGAATACACCGAAGTTAGTGAAGTTGCGAACCTTAGCAGTGTGCTTGCTACCGATAGCATATTTACCTTCGATGTTTTCCCATGGATCGTTCTTAAGTTGTTTGATACCAAGGCTCATCTTACGTTCGTCGCGATCGAGAGTAAGGATAACAGCTTCTACATCGTCACCGACTTTCATGAAGTCTTGTGCGCTGCGAAGGTGTTGGCTCCAGCTCATTTCGCTAACGTGGATAAGACCTTCTACGCCAGGAGCAATTTCGATGAATGCACCATAGTCAGCCATAACGACAACTTTACCTGTAACGTGGTCGCCAACTTTGAGTTCTGCATCAAGAGCATCCCATGGGTGTGGCATAAGTTGCTTCAAGCCGAGAGCGATGCGTTTCTTTTCATCGTCGAAGTCAAGGATAACAACGTTAAGTTTTTGATCGAGAGCAACGACTTCTTTAGGATCGCTAACACGTCCCCAAGAAAGGTCTGTGATATGAATAAGACCATCTACGCCACCGAGGTCGATGAACACACCGTAAGGAGTGATGTTCTTAACTGTACCTTCAAGTACTTGACCTTTTTCAAGACGAGAGATGATTTCTTTCTTTTGTTGTTCGAGTTCAGCTTCGATGAGTGCTTTGTGAGACACAACAACGTTTTTGAATTCTTGGTTGATCTTAACAACTTTGAATTCCATTGTTTTGTCAACAAATACATCGTAGTCGCGGATAGGACGAACGTCGATTTGAGAACCCGGCAAGAATGCTTCGATACCGAATACGTCAACGATCATACCACCCTTAGTGCGGCATTTAACATAACCCTTGATGATTTCATCGTTTTCAAGAGCTTGGTTAACACGATCCCAGCTACGAGAAGCACATGCTTTCTTGTGAGAAAGAATCAATTGACCTTTTTTGTCTTCTTGATTTTCAATGAACACTTCTACCTTGTCGCCTACTTTGAGGTCAGGGTTGTAACGGAATTCATTGATAGAAATGATACCATCTGATTTGTAGCCAATGTTAACAACTACCTCACGTTTGTTGATTGAGATAACTGTACCTTCGGTTACTTCTTTGTCTTTTACTGTATTCAAAGACTCGTCATAAGTTTTTGTCAACTCTTCACGTGTCTTGTCACCAGCTGTTTCGCCTCTTTCAAAGGCATCCCAATCGAAATCTTCGATTGGTGAATTTTTAAATTCGCTCATTAATTGTTAATAAATAAAGTTAATAATTCTCTACACTTAGACCACTATAGTCTAAGCGGGTGCAAAGTTACTACTTAATTCCGAATTACACAACAAGTTACGCCCATTTTTTTACACCCCACGCAGCCAGAAACATCAATACCGGCACTATGACTCCGATCAATGTATAAATTACTGTAAGAATCGTGCCTTGTCGGTCCTGCATATATTCCTTGTTGTAAACAATTCTCCTACGCTTCATTTCTCTTTTTAAATAAAGCTCTATCGGCAAATAAAGGAGTGCAATCGATCCCCCTCCGAATATCAGCAAATGCGACATTTCAATCTTAATATTCAACGCAGTCAGAATCAACACTACCAAGCTTATAGAAATGGTGAATATCGGAAAAAGAAGCCCCATAAATGAGCGAGAGATACTCAGATATCTTGGTCTCCAGAAGGGAGTTGTATTCATTCCCAACCACGCCAACTTGCAAAAAACCAACTCTATGTATCTCATAATTAAGTCTAATATTAATGTTATATCCAACTCGATAACATCGGCAAAGCGCTATGAAGCTCACAGCGATAGTAGATTGTTGTGCTGACTGAGCATTTCGCGGCTTCGCAATCTGTCGGCTTCGATGTCAGCATCAAATTGCCGGGCAGCGTCTTCTGCTTCCGACATCTGCTCTGCCCATCCCTGCTCGAGCACCCATTTCACCCAGCGAAGTTCTGCTGACGAGTAATCATTATAGGCTTGATTGAATGCTTCGCTGATTTCGTCGAGGCTTTCCATTTCATATATATCATTGAGCACACTGCGCGGCATTATCTGCCCTGCAAGGTCCACCCATTCTATTTGCTCCGATTCGATTGCCGACATATCGACATCATGTGTCTTATCATATAAATACTTCAACACTGCTATGCGATAAACTTCTCTACCCTTAATCAGCGACGAATGTTTGATACGCAAGCCATTGTAATGATACATACCATCCTGCTCAACACCTTTCGCTTCAAGGTCATCAAACACACGCAATGCTTCGAGCATCGACGATATGATCGGTGGGTTCAATACATCAAACATGATATTGTCATGTTGTGGCAGACGCAAATTGACACGCTTATCGCGTGCAGGCCACTTGGTCTCGTCACGCTTCAGTCCGCAACTCTTCATCATCACGCCCGGCACAACTATGGTGTAGCCATCAGCATCGGCAAAGAGATAAGAGAACGGGAATAGGGCTGTATCGGCATGACGCTTGTGAGCGCCCATTAGCAAGGAGAATGCACCCACTCGTCCACCCCACATCATATAGGCTCCACTCGAAGTCTTTACTCCTCGCTGCATCACGCCCCAATGAATAGGACCAAGTTTGTACATGTGATTAGATGAGTTGGTGCCACTGCCGGCATTCATAAATGAGTATTGTCCTCCGATAAGCAGTGACGACTTGTGCATTGTCACTGTGTAAGGACCTGCAAAGACAGCGCAAGCCTCTCCGTTCTCACAAGCACAATTAGCGAAGAAAAGCGAATCGTGGGCAGTAAAACCTTTGTCAAGCACAGCACCCTGACCAACATAACAATTGCGCATCACTACGCCATTGGACACAACGCCATCTTCGATGATAAAATTTTCGGCATTTACGCCGTAACCGATATAAGCCAGACACAAGCCTTTAGGAGCATTATTGATAACTGCACCGTTTTTCAAATTCAGAGCACCTACAATTTTTACTTCGCGACCGATACTGACATTCTCAATGCTGACTGCATCTACTATTACCGAATCATCGCCTATCGATGTTGGCAATTGATTTTCAAAGAAATAATCTTGAAGTAACGGCAATAAAACATCTTCTGTCCATCGTGGCTTATATGCCATCAACGAAGCCATCTGAGCTGTCAGTCCGGGATAAATATAGACAGGTCGTGACCCGGTCTCGTCGAAGACTCCGACTGCCACCCCTTGTCCACAATCGGCTTCTGCATCGAAAACAATCCGTCCGATGTTTTCAATCCTCACTCTATTACCTATCGTCGCTCCCTTCAGTTCCCCTCCGACATTGCTTATATAGACATTATCTGCTATATCGCAATCACGAATAACTGCATTATATATACCTTGCTCCTTTCCCGAATTTCTTGTCAACTCCCCAATTCTGACATCACCATAAAAACGCACATTTCTAATAAGCGTCAAATCAGTATTGACACTCACCTGCACTCTGCTCCAATCTCGACATTGGCAACCTTGTACTTCGAGGTTTTGAATATCTGCGTCTGTCAATATGACAAAATTATGGGGTGACATCTTCATCGTATTTTTGGAACAAGAAATCGTTATATGGAAATCTTTCTACATGAATTTCTTTTGCTTTTTGATAAAGCATTTCTTTCAACTCCTCAATGTTCACTTTCTCTTTGGCTGAAATAAACACGCAATTATTGTTCATTTTCGCCATCCATGTGTCATGAAACTCTTCGAGCGAAATATTTTCGCGAGTGCGAGGAGTCAAATCATCCTCTGCCTTAGGCACATACGAAAAAGCATCTATCTTATTAAAAACCAATATCATCGGTTTTTCACTTGCTTCACACACTTCTTGTAGAGTGCGATTGACCACCTCTATCTGCTCTTCAAACTGAGGGTGGCTCACATCGACAACATGCACCAACACATCAGCATCTCTCACCTCATCAAGCGTAGATTTAAACGAATCGACCAAGTGAGTCGGGAGCTTGCGAATAAATCCGACCGTATCGGTAAGTAGAAAAGGCAGATTATCGATAATCACCTTACGCACCGTTGTGTCAAGCGTTGCAAAAAGCTTGTTTTCTGCAAAAACATCGCTCTTGCTCAGAAGGTTCATAAGCGTCGATTTGCCGACATTGGTATAACCCACCAAGGCAATGCGAGTCAACTTGCCACGATTTTTGCGTTGAATACTCTTTTGCTTATCGATGCTTTTCAGCTCCTCCTTAAGACGCGAAATCTTGTCGAGGATGATACGACGGTCAGTCTCAATCTGTGTTTCACCCGGACCACGCATACCGATACCACCACGCTGACGCTCCAAGTGGGTCCACATCCGAGTCAATCGTGGCAAAAGATATTGATACTGAGCAAGCTCCACCTGAGTACGCGCTGTTGCAGTTTGCGCACGCTTGGCAAAAATGTCGAGAATCAAACTTGTACGATCCAAAATCTTGACCTTGAGTTCCCTCTCGATATTAGATACCTGCTTAGTTGACAAGTCATCATCAAAAATCACCATCCCCACTTCATTATCCTCAACATATTGGCGTATTTCTTCCAATTTACCTTTACCGACGTATGTCTTCGGATTAGGATAGTCAAGTTTCTGCACAAAACGACGCACCGGCTCAGCACCGGCTGTTTCGGCAAGAAAAGCCAACTCATCGAGATACTCGTTGGCCTTCACTTCGTTTTGCTGCTGAGTCACAAGGCCCACAAGCACCGTACGCTCGTTCGCCTCCTTATTTATAATATTATCTTCAATCATCTATTATTCCTAATTTACCACAAAGTTAGTACAGAGATGCCAATATTGCAAATCTCATCACATTTTTCTATTACTTTGAACTATCTAATATAGTTAATCATTAATTACTTAGATATAAATGAATTTTACAATCATAAAACAGGCTGTACCAGGGTTTGGTACAGCCTGCTATTAAATTAAATTCAATTTCTTATTTTTTCTCCTTGTTGTAACGAGCATTAAGACCCTTGATAACATCATCAGTGATATCCAAACGATCGTCTATGAAAAGTGTCGCTGCTTTAAAGAAGATTGCATCATAGCCATATTTCTTGTTATATTCATTGATATATGATGTAATCGAATCATTTACAATTTTCTGTGCTTCCATAGCGGCATTTTGCATGTTAGTCTGCATCTTTGCAAGTTCATTTTGAGCAGATGATTGCATTTTTACAAGTTTTTGCTCATCGCTCTTATAGCTTTCTTCTGTAAGATAGCCATTATTTTGCATTTTTTGCTGCATCTTGTTCATCTCTGCTTGGATAGCATTTTCGCGTTGACGAGCCGTATTATCAAAATTTGTCTGCATACGAAGCATTTCTTCGTTATAGTCTTTCGCAAGAATATATGCCGCTAATACAGAGTCGCCATCAACATATCTGTAATTAGGAAGTACAACTTCTTTCTTTTCTGCAACTGCTACTTTTTTTTCTGCATTTTCTTTTTCATTTTTATCTGCACATTGCACCGCAATGAATGCAAAAGCGAGAGTCATTATGACACCTCCGATTTTCAATAAAGTTTTTTTCATCTGTTATATTTGTTTTTTATTATTTTCTTTTTTCAACTGACTCACGACGCCTATCCTTATCAAACTTACAAGCATGCGATTCCGGGAATTTTCCGTTTTTCTTAAACAATATTTTTACCGACAGTAAAATTATTGACAATCCGACTAAGCCTATCGTAATCAGCACTGTTTTCATATTAAAAAATGTTATTTCTGAGCTAAAACCCTGAAATTTGGTGCAAATATACAAATCTTTTTTGACATCTCAACAATTTTATGTACCTTTGAATGTTTTTATAAAAGATATTATTAATTCAAACTTATAATTTAACAAATGGAAGTAAAAGATTTAAAGCCTGCATTGATTTGGCAATGCTTTGACGAAATCACTAAAGTTCCTCGTCCTTCATGTCACGAAGAACAAATCAGAGAATACCTTCTTGACTTCGCTAAGAAGAACAATATCGAAGCAAAGACAGACGATTGTGGCAACGTTGTGATGACTAAGGCTGCAACTGCAGGTTGCGAAAATGCTCCTACTGTGATCCTCCAAGCTCACATGGACATGGTAGCTGAAAAGAACAACGACGTTGAACATGATTTCCTTAAGGATCCTATCCAAACTTATATCGATGGCGAATGGGTGAAGGCTAAGGGTACAACTCTCGGTGCTGACAATGGTATCGGTATGGCAGGTGCTCTTGCTGTTCTTTTGGATAACACTTTGGAACATGGTAAGGTAGAATGCCTCTTCACTATCAACGAAGAAATCGGCCTCGAAGGTGCTCAAAACCTCGGCAAGGACATGATCACAGGTTCTATGCTCATCAACCTTGACTCTGAAGATGACGGCGAAATCTTCGTAGGTTGCGCAGGAGGTATCGACACTACAGCTTATTTCAACTACACTCCTGTAGCAGCTCCTGAAGACCTTTGCTACGTGAAGGTTGCTATCAGCGGTCTCCTCGGTGGTCACTCAGGTTCTGACATCAACACAGGTCGCGGTAATGCCAACAAGCTTATCGCTCGTTTCGTTTGGAACATATCTAAAGACATCGAGCTCAAGCTCGCGTCATTCGACGGTGGCAACTTGCGTAACGCTATCCCACGCGAAGCTCACGCTATCATCGGTGTAGCTGCTGACAAGAAGGCTGAAATCGAAGCTCGTCTTGCTGAGTACACTAAGGAAATCGAAAACGAATATAAAGGTATCGAGCCTGTTGTGAAATTCACTCTCGAAACTGTAGAACGTCCTGCATTCATCGTTGACGATGCTACTGCTAAGGCTCTCATCCTTTCTCTCTACTCAGCTCCTCACGGTGTTTACTCTATGAGCCGTGACCTCGAAGGTCTTGTAGAAACTTCTACTAACCTTGCTGCAGTGAAGTTCATCGACGGCAACAAGATTAAGGTGACTACTTCTCAACGTTCATCTGTTGAATCTCGTAAGCACGACATAGCTGCTCAAGTAGAAACTCATTTCTTGCTCGCTGGAGCAGAAATCGACCACTCAGATGGTTATCCGGGTTGGGCTCCTAACATGGACTCTACTATCATGCGTGTTTGCTCAGAAGCTTACGAAGAACTCTACAACGTAAAGCCTGCTATCAAGGCTATCCATGCAGGTCTTGAGTGTGGTCTCTTCCTTGCTAAGTACCCACACCTCGACATGGTGAGCGTCGGTCCTACTATGACAGGCGTACACTCCCCGGATGAAAAACTCTACATCCCACACGTAGAAAAGTTCTGGCATCACCTTGCTTTAACTCTCAAGAAAGTGGCTAAACTATGATTAAACGCCTAATATCGGCAATATCAATTCTGACAATAGTTGTAGGCATCGGTTTTTCCGGTGTCTACATCAATAGTCAGGCTCAAACAACAAGCAACAACACCCTTAAAGAATCTACAACAGACTCTTTGACCACTGACTCTACCGACATGAGCGACACTATCTGCGCTACTGATAGCCTCGTCGCCGTCAATGACTCATTAAGATATACGACACTCTCGGATGCCGACTATCGACGTGTGGCTGAAGAATTGGGTGTCGAAGTAGCAGCTATCAAGGCAGTCGTGCTTATCGAAGCCGGCGCAGCTCTTGAAGGCTTTCTCGCACCGGGCGTCCCGGTCATCAACTTCGATCCTACTATGCATCGAAAGATGAAAAGCAAAGACACTCGCAAAGCGCCATCCGACACTAAAATTCCTGAAGGCATCAAAAGCGCATATGGTAGAAAGGAATGGCAGCAACTCATCAATGCTCGCAAAACAAACATCGACAAAGCCAATATGGGCACATTTTGGGGAATGTTTCAAATCGGTGGATTCAACTACAAGCTATGCGGTTGTGAATCGGTCGATGAGTTTGTCGAAAAGATGAGCCACTCCGAAGTGGCACAACTTGAACTATTTGCAAAGCTAATCGTTAATGCTAAGCAAGTCGATTATCTCCGACGCAAGGATTGGAGCGGATTTGCAAGAAGGTACAACGGCCCAAGCTATGCCAAACGTGGCTACCACACCAAGATGGCTAACGCTTACCGCAAATTTAAAAGTCAAGAAAAAGAATAATCTTAATAATAAAAATATAAACGATGAAAGTTACAGATCTTAAGCCAACTCTAATTTGGCAATGCTTTGATGAAATTACTAAAGTGCCTCGTCCGACTCACCACCTTGACAAAATGAAAGAGTTTCTCGTGGACTGGGCAAACCGTCATAACATCCCTGTGAAGACTGATGCTGTAGGCAATGTCGTAATGACTAAACCTGCGACTCCGGGTCATGAAAATGCTCCTACTATCATTCTTCAAGGCCACCAAGACATGGTCGCAGAAAAGCGCAATGACTCCAACCATGATTTCTTCAACGATCCTATCGAAACTATCGTTGACGGCGACTGGGTAAAAGCTAACGGCACAACTCTCGGTGCCGACAATGGTATTGGTTGTGCAACCGGTATGGCTGTACTTCTCGACAACACTTTGGTGCATGGACCTATCGAAGTGCTCATGACTGTCGATGAAGAGCAAGGACTCATCGGTGCAAACGGTCTCGAACAGGGCATGATCAGTGGTTCTATCCTTCTCAACCTCGACTCTGAAGAGCATGGTCAACTCGTTATCGGTTGTGCCGGTGGCAAGGTGACTGTCTGCACATATAAGTACTCAACAGAAGCTGCTCCTGCCGACTACAAATACTTCGATGTTCACATCAACCACATGATGGGCGGTCACTCAGGTATGGAAATCGGTCTCGGTCGTGGTAATGCCAACCAACAACTTGCTCGCTTCATTTGGAAAATATCGCAATCATGCGATGTCGTAGTATCGCGCATCGATGGTGGCAACCTTGCAAACGCTATCCCTCGCGAAGCTATCGCTACAATCGGTATTCCTGCAGACAAAGAAGCTGAATTGATGGCTTACGCAACTGAATTCAACAAGACAATCCACGCCGAATTTGCATTAGCAGAAAACCCTGACTTCACATTTGATGTCACTACAGCAGAAACGCCTGCAACTATTATCGACAAGAAGCAATCAGCGGCTTTGATTGCCACAATCTTCTCAACACCTAATGGCGTGCAAGGCATGTCAAACGCAGTGCCGGGTTTGATCGAGACTTCTTGCAACCTCGCAAGCGTCAAAATGCAAGACGACAAGATTGTAATCACTGTTCACCAACGCTCATCAGTCGACAGCCGTCGCGACGAAATTGCCGACCGTATCAAGGCTCTCTACCAAATGATCGGTTGCGAAGTTATCTTCGAAGACGCTTACGTCGGTTGGGCTCCTAACCCTAACTCAAAGGTTCTTAAAATTGCAGAAGAAAGTTTTGTTGACCTATTTGGAGAAAAGCCACGTGTTGAAGCGCTTCACGCAGGATTGGAATGTGGTCTATTCCTTGAAAAAATGCCAAATCTTGATATGATTTCATTTGGTCCTACATTGAAAGACATCCACTCTCCAAGCGAAAAAGCAAATATCCCTTCTGTCGCTAAATACTGGGAACTCCTCACGGAAATACTTAAACGCTTGGCTTAATCAAGCATAATAGATAATAAATAGCTGCTTCAACATGAAGTAGCTATTTATTTTTATTCATATTGTCATTATTTTACCGTTATTACACCTATATTATATATATAACATCTATAAAACCACAACACACAACGTATTAGATATAGCAATTTGATATTTTAATGCTAAAAATTTGGTCATTACAAATTTATGCCGTACCTTTGTCAAGTAATTACATATCGATTACATACATTGAAATTGTGGATTATCCGGCTATGCTAATGCATTGGGATTATGGCATATATTTTCAAACTGGGACGATATCAATATTTGCGTAAACTAAACTCTATCTTTGAAACTAATGCCGGGAATTAAAAGCCGCGATTGGTTTTATTTTCCTATATACAACTTGAGAAACTGCTATTATATACGAATCTCTCTTGACGCATGACATTGTCTTTCGTTATTGAGATAGTATTAAATCAATTACCATAAAAACTCATGTCTCAAACCTAATATAAATCGTAATCCCCCGGACAATCCGATTAACGCATCCCTTTCTTTTTGTTTTCCTTCTAACAACCTAATACTACAATATATCTAACAAATATAAAAATGACGGTATCTGACCAGATACCGTCATTTTTTATATACTATGTAATATCTTTACTTCCTACAACAAGGTGTCAATGGTTTCAATTGCTTAAAGAAATCATTACCTTTATCATCAACAAGTATAAATGCAGGGAAGTTTTCCACACGTATTTTCCATACTGCTTCCATACCCAATTCAGGATACTCAACACACTCGATAGACTTGATATTATCTTGTGCCAATACAGCTGCCGGACCACCGATAGAACCTAAATAGAAACCGCCATGCTTTTGACAAGCATCTGTCACTTGCTGACTGCGATTACCTTTCGCAATCATAATCAATGAGCCACCTGCCGCTTGGAATGGATCGACGTATGGGTCCATACGCTGGGCTGTTGTCGGGCCCATTGAGCCACATGGCATTCCTGCAGGAGTCTTAGCAGGACCTGCATAATACACAGGATGATTCTTAAAGTATTCCGGCAAACCTTCGCCTGATAATAGACGTTCATTGAGTTTAGCATGAGCGATATCACGCGCTACGATGATAGTACCATTCAAACTTACACGTGTTGCAACCGGATATTTTGATAATTCCTTACATACTTCGCGAATAGGCTGATCAAGATCAATTTTAATAGCATCTCCTTCACCGGCTTTACGCAATTCTTCAGGAATTAATTCGTATGGTTTATCATCAAGTTTTTCAATCCAAAGACCATCCTTATTGATTTTTGCCTTGATGTTACGGTCAGCCGAGCAACTCACTCCCATACCGACAGGGCAAGAACCACCATGACGAGGCAAACGAATCACGCGAATATCGTGACATATGTACTTACCTCCGAATTGAGCACCGAGACCGATGCGTTGAGCTTCTTCTGTGAGAATTTTTTCTAATTCTACGTCACGGAAAGCACGACCTGTTTCGTCACCGGTCGTAGGAAGATTGTCATAAAAATGAGTAGAAGCCAACTTCACTGTCAACAAGTTGCGTTCTACACTTGTACCTCCGACAACAAAAGCAATATGATAAGGAGGACATGCTGCTGTTCCCAATGATTTGATTTTATCAACACAGAAAGGTATCAATTTTTCCGGATTGAGAAGAGCCTTAGTCTCTTGATAGAGATATGTCTTGTTTGCCGAGCCACCACCCTTTGCGATAAATAAGAATTTGTACTCATCACCTTCTTCAGCGTGAATATCAATCTGTGCAGGGAGATTACAACGAGTATTAACTTCATCATACATTGTCAACGGAGCATTTTGAGAATATCTCAAGTTCTCTTGTGTATATACATTATAAACACCTCTTGACAATGCTTCTTCATCGCAACAATCAGTCCATACTCGTTGACCTTTTTCTCCATGAATGATAGCTGTACCCGTATCTTGGCAAATAGGCAATTGTCCTTTGCATGCCACTTCTGCATTACGCAACATAGATAATGCCACATATTTATCATTTTCAGATGACTCCGGATCATGCAAAATTTTAGCTACTTGCTCATTGTGAGCTCTACGCATGTGGAATGACACATCATAAAAAGCCTGTTGTGTCAAACGAGTCAAAGCCTCAGGAGAAACCATCAAAATCTCCTTACCATTAAATTCACTGACAGAGACACCCTCTTTTGTCAACAAATAATATTCTGTTTCATCCTTGCCGGTTTGAAACATTGGAGCATACTTAAATTCTGGTATAGCAGCCATAGTAATTGTTTTAAATATTTTAGTTAAAATTATTAACTGCAAAAATACTCTATTTCAGTAAATCAAGCAAATAAAATCCTTAAAAAAACACCTTAAAAAAACTTCTTCAACCATATTATCAGCTATTAATAAAAAAAATATATTATTTTTTGTTTAATAATGAAAAAAACTCTAACTTTGCACATTGTTTTTAAAAGCATTATATACCATGGATAAGAAAACTATTGTAATCGGAGTAATTGGTGCCGACGCTCATGCTGTCGGTAACAAAATCATTGATTTAACACTCACAAACCACGGCTTCAAAGTTGTAAACCTTGGTGTGATGGTATCTCAAGAAGAATTTATTGAAGCAGCTACAGAAACAAATGCTGATGCAATTCTTGTATCATCACTTTATGGTCACGGTGAAATCGACTGCATGGGTCTTCGTCAAAAATGCGATGAAGCAGGGCTCGTTGGACTTCCTCTATTCGTTGGCGGAAATCTCGTTGTCGGCAAACAAGAATTTGAAGATGTTAAACAACGTTTCCTTAATATGGGATTCGACTTCGTTTACCCACCAAGCACTCCAATCGAAAATACTATTGTAGATATTAAGAAAACATTAGGTATCGACTAACCAACTCAATAAGCAAATGAAGATTCTAACGGTTGATGTAGGCAGCACATACACAAAGCTGACAGCAATCGATAGCGATACACGTTCCATCCTTGGAACTGCGCAAGCTTTCACAACAATTGAGACCGACGTAATGCAGGGGTTTGAAAATGCCTTCTGCAAGTTGACTCAAAAAAATGAAAGCAATCCATGTGCAGACTTTTCGTTTGATAAATTGCTCGTATGCAGTTCTGCTGCCGGAGGTCTCAAAATGGTTGCATTGGGATTAGTGCCTGATCTTACAGCTAAAGCTGCAAGAACTGCTGCTTCTAATGCCGGTGCAAAAGTCGTTAAAACGTATGCCTACGAAATCAGCGCCTCTGAACAGCAAGAAATCTACGACATCAACCCTGATCTTGTATTGCTATGTGGCGGCACTAATGGTGGCAATAAAGAAGTTATCATTGCAAATGCTAAACGCCTCGTTGCCATCAATCGACCATTTACCACTATCGTAGCCGGAAACAAAAGTGCTTCTGATGAAATCGCGGAAATTTTCAAACAATCAAACAAAAATTTCGTCATTACAGAAAACGTAATGCCTGAATTCAACAAATTGAATATTGAACCCGCTCGCGATGCCATCAGAAATGTTTTTATCGCTCGAATCATTGAAGCTAAAGGACTCAACAAAATTCAAGCGATGGCTTGTGCAGAAATAATTCCGACTCCTCTTGCTGTGCTTAAAGCTTGCGAACTCCTTAGCAAAGGCACAAACAAAAATAGTGGTAAAGGCGACCTTTTGGCAATCGATATCGGTGGCGCGACAACCGACGTTTATTCTATGGCATCAGGCACTCCTACTATCGATAACACTATGGCCAAAGGACTTCCTGAACCATGGAGCAAACGAACAGTTGAAGGAGATTTAGGTATGAGATACAGCCTTCAACACGTTTATGACCAAATTCCGGGAGCAAGCAATCCCGACAATGAGTTTATGAGCAAAGTCAAAGCGTGGGTAGAACTTTGCACCAAATCGCCTTCTACTCTTGCTCAAGCAGACTCAGAAGAGGAAAAAATCGAAGAATTTTTAGGCAAATCAGCAGTAGCTATAGCTGTAGAACGCCATTGCGGCAAAATAGCCGACGTCTATACGCCATTAGGTCTTATGCATACACAAGAAGGCAAAGACTTGATGGAAGTGCCTTCTGTTATTGGAATCGGTGGGGTGGTACGCAACAGCCGACACCCTAAACAAATCCTAAGTGGTGCACTTTATGACTTCATGACTCCGGAATCCACCAAACCCAAAAATCCTAAGTTCTACTTAGACAAAAAATACATATTTGCATCGATGGGACTATTAAGTATGATTGACGCCGACCTCGCATTCGAACTTCTCGACAAAGAAACAATCGAAATCAACGAATAGACGTTTTTATAAATCCTATCCTACTTATAATCGAAAAAAATTGAAAAAATAAATAACATCATGTCAACAGAATTAAAAAACCAAAGAATTTCAGAAGCCGACTTCATGGCGGAACGCGCAGAAGTTCTTCAACAATGGCCTACCGGTAAAGACATCGATTTCAAAGAAGCTGTAGATTATCAATTATCTATCGCTCCGGAAAAGCGTTTCGGTGAAAAATTGGCTAAGGCACAAAAAGATGGTGTGACTCTCATTCAGCCACGCGCAGGTGTTGCTCTCTATCAAGAACACATCGAATTGCTCCAATACCTTGAAAACAAGGGTGGTGCAGACCTTCTCCCTACTACTATCGATAGCTACACTCGTCTCAACCGTTACAACGAGTGCCAAGTAGGTATCGAAAAGAGCCAAGAAGCAGGTCGCTCTATGTTGAATGGTTTCCCGGCTGTAAACTATGGTGCTCAAGTTTGCCGCACAGTGACTTCAGCTGTTAAAAACCCTGTTCAAATGCGCCACGGCACTCCGGATGCTCGTTTGCTTACTGAAATCGCTATCGCAGGTGGTTTCACTTCTTACGAAGGTGGTGGTATCTCTTACAACATCCCATACTCCAAGAATCACTCTATCGAAAAGACTATCAAGTATTGGCAATATGCCGACCGACTTGTCGGCATGTACGAAGAAGCAGGTGTAAGCATTAACCGCGAACCATTCGGCCCGTTGACTGGTACTCTCATTCCTCCATGTATCTCTAACTCTGTCGCTATCATCGAAGCATTATTAGCTGCAACTCAAGGCGTTAAAGATATTACCGTAGGATATGGACAAATCGGCAACCTTATCCAAGACGTAGCAGCAATGCGTTCATTGGAAAACATGACTCGCCTATATCTTGCTAAATACGGATTCAATGACGTTCGCGTTACAACTGTATTCCACCAATGGATGGGTGGTTTCCCTCAAGACGAATCTAAGGCATACGGCGTTATCTCATGGGGTTCTGCAGCTGCAGCTCTTTCTAAGGCTACAAAAGTTATCGTAAAAACTCCTCATGAAGCATACGGCGTGCCTACTAAAGAAGCTAATGCTGCCGGTCTTAGAGCGACAAAACAAGTTATCTCAATGCTTCGCGACCAAGACCTTCGTGAAATCCCTCACGTTGTAAAAGAATGCGAAATCATCAACGCTGAAGTGAAGTGCATCATGGACGCTGTCGAAGAACTCGGCAAAGGCGACATCGCAATTGGTACTGTTGCTGCATTCGAAGCAGGTATCCTCGATATACCATTCGCTCCTAACAAGTACAACGCCGGCAAGGTACTTCCTGCTCGCGACAACGATGGTGCTATCCGTATCCTCGAAATGGGTAACCTCCCATTGACAAAAGAACTCAAAGACTTCCACCGCGCTAAACTCGAAGAACGTGCTAAATTTGAAAACCGTCAAGTTTCCCTTCAAATGGTAATTGACGACGTTAGCGCTATCGAAAAAGGCAGACTTGTTGGTCGTCCGTAAGTAATCCTAAAAAATTACAACTATTTAAATATTAAAATATGAAAATTCAAAAAGTGGTTTGTTCTGCCGGAAAGACTGGTTTCTATTTCGACGATCAAAAAGCAATTAAAGCCGGTGCAAAAAATGACGGCAACTTTTATGTAGGAGAACCTATGACTCCGGGTTTTACTTCTGTAAGACAAATGGGCGAATCTATCTCCGTAATGTTTATCCTTGAAGATGGTCAAGTTGCATTCGGTGATTGTGCAGCTGTTCAATACTCCGGTGCCGGTGGTCGTGACCCTTTATTCTTAGCTAAAAACTTTATCCCTGTAATCGAAAAAGAAATCGCTCCTCTTTACGAAGGTCGCGAAATCACATCATTCCGTGAACTCGCTGACATCGTTGACAAAATGCAATCTCCTTCGACTGGTAAAGTTTATCACACAGCAATTCGCTATGGTGTATCTCAAGCTTGTCTTGATGCAGTTGCAAAAAGCCAACATAAACTAATGGCTGAAGTTATTGCTGAAGAATACGGCACACAAGTTAGCGACACTATGATTCCTATCTTCACTCAATCAGGTGACGACAGATACATGAACGCTGACAAAATGATCATGAAAGGCGCTGCTGTTCTTCCTCATGCTCTTTTCAATCATGTTGAAGAAAAAGTCGGCTTAAAAGGCGAAAAAATTGAGGCTTACATCGAATGGCTTCGCAATCGTGTTCTCGAACAAAAGCCATTTGAAGACTATAACCCAATCTTCCACATTGACGTATATGGAACACTTGGTCTTGTATTCAACAACGATTTCGAAAAAATCGCTGAATACATCCACGGATTGGAAAAAATCGCTGCTCCATTCCACCTACGCGTAGAAGGTCCGGTTGACATGGGTGAAAAGCAAGCTCAAATCGAAGCTCTCGCTGCTATCCGTCGTTTCATGGAAGAAAAAGGCTCAAAAGCTGAAATCGTTGCCGACGAATGGTGCAATACATTCGAAGACGTTATCGACTTCACCAAAGCTAAAGCTGGCCACATGGCTCAAATCAAGACTCCGGACTTGGGTGGTATCAACAACTCTATCGAAGCTGTACTCTACTGCCGTCAAAACGATATGGGTGCTTATCTTGGAGGTACTTGCAATGAAACAAATCGTTCTGCAGAAGTTTGCGCTCACGTAGCAATGGCAACTCAACCAAAACAATACCTTGCAAAACCAGGTATGGGCGTTGATGAAGGTTACATGATCGTATTTAACGAAATGTCTCGTATTCTTGCATTGAAAAAATAATCAATCTAAATATTAAACATTAACATTAAGGTGATAATTGCTTTGGCCTACCAAAGTGCTTATCACCTTAGAAAATAAATAAAATATATGAAAGAAATTCGCGTATTATCGCCTACAGCCATCCTTGGCTATGGATTCCCTGAAGAATCATTCAATGAGGGTATGAGACGCAAACCTCACGTTATTGCTGTTGATGCCGGTTCGACTGACCCAGGTCCATACTATCTCGGTGCAGGATACTCATTCACAGACAAAAATGCAGTTAAACGTGACCTTTCAATCATGATCCCGGCAGCTCTCGAAGCAGGTATTCCTGTAATGATCGGTACAGCCGGAGGTAGTGGTGCTCGCCCTCACGTTGAGGAAACAATCGAAATCATCAAAGAAATCGCTAAAGAGAAAGACATTCACTTCAAACTCGCCGTAATCCAATCAGAATTTGAAAAAGATTTTGTAAAAGAAAAAATACGCAAAGGCGATGTAATGCCTCTTGGTCCTGTTGACGAATTGACAGAAGCTGATGTTGATGAATCAATACACATCGTTGCTCAAATGGGCGAAGAACCATTCATCAAAGCGCTTGAAAGCGGTGCTAACGTTATACTCGCCGGCCGTAGCTACGACCCTTGCGAATTCTCTGCCCTTGCTATCCAACAAGGTTTCGATCGCGCATTAGCTATCCACATGGGTAAAATCCTTGAATGCGCAGCTATTACTGCCCTCCCTGGTAGCGGTAGCGACTGTATGCTTGGAACTCTTAGAGAAGACAGTTTCGTAGTAGAACCTCTTAACCCAATTCGTAAATGTACAGCTCTATCTGTTGCTGCTCACTCGCTTTACGAAAAATCAAACCCATACTTCCTTCCTGGTCCTGGTGGTGCTCTTGACTTGCACGAAACTAAGTTCAACCAACTTAGCGACACACAAGTAGAAGTAAGCGGTACAAAATTCGTTCCTACAGAAGAATACTTCGTAAAACTCGAAGGCGTTCGTCGCGTAGGTTATCGCACTATGTCGCCTGCTGCTACTCATGACCCAATCATGATTTCTCAAATCGACACAATCGTAGAAAAGGTTAAAGAACGTGTAATCGACAACTTCCGTAACTCTGGAATGAAAGATTTCCACCTTGACTTCAAGATTTATGGCAAGAAAGGCGTAATGAACATGTTCCCTAAAACAGCAGACTCTACATCTGACGAACTTCTTATCATCATTGAAGCTGTAGCTCCAACACAAGAAGAAGCCAACACTATTTGTGGTTTCGCACGCTCTACAATGCTTCACTATGGTTACGAAGGACGTATCTCAACTGCAGGAAACCTCGCATTCCCATTCTCTCCAAGCGACTGTAAAATGGGCGCAGTATATGAATTCAACGTATACCACCTCATGCGCATTGAAGACACATGCGAACCATTCCCAATGACATTTATTGAATTCTAATCACAAAAATTCGTAAGAAATATGGCAAAATATAAATTGACAGAACTTGCATCTGTTATAAGAAGTAAAAACTCAGGTCCTTACGAATTGACGTTCGACGTAATATTCAAGGACTTTGAAACATTCTACAAGGTAAAAGAAGCTCAAGCTATCAACAAACAAAACTTCTGCGAAATCTACGGAATTCCGGAAAGCGACATTTTCCACCTTGTTTACTTTGACCCTGCTAAAGCTGTAAAAGTAACTATTCGTCGCCCAATCGCAAGCGGTGCTCTTGGCGAAACAGACGTATATGGCGCGCAACAACACGCCCCTCTTATGGCATTAGAAATCGAATTCTAATTTAAGGTATCCAATAAACCTTTAAATAGTATAACTATATGTCCGCATCCTATATTAATTAGTGATGCGGACATATTATTTTCCGTCATATAAAAAAGGCAGACTGATCAAAAGCAACTAATTGAGTTCATATCAAACAATTCATTATATGCTAAAGTCATTGTTGATAAACTCTTCGACACTCTTCGTTAGAGGGCAATTGAATCATAACTGACATGCTTATGACATAGTATTTTATCGACTATAGCGTCCCTAATTACCTTTAGGAACGATTGTGTCTCTACAGTATGCCGAGTATCGATCCAAGTATGGATTCAAACTAATACTGGTGTAACTCGCAAGTCTCTGCATTATTTCACAAAACTCCCGTAGCAACCCATTTTCATTTGATGAAGGGAAAGAT
>SUXG01000044.1 GCA_015061085.1 Bacteroidales bacterium
TTGTTCCCAAAGGATGGAGTCGTACTTCAATGGACGCAATGATGGATGTTATCAATGGACTGATGAAAAGCTCAATGGAAGGTGATGCTGATGCTTTGAATAAATTGGGAGACTTTATGAAGGAGGTAAAATCTGCCCGTGATGGCAAAGGTAATACCGGCAATCAAGCAAAAGATCTGAATTCATTGCTCGAAATGATGGGCGGAGGAAAGAAGAAATAATAACCCTTAAAACTTACGAATATGAAAAAGTTCTATGTATTGGCATTTTTATGCTTGATGACAATCTCTTTGGTGAGTTGTTCAAAATCAAAGTCCGACCATGTTATTGAAGGATTTGAAAAGCTCGTTGAGGAAGTGGAAAACCAAAAAGGCGATCTCACAGCCCAAGAGTGGAGAGAAATGGAAACCGACTTCAACAGACGTTTTGAAGAACTCGGTATCAATGAAATTAATGAGGAGGATTTTTCTGCTCTGCAAAAAATCGAGCTCGCAGCCCTTATGGTGCGCTGGACTGCCGCAATGGCTGAGTCGGCACCTGCCTTAATGGA
The DNA here is from genome assembly GCA_015061085.1 of Bacteroidales bacterium. Taxonomy (GTDB): domain Bacteria; phylum Bacteroidota; class Bacteroidia; order Bacteroidales; family Muribaculaceae; genus Lepagella. Next base: position 551 of record SUXG01000044.1, read on the forward strand.
ATCTTCGTTTGAAGAAGCTCAAGAAGCTATCGAACAAGAACAAAATTAATCACATTAATAACACTAATCTTTTATCTCAATTATGAACCTATCGAAATTTTTTCGAAATTCTATCCTGACTATTTCAGTGCTGTCTCTTGCAGCATGCTCTGCCGATAAATCTGCCGATAATAAGACGGCTGATGCACAAGAAGTTGCTGAGAAAATTGAAAACGAGCAATTCTCAGGAGAAAGAAAATCAAAAGCTGCCGCTCAACACTATTTCAAGAAAATGGCCGGGATTGAGCTTGACAATATCTTGCCTGACTATGATTATGATTGTCAGCCGGAAGATAAGTGGTTTTACGGAGAGGAACGTAATGCGTTGGCTGCATTCTATAAAACAAACTCTCTGGAATTATCAAGAGATGAGTATAAGGCTTATGTAAAAAAAGTGTACGAGGCGACAAAAAAGGTGGCAGATGAGGGCATAAATATCTATGGTTTTGAGAAAAAAGACAAGCAGGAAGAAGCTCTAAGCGAACTCTCTCTCGACCAATTGTTTGCCAACGATGAAAAGGCGATAATTTATCTCGGAATGTATAGCTGGAGCTATCGCCTTAACGGCACAATGCTTACTGTTAGTATGACTTTAGATCAAACTCGTGGCGACCAACCAAAGTATTATGCTCGCGTTCAAATCTATCCGGGACTTACTAAGAGCTTTGATGAAACACTCAAAGATGCTGAAAAGGCTTTGGAACGTGAAGATGTACAGGAAGCAATCAAAGATTATGTCAATAAGTAATCTCACAGGTGACAATCTGCATTTCTGTATGATGATAACGATTTAAAAATGTATTTATTAACATAAAAAGAATTAGGAATTATGGTAAAATGCAATAAGTGTGGAGCAGATATGGCAGAAAATGCTGTGTATTGTCCATTTTGTGGCGCTCCGCAAAACTCTCAACAACAAAACATAATGGATACTCCGGACACAACATCACAATACACTCGCACAGATATAGAGTCAAATAAGGCTATGGCTGTCCTCTCATATCTTGGCATCTTGGTGTTAGTGCCGATATTGGCAGCCAAAAATTCGCCATTTGCAAGATTTCATGCTAATCAAGGCCTTGTGTTGTGTATCACAGCGATTTTATACAGCATTGCTTACACTGTGATTAATGCTATTGTGTTGGCTATCTCTTGGCGACTGATGTTTATCTCTACAATTCTGGGTTTGCTCGGCATTGTATTCACTGTGTGGGTGATAATCGGCATTATCAATGCAGTCAATGGTAAAGCCAAGGAATTGCCTATCATCGGCAAGTATCGTATTTTGAAGTAAAACCTTGTTAGACTTATCGTCAATGATGTATGTCAAATAAAATGGCTATGTCAATTGACTTCAAGTGTTTATTATTCAAACGATTATATTAAAGTAAAATGTGGAGTTGCATTTGCAGGCTCCACATTTATTTTTGTTTGTTTCAGACTTCTTTGTCGTGTTCGAGCATGAGCGTCATTGATGTGCGGTCGCAGACTTCCGGTGGTCCGAAGTATTGAATAGGACCGGGGTATTGGTAAAGCGTGTTGAGGCTGTTAGTCTCACGTTGAGAAGCAAACTTGAGGTATGGCTTGCCATTGAGGTTTACCAATGCTTTTTGTATCACAGGCTTAAGGTGTCCGTTGCGGCGTTCCATGTTCATCATCATAGTGATCGGAATACCGCCGGCAATCCAGTCTTCAGTGTGACCTGTTAGGTTACGAATTGACGACATGTAGCCTGTCAGCCCTGCATTGATGAGCATTGCAGCGTTGTAGCCCAAAGCGTATGTGTAGTCGGCGTCGAAGTTTGACGGGTCTGCGCAACGACCTTCGTAACCGAAGAAGTGGTGTTGAGTAGCAAATTTGCCACAATAGAGACCTTGTTCTTTCATTTCAGCGAGACGCTCTTCCACCATTTCGCTGATGAGGCGTTCTGTTTCGATGAGAGACACCTGCACATTGCCATGAGAATCGCGGTCGAGACTTAGCTGGAGGGCAATTTGTTTAGGCAGACTCTTGTAAAGTTCAGCGTTGACAGGCGATAGGTAGGAGTGTATAGTGACAAGTTTATTGTCGTCGTCGATGCCGACAAGCTCTTCGTTGTGAGCTGCCAACACTTCGTTCAATTCGCTGATTAGCACTTTCATCGAAGGGATAAACTCGATAAGACCTTCAGGCACAAGCACAGTACCGAAGTTCCAGCCCAACTTCGCGCGTTCAGTCACGACGTAAGCCACTTGGCTGATGATGTTGTCGAGCGTCATTCGTTTAGCGAGAATTTCTTCGCTGATGATGCAGACGTTTGGTTGTGTTTGCAGTGCGCATTCAAGGGCGATATGGGAAGCCGAGCGACCCATTAGTTTGATGAAGTGGTAGTATTTCTTTGAGGAGTTACAGTCACGTTGGATGTTTCCGATTACTTCGCTATAGACTTTGCAAGCGGTATCGAAGCCGAAGGAAGTCTCAATCCATTCGTTTTTGAGGTCTCCGTCGATAGTCTTAGGTACGCCGATCACTTGGATATCGATGCCTTTGGCCTTATAGTATTCGGCAAGCACAGCAGCATTAGTATTGGAGTCGTCTCCGCCGATAATGACGAGAGCCTTGATATTTAGCTCTTCGAGAATCTTAAGTCCTTTGTCAAATTGCTCAGGAGTTTCAAGTTTTGTACGGCCCGAACCGATTATGTCAAAACCTCCGGTGTTGCGATATTCTTTGATGATACTTGCAGTGAGTTCCATGTATTGGTGGTCAACAAATCCTGCAGGACCCATAAGGAATCCATAAAGGCGACATTCTCTGTTGAGGGCTTTGATGCCGTCGAAGATTCCACTTACGACGTTGTGCCCACCCGGTGCTTGACCTCCCGAAAGGATGATGCCGACGTTGAATGGTTCTTCCACTCTTTCCGGATTTGCATCCGGTTCGAATTCTACTACGGGCAGTCCGTATGTATTAGGAAATAATTTGCTGATTTCTTCTTGATCGGCAACAGATTGTGTCGCACTTCCAAATTTTGCTTTTACCGCGCTTTGCAATGTGCGTGGTAATTTAGGCTGATATTCAGCGCGTACACGTTGTAATGCACTTTTCTTCATGCTTTATCAGTTTAAATTAAAATTTTTTACTATTTGCGTAGAAACTATCTTTATTTTGGTAGTGCAAAGGTAACATTTTTTTGCAACATTCGCAATATCACTATGTCAATTACTTGGTATTTCTGCAAAAAGATAGCAAAATCTATGCTTTTGTCGTCGGTTTATTGATGCGATAGTAGCTTTCGCCTATCCATTTTGGGATGATTGTAGCTCCGATGAGCAGATAGATGTAGTAGGATATTATGCGCCACGAGATAGCGAGAATCAGTGCCATCTCAAACGAAGGGATGAGGCTTGCATAAAATTCGGTGAATAGCCATTCGCTGACACCACTACCTCCCGGTGTGGGGACAGCAATTAGCACTACCCAAACGATGATCTGTCGGGCAAAGATGAGCCATTGCTCAGGCATACATCCGGGTATAAATGCGGCAAATATAGCACAAACGGTTAAAAATCGTGATGTCCATGAAAGAAATGTTGCACAAAATGCCTTAAACCACCATGCTAATCGCTTTTCTTTAAGTTCTTTCGATGTGTTGGACATATTGTCGGTCCACGATTCTACTTGAGGCTGCCAACGTCGGAGGTATTTTATCGAAAATATGAATTTTGTGGCTTTCTGTATGCCTTTAGGGTTGATTACGACTCCCCATAATAGTATCATAGTCCAGGCTGTGATTGCAGCATAGACACACCAAAATGTCAACTCCAATCCTTGTGAAAACATCGTCGCATCGGATTTAAACAACTCGCCTTCGGGGGTAAATAGATAAATTATAGGGCAAATGACGACAAAAAACAATTCGTCGAGAAAAATTGATGAGAAAACGAGTGTGGTCGCTCTGCCGAAATTGATTCCTTCGTGATTGAGGTAGAATATCGCAAACGAGCTGCCTCCGACTGCCGACGGTGTGACGCATGACGTGAACTCACACAAGCAATTGACTTTGATAGCTTGTTTCCATGTGATTTGCTTGTCGGTCAATGCACGAAAGCGCCAGCTCAGTCCGAAGTCACGACCTATCATACACATCCATGCCAATATGATAAACGTTATGGTGGCTAAGTCAAAGTTGATGCTCTGCCATGCAGCACTGAAATCTTGTGATTGTGTGTCGCGAAACATCATCCAGACAACAACTCCAATCCCGATGATTACCGGTGTCAGGATTTTCCAATATGAAAATTTAAATTCGCCTCTTGTTTTGATATTATTGTCTTGCATATTATGTTGTATCTCGCTTCTTGTTTCCGATTGCAAAATTAATAAATACTTTAGCAGTATGAAACATTATCGATAGAAATTCCTCTCCGAATCACTTCCCGATAGATGCCATAGAAGGGATAGAAATTAAAGTGATTATAAATACTATAATATCTCTCTTCCTGCGAGGAGGCGGAGCCTAAGCAGTGCTTTTGCTCCAAATTGAGGAGAGCGTTTAGCGAAGCTTTCTCCAAAAGATTGGAGGCAGTCAGTCTTGCCGAAGCAACGTGATGCGTCAGTCATCAATCACTAAACACTACTGATTATAAATTAAAATTTATAGAAGAAGCGAAGCGTTTAGCGGAGCTTTATCCCGTAGGGATTGGCAGAGCCGAAGCGAAGCGTTTAGCGAAGTATTCTCCAAAGGATTGGAGATGAGCGTTTAGCGAATCTTTAATAGAAATAATTATTAGCGAAGCTAAAGGAGATGCGTCCCTGTCCCATGGATTTATCCAACTATTGGGACTGGGACACTCGACGTCAGCGAGCGATC
>SUXG01000045.1 GCA_015061085.1 Bacteroidales bacterium
CATAAAGATAATCAATTTATTGGAGATATGCAAATATTTAACGTTCTGATTTACAACCAATTCAAACATTTCTTATATTGTAAGCTCCTGCTTTCCTTCTTGTTTCCCTGTAATGATTAATTAAAAAATGTTCACTTAGACTGATTCTAACAAATTCTTCTAAAAACGGCTGAAATAATTTTATTGAACAAACGAATGCCGCTGAAAAATAAAAACTTAGCATTCATGCGTTTTCTCTGTGCTGTCGCAACCGGAGAACATGTAGTTCATGCTTGTTACATTGCTGGTATCGAAGTTGCTCAAATTTAAGGATTTTAGGCTTGTACAATAGTAAAACATACTGCCCATTTCTTCTACATTACTTGTATTAAAGTTGCTTAAATCTAATGAGGTAAAATTGCAGTCTGAGAACATGCCTCCCATATTTGTAACATTGCTCGTGTCAAAATGACTTAAATTTAAGTCGTTTAAACTTTGACAAGCATAGAACATGCTTGCCATACTTGTGACGTTGCTTGTTTCAAAGTTGCTCAAATCTAATTCCGTTAATCCTTTGCATGTTGCAAACATGCCGCTCATGTTTGTTACTTTGTTTGTATTGAAAGAACTTAAGTTGATGGATGTTAGGTCCCAACATTCGTTTCCAAACATGTCCGACATGTCTGTTGCTAAGCTTGTGTCTAAGCAACTTAAATCTAATGATGTTAACGAACGGCATCCATAAAACATTTGCTTCCCGCTTGTCAATAAAGCTTTAGGCCCTACGATATGAACTGTTGCCGTAGTGGTGTTAGCGTCATAAGTAATACCAACTGTTCCATCGGTTACAATTGTGGCATCTGTGGGTAAAGTAGCAACATTGGTCTCAAAAACAATGCTTGTACAACCTTTAGCGCCGGCAGAGTCTAATGCTTTATTGAATGTCGGCCCATCTATCGTAGGCAATTCTACGGCATTGGCTGCACTGATTTCCAAAGGGGAGAACTTGGCTCTGGTGATTTCATAGTCCCAACTAACGGTTTCTGTCTTTACTTTATTATCTGATGTGATGATTTCTACCGCCATATTATGATAAGTACCCGGAGGCAAAGCTACATAAAAGTATCTGTTTCCCGAAGTGTTATTTGCTTCAAGGGTTAAGTCCGTACAGTTGATATTTACATAGTTTCTACTGTCGGTGTCAGAGAATGAAATGGTCGGAACTCCGTCGTTATATTCTACGGTAGCCGTACCGCTCATAGGTTCATCGGCTGAAATACGGATGGATGAAACGGTGATGTCTGTATCGTCGGAATTGAATAAATAGATTTTAAGACCACCAAATATCTGCTTGAAGCTGAAGTTGGTGCTGTTTGAAACGGCTACCATCGGCAGGTTGTTGTCCCCGAAGTTGTGCTCGGTATAAGTCTGATAAGCGGGGATGGTCACATTGAATTTACCGTTCTCGTAATCGTTGAATCCGGTAGCCGGATAGAATGCGTAATAAGTGTCCGATGTGGCGATTGCATCATCCGCGGCGACAAACTTGGCGGAAGATTCACCGATTCCTTCGTTCACTACGTAGTGGGCGGATTCGATTCCGTTGGAAACAGCTATCGCATTGTTTTCTGACCAAAGGATGGGGTATTGGTTGTTTTCGTCTCGTGTGCCTACGTATGTACGTGATTCTGGTTCACCGCCTAATGATGCCGTAAATGAGGTAGCTTTCTGTGCATCGGCATTGTTGGTTGGCATCTGTGTGAGTTCTTCCGAGCAGCTTGCCAGGCATAAGGAGGCTGTTAATGCGTAAAATAATATTTTTTTCATGTCTTTTCCTTTTTTAATGATGACGGGTGTTTTTCTTACTCTGTGAAAGGTTCATTCTGGCCGCTGACGGCAAATCCGTTTTCTACTTCCACTTCTACTACTTCGACGAGGGGAGCCTCGTAAGCCTTAAAATCGTTCTTGTCCATAATTGAATGTTTTGTTAGTTAGTAAATATTCCTTGCTCTCCTCCGCAAGACATAAAAAAATAAACGTGAGGAGCCGTTGTGATATTCCTTTATTTTTCATATACAGGGCGGATATTGCAACCGTCAGGACGACATGCAGCATAGCCTGCACCAATTAATATATTGTTAAAAAAAGAAGTTCCATGATTTACTCCATCATATCCCATTACCCATGCGGAATATTCTGCGTCAACATATTGTGTAGCAGTCCAATAGCGCATGCTTACGTTTTCGTCAGTAAACATACCCTCCGTCCAAAAACCTGCTTTAGGTAAGAATATTGAATTTCCATTGGAAGCAGTAAAAAGTATTCCAGATACACCATTGATGGTGGTATGGGTAGCTTGGCAATTATCTAATAATTCACCCATTTCATCTTTTGTAGGCATTCTCCATCCTTTGCCTAATTTGTTATGAGCTACATCAAAAGAAGTTCCACTTATAGACTCTCCTAAATCAACCCAGGCACCGTTATTAGTATTATAATATGAATAATTTTCCCATGTATATGAGTCTTTTGTTTCTTGTTCACCCCAAGCATAGAAATCACCATATTCTTCGGGTTGTGTTGCACCGATGTTGCATTTTGCCCACATTACACTTAATCCCAAATCTACTGCATCAGGGTGATAACTTTCTTTCCAACCGTCGATAGTTCCTTCCACATTGCTTTCTGTAGGAACACCGGTTCTTCTATACAATTTACCTTTGTTGACATTCAGTGCTTCTTCAATGGAGTAAGTGCAGGTTGTGCCCGCTTCACTTGTCAATGTAAGGGTAACGTCGTCGTTGCTCAAGTCCATGGGAGGAAGCATCATGTAGAACACGCCCGTTTCACCGGCTGCCCCATTGCAATTTTCCAGTTCAAGGCTGATGGAAGTGGAAAGGCTTTCTTCGTCATTTATCATTTTAACATCTTCCGCCGTCAAGTCGTAATGACCGTTAAGTGGAATTAAAGCTTCATTCACCGACAATGTCATTCGGGTGTATGTAGTTGTAGCCGGATACTTCAAGCTAAATACAGCAATGGCACCGATATGATGAAATTGGAAATTGACAGTTCCTTCTGAAGCAGTATTCCAATCGGAATGAGTGTAGTCAAAGGCTCCAATATCACAAGACGTTCCATTTTGCTTTTGACCGATATAAGTGACAGGAATGCGGGTCTTCATTTCAGCGGAATCGAAATTTCTCTTGTCAAAAGGGTAATACGCATTATATTGAAGCCCATTTTTCACATCCCAATATCCGCCGTCGAAAGAAGCGTTTTCTTTTCCGATTTGACTGGCGGGGATTTCAAAAGGTTCTTGATAACCTTCACGTGGGAAGATACCTATAGCGTCTCCCGAAGCCCATGTAATGAGAAAATCATTGTTGGGGTCAGTATTTGTTCTTGACGGATTTGGGGATTCAAATGAATCTACCGAACAAACAATCTTGCATTTGTCTTCCATTGAAGTGGTTGCTTCATCATTGCATGATACGAGGAACAAAGATATAAGTATCATCATACCTCTAATTAAAAATCTGGCTGTCATAATCAAATGATTTTGAATTTCACTTATTCTTCTTCCCAAGCATCATTTCTACCGCTTACGGCAAATCCTTTTTCCACTTCTACTTCAATTACCTTCACTTGTGGAGCAGCATAATCTACAATGCTTTCCACGAATTCTATATTCTTCATCAATTAATATGTAATTAAGTACGATGGGGCTTCGGCATCGAAGTTGTCAATGTAGTAAATCGAGACGCATATAAATAAAAGTCGTGAAGCCCACTCGTCGCTCGCTCCACAGATTAGGCGCCTGAGAATTGCCTTCCATAGTCGAAACGAGCAACTCCGAACTTCACGCCGATACGATTATCTCATACCCTGTACACCCGTTATGCCTATCGTGCGGATGCACCATAGGCTAACAGGCATAATGAGGGCTGTATAGATACAACATACCCAACGTCATTCTTCGTTGCTTTGTTCTTGACTATGGATGAAATTTTCTCAGGACTTCAATCTGTCAAAACCAAAGCGTAAGAATACGCCATTATTTATATGTCCGTCCCCACCACCTCTACTTCATGACGAAGTCTCGGCGTGAAGACGTTACAAAAGTAGGAAATATTAATGAATAAAAGAAAAATTGGATGGGAAAATATAATAGAACGATTGGATATTTGTAAGATGCAAACAAACTATTTATCGCCCCAACTCTTGAAGAAGAAAATAGAATTGTTGAAGAAAAATTGCCTTCGCAAATAGTTTGTTTCGCAAAGGCAAATAATAAAATCGTGAAGGTGAAAATAAAAAACGTGAAGGCGATTTCCTGAAAACTATCTGAAGCTTGTTGCGTAAGCTTACTAACGCATATAAAATTAATCTATCTTCAGAACGTCAGAAGTTCAGACTTGTTGAAAATGAAAAGTTTATGATGAAGTTCCCGTATGGAGCTCCTTCGCACCCCCTCTTGAGCTCTGTCGTGTCATTCAGGGCGAAGCAAAGAATTCCGTGTGCGACCACCAAAATCTTTTTATAGAGAAGGGGTGTCGTGTAAAAAGGAAGTTCATCCCGGAACTTCATTGTAACCGATTGACGCACAGATGGTTTGAACTTCTGATGATAAAGTCCAAATTTTTGTACGATACCACCTTTGTACACCTTTACCAGCATTTTTATAACTTATATAAGGTGTATATCCATTATAAAATAAATAATAAAATGTAGTATATGCATATATTTAAAGTTGAAAAAAAGGTGTACAAGGTGTACAAAGGTGGTATTTAATATAATAATGTGGTATTTAATATAATAATAAGGTATAGGGTGGTTGAACTGTTCTGTTTCTGCTTTAAAAACATGCTGTACGGCATCTTTTGGTAATCAGCGAGTTACGTGAAAATCTGCAAAAAGTTTGCAAAAAAGTGTTTCGTATGTTTGGAGGATGTGTTGTAAAGCAGTACTTTTGCACCCGCTTTCGAGAGAGAAACGCAGATGAGTTGAAATACTGAAACAGAGATAAGGTCACGAATCGCTGCTGAAAAAACTTTTTTGAAAATTTCTTCTGAAAAGTTTTGGCGGTTCAAAAAAA
>SUXG01000024.1 GCA_015061085.1 Bacteroidales bacterium
GCTGAGGTCAAGCAATTCTTTTGAACCTTGAGCTATCGGCATTGGCTTTTGGTATGGACCGGAAGTCGGGTGAAGACCTACAGCGATGAACTGGTCACCGTACGTGTGGTGAATATTGTCGATGATAGATGCTGCTTCCGGACAGTTTACACACTGCATACCGGTATAGTCTTCAAGCAACACTACTTTTTCCGACTTATTAACTTCTACTTCGATATAACGATCATCCGATGCGATGTTATCACAACTTACCAATGCCATCGAAGCAGCAATTGAGCTAAATAAAAATATCTTTTTCATTTATTATATTATACTTAAATTTAGAATGTATAGTTATATGCAATTGTGAAACCTTTGCTTGCAGGCACCCAACGGCAAACACCACCTGAGCAGTTGTAGCCGGCACGTGTACGACCATAACCTACTTGGAAACGGTTTGCTTTATAGTTGTAAGTAACCAATGCGCTATAATAGTTTAGGTTTGTTTCACCTATATTATATGTATCAGTCACAGTAAACATCCAGTTAGGCGATACTGAAAGCTCTACGAGACCAGCAATCCAGTCGCCACGGTCTTGTTTTGTCTGGAGGTATTGCATTTCCCAACGGAGTTGACATTTTTTAGACATTTTCCATTGACCTTCGAGGATGAAGATATTTGATTTAACCATATCTCCATTGTGACCATGTCCTTCAACAACAGCTTGATTATATTGTTGGTAAAGATAGAACAATGTTAATTTAAGATTTTTAGTAAGTTTTTTGTTGATTTCAACGTTTACGTCTCCATAGAATGTCTTACCCATTTCCCAGAAAGCTGCTCCTGCACCATCAGAACCGATAGGATTTACAGGATTGTTTGGATCCGGATAGTTACGGTTGAGACCTGCGATGTAAGAACCTGATAGACGAACTTCTGTACCATAACGACCACCGAGAGGCGTTTTGCGTTTGAAGTTGTAGCGCAATTCTCCTTGAAGAGCCCATTCTCCATCAGGTTGAGTAGCATAAGGATACATTGCTGCAAGAGCATAAGTTTGCGTCATTGTAAATGCAGGCATGTGGTTGATGAATGATGACACACCTACCATTGATCGTTTTGAGCGGAAGCTCATATTATCGCTACGCTTTGCTTGAAGGAATGCACTGAAGCCCTTTGAAGAATAAGTTGCTGATAACAATGCAGCTGTACCACGACGATAGATGTAACCATTATCAGCATTTGGGTCATTGTTCTTAGTTGCAAATTCTGCAAGAATGCTGAAATTGTGGATACGGAATTTCATACGTGCATCAAAAGCAGCAATATTATTAGGAAGGTTCAATTTATGAGTCATATCTTCTGTGAATATGTCTTCATCGCCTTCATATTTTCCGACATAAGAAAAACCGACAGTCATACCAAATTTAGGATGGAAAGCTTTGCGGAAAGTTTCATTCAACGACCATTCAACATCACCACCCCAAATCCATGAGTCATTCCAGTCCCAATAGCGACGTTGTTTACCACCAAGAGCAGTAAATGCAACACCCTCTACCGGATTTAATTTCAATCTACCACCGCGTATAGCATTATCTACACCGAGGCTACGTTCTTCGTAAGTACGAAGGATAAGACCCGATCCGAATTGTTGATAGAAATCACCGACCGTCAGTTGAGCCCATTTGTAGCTACCTGTAGCCCAAATGTAAGGAACGCCCCAACCTTTGAAGTCATTTTCATATCCCGGCAATGGCCATTGAGTCACTTGCAAACGAGCACCGACAGAAATGTGAGGGGCATTAAACGTAAGGTCAAAATAGGTATTATTCAAAACAGGATCAGAGTATTCGCCAGTACCGATAGCTGCATCTTCTTGAGGAATCAAGAAGTCTGTTTGAATACTACCATTAAGTCTTGCTTTGCTAAACCAGTTGTCTTTTTTTACAAATTCTTTTGGTTTCGCAGCCACTGCATCAACAGTGTCTCCCATAAAGATACGCTTGGCAATAGTGTCACCTTCAGACACAGTCTGTGCCACTACCATAGGAGCTATTCCTATAGCGATGGCACACAAAGTAAAATATCTAAGTTTCACGATAACTTTGTATTATATTAATTACGGATTATACTAATATATAAAACGACTCAAAGGTCTCCCTATGACAGAGAGACCTTTAAAAGGTCAATTAATGAAATTACTCTCCAATAAGTTCGCGAATTTTTTCAATGATTTCTTCTTCGCAACCATCTGTGTAGCCTTGATGATTCCAAACAATGTTACCATTACCATCAACGATAAAAGTGTGAGGAGGATTTTGTACACCCATTTGACGTTTGAATTCACCATTAGGGTCAAGGATTACTTCGTATTCCCAACCTCTTCCATCGATTGTAGTTTTAACGCGCTCAGCATTTTGAGCTTCGTCGATACTTACTACGATTAATTTCATTCCTGTTTCGTCTTGCCAATCAGGATAAACTTCATGAATGGCTTTAAGTTCGCGTTGGCAAGGTTTACACCAAGTAGCCCAGAAACTAATTACGAAAGGTTTGCCATCGTTACTAAGTTCGGCAGTGTTGATTGCGTTACCATTCATATCCTTTAGTTGAACTGAAGGAAGATCTGCCAATGCAGGCAATGCCATTACTAAGGCAATGATAGCTAAAAAAATCTTTTTCATAATGTTGATATGTTTAATTGGTTATTGTTCATTAACGCATTTGGGGGATAAAATTACAAAAAATCTTTCAATTATAACTATATTTAGAGAGTAAAAATATTTTAGATTATCTTAATATTTTTATAATGCACTAAATATCAAATAGTTAAAACTTAAGATTTCCTATAAATTTAATCTATTTTAAATGTAGACAACTTAAATATAAAAAAGTTACATCAAAATTTGTGAATTTGTCAAATTTGCACTATTTTTGTAGTCAGAAATCAATATATAAATCTAATATTCAATGAGCTCTAAAAAACTATTGTTAGGAGACGAAGCGTTGGCACTCGGTGCTATCAACGCAGGTTTGTCAGGTGTATACGCCTACCCGGGTACTCCTTCTACAGAAATTACAGAATTTATCCAAGTAAACAAAGTTGCGCGTGAACGTGGTATCCACAGTCACTGGTCATCAAACGAAAAGACAGCTATGGAGTCAGCTCTCGGCATGTCTTTCTGTGGCAAGCGTGCTATGGTCTGCATGAAGCACGTCGGTATGAACGTTGCAGCTGACGGGTTTGTTAACTCAGCGATGACAGGTGCTAATGGTGGTCTTGTTGTAGTAGCTGCTGACGACCCTTCAATGCACTCTTCACAAAACGAGCAAGATTCTCGCTTCTATAGCCACTTCGCTCTTGTGCCTGCTTTGGAACCAAGCAACCAACAAGAAGCCTACGACATGGCTGCTTACGGTCTTGAACTCTCAGAAAAGTTCCGCATCCCAGTGCTCCTTCGCATGGTGACTCGCTTGGCTCACTCTCGTGGTGTAGTCGAAGTTGCAGACGAGCCTGCAAAGGAAAACGAACTCTCTTACCCACAAAACACTCGTCAATGGGTATTGATGCCCGGTAACTCTAAGGTACGTTACAAACAACTCATTCAAGATTGGGACAGCTTCATCGAGGCATCTGAAAACTCACCATTCAACAAGTATATTGATGGTGCAGACAAGTCTAAAGGTATCATCGTAAACGGTATCGCTTACAACTATTTGATGGAAAACTATCCTGAAGGTTGCCCATTCCCTGTGTTGAAAGTGTCACAATATCCTCTTCCAACTAAGTTGGTAAAGAAGATGGCAGAAGAGTGTGAGTCTATTCTTATTGTTGAAGAAGGTCAACCATTCATCGAAGAAAAGCTTCGCGGTCTTCTCGACAACGGCACTAAGATCTATGGTAAGTTGACAGGCGAACTCCCACGCACAGGCGAATTGACTCCTGACAGCGTACGTCAAGCAGTAGGTCTCGCTCCTATCGAGCACGAAGTAGCAAGCCAAGTCGTAATGCCACGTCCTCCTGCATTGTGTCAAGGTTGCGGTCACCGTGATGTATATGGTGCTCTCAACGACGTGATGAAGGAATACGAAAATCCTAAAGTATTCGGTGACATCGGTTGCTACACTCTCGGCTGGCTCGCTCCATTCAACGCTATCGACGCAGTAGTAGATATGGGTGCATCAATCACAATGGCTAAGGGTGCAGCTGACGCAGGTCAACACCCATCAGTAGCTATCATCGGTGACTCTACATTCACTCACTCAGGTATGACAGGTCTGCTCGATGCTATCAACGAAAACTCTCACATCACAGTCATTATCAGCGACAACTTGACAACAGGTATGACCGGCGGTCAAGATTCTCAAGGCACAGGCAAGATCGAAGACATCTGCCGTGGTCTCGGTGCAGCTCCTGAACACGTTCGCACTATCGACTCGTTGCCAAAGAACCACGACGACATGATGAAGCTCTTCCGCGACGAATTCGAATACAAAGGTTTGTCAGTGATCATTGCTCGCAGAGAATGTATCCAGACAGCACGTCGTCACGCATCAGCTAAGAAAAAATAATCACTACCATAAACACAAAAACACAGATTAACAATGAAAATAGATATAGTATTGGCAGGTGTGGGTGGTCAAGGTATCCTCTCAATTGCAACAATTCTCGGTGCAGCTGCCTTAAAAGAAAACTTATATATCAAGCAAGCTGAAGTTCACGGCATGAGCCAGCGTGGTGGTGATGTACAATCCAACCTCCGCATCAGTTCTGAGCCTATCGCAAGTGACCTTATTCCACAAGGTGGTGCTGACCTCATCGTGTCACTTGAACCAATGGAATCACTTCGCTACATCCCTTACCTCAGCAAAAACGGTTGGATCGTAACAAACACAGCTCCATTTATCAACATTCCTAACTATCCTGAAATGGAAACAGTGAATGCAGCTCTTGATGCATGTCCTAATGTTGTAGCATTCAACATGGATGACATGGCTAAGGAAGTGGCTTCTCCACGTACATCAAACATGGTGCTTCTCGGTGCTGCTGCTCCATTCCTTAACATCGAAATCGAAAAGATTGAAGATGGCATCAACACTATCTTCGGTGCTAAGGGCGAAGCTATCGTAGAGATGAACATCAAGGCATTCCGTGCCGGTCTTGAATACACTCAAAACCTTCTTAAATCAAGATAAGATATGTTTCCAATCACAAAAGACAGACTTGAAGCAATAATCAGTAACCTAGCGATAGCAGATGTTACAACAGCT
Source organism: Bacteroidales bacterium (assembly GCA_015061085.1). Classification (GTDB taxonomy): domain Bacteria; phylum Bacteroidota; class Bacteroidia; order Bacteroidales; family Muribaculaceae; genus Lepagella. The sequence goes on from SUXG01000024.1 coordinate 5,252, forward strand.
ACAATCCGTCAGATTTGCTCACTTGCAGGCAGTCTTGAAAATGAAGCTAATGAAAAGTTTGTACACCTTGAAATCGGTAACCCTGGACTACCTGCTATTAATATAGGTATAGAAGCAGAATGTGCTGCACTCCAAAGTGGCATCGCCAACCAATACCCAAACATTGGCGGTATCCCTGCTTTGAAGGACAACGGATCAAAGTTCCTCAAGGCATTCCTTGACATCGATGTTCCGGGTCGTTGCATCGTGCCTACAGTGGGCTCAATGCAAGGTAGCTTCACAGTATTGATGCTCATGGCTCAACGCGACCCTAAAAAGGACTCTATCGTCTTTATCAATCCGGGCTTCCCTGCTACACACAACCAAGCTAAGATCCTTGGTCTCAAGGATGAGTCATTCGACATCTACGAATATCGTGGCAAGAAACTTGAAGCCAAGCTTGAAAGCATCCTCAGCAAAGGAAACGTCACAGCGTTGATTTATAGCAACCCTAACAACCCTGCTTGGACCAACCTCACTGAAGAAGAGCTTGAAATCATTGGTCGTATGGCCACAAAACATGACGTGATTGTGCTTGAAGACCTTGCTTACTTGGGCATGGACTTCCGTCAAGAAATGGGCAAGCCATACGAAGCTCCATACGTTCCTACAGTGGCTAAATACACCGACAACTACATTCTCTTCGTGTCGGCATCAAAGATATTCAGCTATGCAGGTCAACGCATAGCAATGGTGTGCATGAGCCCTGCCGTTTACGACCGCAAGTATGAATTCTTCGAAAAATTCTACGAAATGCCTGCTCTCGGTGACGCTTATATTTTCGGCATCCTCTACACAGCATCATCAGGTACAGCTCACTCAGCACAATATGCTATGGCTGCAATGATGGGAGCAGCAGTCGAAGGTAAGCTCAACTTCATCGAAGAATGTAAGGAGTATGCTCGTCGTGGCGAAATCACTCGTAAGATGTTCCTCGACAATGGTTTCCACATCATCTACGACATCGACGGCGATAAGCCTATCAGCGACGGCTTCTTCTTCACAGCCGGCTACAAGGACCTCACAGGTGGCGAACTTCAGAAGGAATTGATGCGCTACGGCATCTCTTCTATCTCACTCCACTGCACAGGTTCAGATCAAGAAGGTATCCGTGTCTGCGTATCAATGCTCAACAACGACGAGACATTCGCTGCTCTCAACGATCGTCTTAAAGCATTTAACGCTGATCATTAATCGTGATTATCAATTCATGAGATAGACGAGGTCGGGCGGCATTGACTTGCTGCGCGACCTCTTATTAATTAAAGTATTAACTAAATTCGGGAATTTTCAGAAGTTCCCTTTGGGGAGACACCGCACTCCAAGCGACTCCCTCCTAACACCTTATATATAATATATGAAAGTAAACTATTGCTCGGCTGCGGAAGCCGTGAAATTGATAAAAAGTGGCGACCACGTTTATATCCAAGGTAGTACATCTGTGCCTGAAGTGCTCTGTGCTGCTCTTGCAGAGAGTGGCAGCGAGCTCCGCGATGTGACTCTCTATCAAGCATTTGCTGTCACAAAGGGTGAAGCGCCTTACTGCCGTCCTGAGTTTAAGGACTCTTTCAATGTCAACACATTCTTCGTGGCTAACTCAGTGAGAAAATGGATTGACGAAGGCTATGGCTCAACGACTCCTCGCTTCTTGGGCGAAGTGCCTGCATTGTTCCGCGACGGCTCATGCCCTGTCGATGTAGCGATGATCAACTGCTCATTGCCTGACGAAAACGGTTATGTAAGCTATGGTGTATCTGCCGACCTTGCATTCTCTGCAGTAGAATGTGCCAAAATCGTTATCGCTCAGATCAACCCTCACATGCCTTACTCTTACGGCGACCCTGTGATCCACATCTCTAAGCTCGCGGCTGCTGTCGAAGTGGACGATCCATTGGTGGAAGTGCCTACAGCTATCCCTACTGAAAAGGAAATCAAAATCGGTGGCTACATCGCTGAATTGATTCCTGACGGTGCTACGCTCCAAATCGGCGTAGGTGGTATTCCTAACGCTGTGGTACGCGCACTTTCCAACCACAAAAACCTCGGTCTCCACACAGAAGCGATGACCGACGGTGTGCTCCCATTGCTCGAAAAAGGCATCATCGACAATAGTCAGAAGAAGATTTATCCTGGTCAATCTGTTGCATCACTTGCTCTCGGTTCACGCCAACTCTACGACTACATGGACCACAACAAGGACATCGTGTTCCGTGACGTAGCTTGGACCAACGACCCATTCATCATCGCTCAAAATCCTAAGGTGATGTCAATCAACTCTTGCCTTGAAATCGACCTCACAGGTCAGATTTGTGCAGACTCTATCGGTACGAAGATTTTCTCCGGTATCGGTGGTCAACACGACTTCGTCTATGGTTCATCTCGCAGCGAAGGTGGTATATCATTCCTCGCAATGCTTGCTACTACCAACAAGGGTCTCAACAAAATCAAACCGGTACTTACTCCAGGCGCAGGCGTCGTGACTACACGCTTCCAGACACACTATATCGTCACTGAGTATGGTGCAGTCAACCTCCGCGGTAAGAGCCTCGCAGAACGCGCTAAATTGCTCATCAGCGTGGCTGCTCCTGAGTTCCGTGAAGAGCTCGACCGTGCAGCAGCAGAACGCTTCGGCTACGCTTACCTCAAACTCAAATAATCAGCATCAAAATCAACCCTCTATAATACGAAGAACGCTCGACCATTCCGGCCGAGCGTTTACTTTATGACTTTGATACCATCTCGCATTGCATCGCATGAGCTTAGGATATGAGACGGATGCCAAGTAACCTATAGGGTAAGGCGCAACCACAGGTTGAAGCCCATATTGTCAGGGTTGTAGTCGCTGCGATGCGACACTCGGCAGCTCCCTGCATCGGCGAACCAACTGCCCCCACGGAAAATGTGGCTAGCGCCGGATGACGGACCCTTAGGATTGGTCTGCGAGCCACTGCTATAATCTCCATACCAATCGCTGCACTATTCCCATACATTACCACTCATATCATAGAGTCCTAATTCGTTTGGCAATTTAGTCGCAACCGCATGTATCTGCGATGTGCGATAACACCATGCTACACTACCAATGTCATTACTTCCCAAGTATTTATAGCCTTTGCTCTTGTTCCCTCCACGAGCTGCATACTCCCATTCTGCTTCGGTCGGAAGTCGGAAGTCGGAAGTTAAGCCCTGTCAGATAGTTAAGTTTCTTTATAAACTCCTGGCAATCATTCCACATATCATCTTCCTTATAGTCCGCAAGCAAAAAACGAGCATTTAGCAACTGAGCACGCTCAGATCCACCTCCTTTTCTACGATAACTGATGAATATGTCATATGCCATACTTACATTGCTTAGCAGATTTATTATTTCTGCATGAGGTGGCATTGCCAGGCCCAGGCGTGGCGCATGGTGTCTTCGATAGGGACTTCTGCTCGCCAGCCAAGGACTGTGTTAGCCTTTTTAGGTTCAGCCCATATCTGCTCAATATCGCCGGCACGGCGCTCTCCTATGACGTATGGCACCGATACACCTGTAGCACGTTGGAACGCATCGATAAGCTCAAGCACTGAGAGCCCACGACCTGTGCCAAGGTTGAATACCTCTACGGCTTCTGTCTGGTCGTTCTCAAGCATGCGTCTCATCGCTACGACGTGAGCTTTTGCCAAATCGACCACGTCGATGAAGTCGCGAATGCAAGAGCCGTCGGGAGTGTTGTAGTCATTGCCGAAGACTGTGAGTTGCTTACGAATTCCGGCAGCAGTCTGAGTGAGGTAAGGTATGAGGTTGTTGGGCACTCCATTTGGCAACTCCCCTATCAATGCCGATGGATGAGCTCCTACGGGGTTGAAATAGCGTAAGATGATGCTCTTAATCGTTGCTCCCGAACGTATATAGTCGTTGATAATCTCTTCGGAAATCTGCTTGGTGTTGCCGTAGGGTGATGTCGCCACCTTGATAGGTGCAGTCTCGTCGATAGGGTTGACATCAGGCTCACCATAGACTGTGCATGACGATGAGAATACGATGCCCTTGACGCCGTAGTGTGGCATCATGTCGAGCAGATTGATGAGCGACACGAGATTGTTGCTATAGTATTTTAGTGGCTTCTCCACCGATTCTCCGACAGCCTTAGACGCTGCAAAGTTGATGATGCCTTTGATGTCGCTATGAGCCTCGAAAAGAGCGCTGAGCGTTGCTTTGTCGCACACATCACCCTCTACAAACGCCGGGCGAATACCGGTAATCTTCTCTATACCATCAAGTACGCCGATGTTAGAATTAGAAAGGTTGTCGATGATGACCACCTCGAAGCCTGCATTCTGAAGTTCAACGACAGTATGACTACCTATATAGCCGGTGCCTCCTGTCACAAGTATTTTTGTTGTCATAACCTTCTCTCCTTCTCGATTACCAAAGTTTCTGTGGATAAACGCCTTCGTCGGTCAGACGCTTGAATTGCTCGATAGTCGCAGGACGGTCGGCAGCATACGTTACGCCAAACCATTTAGACGGTGTCTTTTCTACCTTCAAGGTCACAGTGCCGGAAGTGATAAGGTCGTTGACCACGGTCGGGATATAGAACTCTGATTTAAGCTCTGACGCATTCTTTTGAAGGAATTCGATGAAGGCCTTTTCGGTGTGGACGAAATAGTCGGGTGTGAAGCCCCACATGTTCATCGATACGGCTGCTCCTGCAGGGAATTCTGCTTCTGTGCCGTCAGCAAGAGTATGCACAAGTTTGTCGCCCTTGCGTTGAATACCGTGACACTCGTTGACACCTGTGAGGTAGCCCTCTTCAGAGACTTGACAGTGACCGCGAGAGACAGTGCCGTTTTCGCTAAGTGTGTTTTCAATCTGGAAGCCCACCATGCAATAGCAGTTTTCTTTGTCTGACACCTTACGGAGTGCATCGGCGAGGATTTGGAAGCTCTCTGCACCATAGAAATCGTCAGCATTGATTACTGCAAACGGCTCTTTGATAGCATCCTTACCCATCAACACAGCGTGACCTGTACCCCATGGCTTGGTGCGTTCAGGATTAGGAGCGAAGCCAGCAGGCAGTGCAGTTATGTCTTGGAACACTACATCGACGGCGATGTGGTCCTGATATTTTGATATGATTTTGTCTCTGAACTCTTGTTCGAAATCGTGACGAATGACGAATACCACTTTGCCAAAACCGGCACGTATAGCGTCATAGACTGAGTAGTCCATGATGGTTTCACCGTTAGGTCCTACGCCATCGAGTTGCTTAAGACCACCGTAACGACTGCCCATTCCGGCAGCAAGTATAAATAGGGTTGGTTTCATTATTTTTATGATTTAATTAATATTATCAATTTTATAGCAAAATCAAACATCACAATTTTTGCATTCGCATTTCGAGAGACATCTGATTCCGCTCTATCTATTTCCTTTATAATCCGTTCTATATTTCTTTCATTGATAAACGGAGAAAACTTTTTACTGAACTGCCGATCCTCTGCACCCAGAGTATTAAGTTGAGATATTTGCAGATTGTAAATAAAATTTTCTCTCACCATCACTGCACAATAGTTCAAAAATCTGCGATTTTTTTCTCTACCCATCGAAGCAATTCCGTCGCTAATATCTTTTAACGATCTGATATCACGGATATAAGCTTTACGCATCATTTCTTGAAACACTTTACGAAATTCTTGCGTTTCAGTCGTAAGGCTTATTCCATTTATAGCATTATTCAGATTGCCATCGCTTGTCAAAGCTATTTCGTACGCATCATCTTTCTCTAATCCGTATTTTTGACTAAGAAATGATGCTATCTCACCATTCGATAATTTCTTGATATTAACACGTTGTGTTCGCGAATAAATTGTCGGGAGAATAGCTTGTGGCTCATTACTTACAAATATAAATTTTGTATCTGCAAATGGTTCTTCTATTATCTTCAAAAGCTTGTTGGCAGCTTCCTCTTTTAATTTTTCAGGCAACCAAACAAGTATTATTTTATATTTTGCAGAGAAATTAGACAAATTAATTTTTTGCAATATATTAGCACTCTCATCGACAAATATTTGTGGCTGAGAGTTTGCCGCATCTATTTTATCAAGCCATTTCTCGTATGGAGCGAATGGCTCTTCATCCATGTATTCTCGCCATTCATCCATATAGTCATCGCTAACACCTTTCTTGGGCTTAGTCTTTTTAGCGACCGGAAAGACATAATACATATCGGGATTATTCGCCGACTGATGTTGTAAGCATGACGGACATTTTCCACACGAATCCCCATTACTTTTATTTGTGCAATGAATATACTGTGCAAAAGCCCTCGCAAGTGCCAACTTACCGACCCCACAAGGTCCGGAAATGAGCAATGCGTGTGGAATATGGTCATTATCAACACTTTGACGAAGAACATCCTTCTGATTTGAATGACCTAATATATCTTGAAATTTCATCTATGCAATTTTTGGTTTTATAATAGCTTTCTACCTATAAAAACTATTATGCTATAAGGAAACTTATGTAATTTGCGAAGTTAACAATTTTTTAGAATATAGGCAAATTGTGACCACTATTGTTTGATTTCTTTTATAAGATCAAATGCCTCTTTTCTGCCACTATTGACTTTTTCTGCATAATGAGCATCTGAATTTACCATAATATTCAAGCCTGATGATAAAACTTTCTTCAACCACCTTTCTGAAGGAAACAATCGTTTATGCTCCACAAAAGCTTTAGTGTTAACCTCAATTATCAATCCTGATGTTTGCGCTTTTGATATAATATCATCAATGTATGCCTCATACCACGACAACTCTTCTATTCCCGGATGAGCCAACGATGCATTATGCGCAATCTTATCAAAATGTCCCAACACATCGAAGCCCCCTAACTCAATCATCATCAAAGTATGCTCAAAAAATTTCTCAACGACATAACGTATGTCGTCACGAAATTCTTCATGGAGACGCTGACTGAATCGTTCATAGCGTCCATCACAATCAATCGGTATGCCGTCATAATTCGGCACAAAATGAACTGATGCCAAACGATAGTCCAATGGTAATTTTTGGAAATAATCTATATGCGGTCCGAAATCTTTATTTAGAAAATCTATTTCCATTGATGTCCACACCTTCATATCTGAATTATGGATATCTTTCAATCTTTCAGATTCCGAAAGATATTCTTTCACAGCTTCAAATGGCATATTGCAACCAGATTTGCACACAATCGGGGCATGAGGAGTAAAGCCTAAATGCAACATCTCACACTCTGCAGCTGCTTGTGCCATTGTCTGCATTGAAACTTTGCCGTCGCAATATTGCGTATGGGTATGAAAATTATACTTATCTGTCTGCTTAACTACTTCAGAAAGTATCATAGTTGCTTTTTATTTTTTGCTCTATATAAAAACATCGTAAGAAATATGACAGACATTGCAATACCAAACCCTACAGAGAAAGCATAACCTATCTTAAAGCCAAACAACGATTGTGTCAGCAGACTGAAGCCTTCCGGGGCAAACATAATATATGTCGATGTCACTGCTGTCATAAACATTGCAGGCAACAATGTGACGTAAAAATTCTTCTTATTATCTGAAAGCCAAATTGTTATCGCCCATAAAGTAAACACCGATAATACCTGATTGCTCCATGCGAAATATCGCCATACAACATCATACGGCAAAAGCATTATCACAAAACACAAGACAAATATCGGTATCGACACCAATAATCTTTTACTGATTTTTTTCTGAGGTATTCCCATAAAATCCGAAGCAATCAATCTCGCACTTCGCAATGCTGTGTCACCTGATGTTATTGGTGCCGCAATTACGCCTAAGATTGCGAGTATTCCACCAAAAGCTCCAAGCCATGACTTCGAGACATCATCAACAAGAACCGCCGGCGAACTATTGCCCAAATACTGATGCAGACCGTCATAACCACCAGTAAAAGTAATCGCTGCCGCAGCCCAAATCAATGCTACGATACCCTCTGCCACCATTGCTCCGTAGAACACAGGCTTCGCATAACGTTCATTTTTAAGGCAACGTGCCATCATTGGTGATTGTGTGGCATGAAAACCGGAAATTGCACCACATGCTATCGAAACAAACATCATTGGGAAAATAGGATTTGCTTCTGGATTTGTATTGTGATTATAAAAATCATCCCACATTTCCGGCATTAATGACGAATTGGAAAACAATACAACCATTATACCTACAGCCATAAACAATAATGCAAATCCGAATATCGGATATAGTTTTCCTATAAGTTTATCTATAGGAAGCAGTGTTGCTGCCATATAATATCCAAAAATCACAACAATCCAAAAGGTTCGATCAAGTGACTCCGGCGTCAACATTGCCAATAAATCTGCGGGATTATATACGAATACAGCACCGACTAATATCATCAATAACAATGCTATATATCTCAATGCCGTCTTTGTGCGATTTCCCAATTGATTACCTACAATTTCAGGGAGTGATGCACCATTACTTCGCAAAGACATCATTCCTGATAGGAAATCATGAACAGCCCCGGCAAAAATAGTTCCAAACACTATCCATATAAAAGCTGCCGGACCAAACATTACACCCATGATTGCACCGAATATAGGGCCTAACCCTGCTATGTTGAGAAATTGTATCAGAAATATTTTCCACGTCGGGAGCACCACAAAATCAACACCGTCTGCCATCGTGTGCACCGGTGTAACTCGTTTAGAATCTACCCCAAACACTTTACTGATATAAGTACCATAGATAAAATATCCAACTATAAGTACTGCTAGCGCTATAATAAATGAAATCATTATTTTTCTATCTTATAAATTCTATTTCGTATTTTATTAACTCTCTCATACTTAGTTTTATACATATTTTCTTTGCCTCTGATTTCGGATGCTAATGACGGCGATGGTTTTCTATTGTATTCCTTTCTCTGCTCAGATAATTCTTCCTCAATATCTTCAAATTCTTGCAACGCTTCTAAATACTGCTGCATTAATTCTCTACCTTCATCTGTTTTAAAATCTTCGAAATTTTGATACAATACATCTTTCGAAATTCTAAAATTAAATAAAATCTCTTTTTTAGGACGATTTGGATCTATTTGGCTGATTGTATTCAACAACTCAAAATAATCAGCACCTTCTTCCCATGTCGATTTATAATTTTCGACTTTTGCATAGCTTACAATATTAGAATCGTCAATATTTCTATTCACGCGAATCATATTGGGAATAAAGACATAAATGGTCACATCCCAATCGTTGATACCGTCTTTTTGCGAATTTCGGTCAGTAGCCCACCAGCCGACACCGTTCTCTTCATCGATAGCGAGCATGAAGTCGTTATAGGGAGAGTTGTAGGGCATTCCGACATTCAACGGCGACATATATTCATGAGTCTCAGGGTCACGATTTGAGCAGAAGATGTCGTAGCCACCAATAGAGCCTTCGCCTCGACTTGCAAAGTAGAGCGTCGATCCGTCGGACATCATAAAAGGATAAGCATCATAATTGCTACGGTCATCGCCAAAATCGACCAACACCGGCTCTTGCCATGTGCCGTCGTTGAGGCGTGACGCCTCGTATAGACGACTGTTTAATGCACTATCGACATCTGCCCAGAGGATGAAATCATCATTCTCGTTGGCATAAAACATCTGCTCAATACCTCCATCTTGTGTCTTGATAGGCAACTCATCAAGCGGACGAAGTTGTCCGGCAGATAAGGCCAAACGGTAGTGGGAGAAAAACTTTTCGTATGGCACATTTATACTGTCGATGACCACAATGCTCTCCACGCGATCGAGCATCGACTGTGCTGCAGTGGTTTTATTCACCTCAGCCTCAATATCGACATCTTCAGGCACGCTCTTCTTCGCCTTTTTCAATGCTGCCTGATAGTCGTCGTATGCTTCGAGCGCAGCCTCAAAATCATAATTAAAAAAGCGTATCTTACCCAAATATCGGTAAACATCTGCATGACGAGAGGTAGCTGCCCCTAAATACGCAGTCGCTTCATCATATTTATTCAAGTAAAAGCATGCCACGCCAGCCCAATACTTTAGGTCGATAGCCGTATTCGGCTTTTGCTTGCGTTTCAACTCATCCTGAAGCATAGTCAACACCTCCTGGTAATCTTCAGGCGTGCGTGCTACATTTATTGATACTTCTGCATCTTCGACAACTGAAGCCGACATTGATGTCGCCGACAAAATCATCGACGTAATTATACAATATTTAAATAAGTTCTTCATAGTCGCAAAGTTAATAATTTGTTTTCAAAAAGGATTATATAGCCCATTGAAAAATGGTTAAATAATCAAAAAATACCGTTATAAACAGGCAATTAAGCCCATAATAATCTTAACATATTATTAAATTCAGATATTTTTTATTATCTTTGCATCGTAAAATTGTGTAATAAAATTCATTTATTAATAAATATCGACATTATGAGTTTAAATATCATTGTACTAGCTAAGCAGGTACCTGATACAAGAAATGTTGGAAAAGACGCTATGAAAGAAGACGGCACAATCAACCGTGCAGTGCTTCCGGCTATTTTCAACCCAGAAGACCTTAATGCACTCGAGCAAGCGCTCAAGCTTAAGGATCTCTATCCAGGCACAAAAATCACAATCCTCACAATGGGTCCGGCTCGTGCTGCAGAAATCATCCGCGAAGGCATGTATCGTGGTGCAGATGGCGGCATCGTACTTTCTGACCGTGCATTCGCAGGTGCCGACACTTTGGCAACTTCATACGCACTCTCAGCAGCTGTGAAGAAGATTGGCGAGTATGACATGATTATCGGTGGTCGTCAGGCTATCGACGGTGACACAGCTCAAGTAGGTCCCCAGGTTGCTGAAAAACTTGGCCTCCCACAAGTGACTTACGCTGAAGACATCATCGAAGTGGTAGATGGCAAAGCGACTATCAAGCGCCGTATCGAAAGCGGTGTTGAGACTGTCAAGGCTCCTCTCCCATTGGTTGTGACTGTCAACGGCTCGGCTGACGAATGTCGCCCTCGCAATGCCAAGGCTATCCAAAAATATAAATATGCAGCTGTCCCTTCAGAAGTAGCTGACAATGAAAGCCAAAAAGCATTAATCGAAAAACGCCCATACCTCGCTATCGGTGAGTGGAATGCGGCATTCGTTGATGCAGATCTTGAGCAATGCGGTCTTGCAGGCTCTCCGACAAAAGTTAAAGGCATCGAAAACGTTGTATTTACAGCAAAAGAAGCTCGTTGCGTCGGAAACAACGACCAAGAACTCGAAGACTTGATTAAAGAACTTATCGTTAACCATACTATCGGATAAAAACTCAACAATTATGGCAGAACAAAACAATTTGATCGTATATTGCGAATATGAAGATGGTAAGGTTGCAGACGTAAGTCTTGAACTTCTTACCAAAGGTCGCTCACTTGCTACTCAATTAGGCGTTAAACTTCAAGCCATCGTAGCCGGTGATAAACTTGAAGGCATTGAAAATCAATTATTCCCATTCGGTGTTGACACAGTATATAAAGTAGAAGACTCTCGTCTTTATCCTTATACATCTTTGCCTCATTCATCAATTTTGATTAATCTTTTCAAAGAGATTAAGCCTCAAATCGCTTTTATGGGTGCGACATCTATCGGTCGTGACCTTGGTCCTCGTGTTTCATCGTGTCTTCATAGTGGTTTGACAGCCGATTGTACATCTCTTGAAATCGGTAATCACACAGACCCTAAGACTCAAAAAGAATATGAAAATCTTCTTTATCAAATTCGCCCTGCATTTGGTGGCAACATCGTTGCGACAATCGTAAACCCTGAATGTCGCCCACAAATGGCAACAGTTCGCGAAGGCGTGATGAAGAAAGAGATTTTCGACGCTGACTATAAGGGTGAAGTTATCAACCTCGATGTCAACAAGTACACATCTGCTGAAGACTTCGTTGTTGAAATTATCGATCGTCACGTTGAAAAATCAAAAATCAACCTTAAGGCTGCATCAATCATTGTTGCCGGCGGTTATGGCGTAGGAAGCAAAGAAAACTTCGATCTTCTTTTCCAACTAGCCGACACTCTCGGTGCAGAAGTTGGTGCTACTCGTGCCGCTGTCGATGCCGGATGGGCTGAACACGCTCGTCAGATCGGTCAGACAGGTGTCACTGTGCGTCCTAAACTCTACATTGCTTGCGGTATTTCAGGTCAAATCCAGCACATTGCAGGTATGCAGGAAAGTTCTATCATCATCTCTGTCAACAACGACCCTGCTGCGCCTATCAACAACATCGCAGACTACGTGATTAACGGCACTATCGAAGAAGTGCTTCCTAAATTAATTAAGTACTACAAAAAGAATTCTAAATAACGATGGCAAATTTCTATAACGATAACCCGGATTTGAAGCACCACCTTTCTCACCCTTTGATGGAGAAAATCGTGGAGCTTAAGGAAAGACAATATGCCGACGCTGAAGCCTACGACTACGCTCCGATGAACTTCGACGACGCTATGGACAATTACGACAAAGTGCTCGAAATCGTCGGTGAAATCAGCGGTGACATCATTGCAGAAAACGCTGAGAATGTCGATCACCAAGGTCCTCGCGTTGAAAACAACCGCGTAATCTACGCTGACGGCACTGCCCAAAACCTTGAAGTCTGCCGCAAGGCGGGATTGATGGGTATGTCAATGCCTCGTCGTTACGGAGGTCTTAACTTCCCTATCACTCCTTACATCATGGCTGCCGACATCGTAAGCCGTGCTGATGCAGGTTTTGAAAATCTTTGGGGTCTCCAAGATTGTGCAGAAACAATCTATGAATTTGCAGATGAAGACCAAAAGCAACGCTACATCACTCGCGTATGTCAAGGCGAAACCATGTCAATGGACCTCACTGAGCCTGATGCAGGTTCCGACCTTCAATCAGTAATGCTCAAGGCTACTCAAAAGGAAGATGGTTCATGGGTTCTCAACGGCGTTAAGCGCTTCATTACCAATGGTGATAGCGACATTCACTTAGTGCTTGCTCGTTCCGAAGAAGGCACTAAAGATGGTCGTGGTCTCTCTATGTTCATCTACGACAAGCGCAACGGCGGTGTTAACGTTCGTCGTATCGAAAACAAAATGGGTATCAAAGGAAGTCCGACATGCGAACTTGTCTATAAAGATGCTCCTGCCGAACTCTGTGGCTCTCGCCGTCTCGGTCTTATCAAATATGTAATGGCGCTTATGAATGGTGCTCGTCTCGGTATCGCAGCTCAGTCAGTAGGTATCAGTGAAGCTGCATATCGTGAAGCTCTTGCATACGCTAAAGATCGTAAGCAATTCGGCAAGGCTATTATTGAATTCCCTGCTGTCTCTGAAATCCTTTCAGTGATGAAGGGTAAGCTCGACGCTTCTCGCTCACTTCTTTACGAATGCTCACGCTTTGTTGACATGTATAAAGTTTATGAAGACATTGCTAAAGAACGTAGCCTCACTGCTGATGAAAAGGCTGAAATGAAGAAATACAGTCGTCTTGCCGACGCATTCACTCCGCTCGCTAAGGGTCTCTCATCTGAATTCTGTAATCAAAATGCTTATGACAGCATTCAGATTCATGGTGGTTCAGGTTTCATGAAAGACTATGCTTGCGAACGTATCTACAGAGATGCTCGTATCACATCTATATATGAAGGTACTACACAACTTCAGGTTGTAGCAGCCATTCGCCATGTCACTACAGGCACATATCTCAACTATATACGCGATTGCGAGGCAATGAATGTGGCACCGGAAGATCAAGCCATCAAAGAGATGCTTATCGGCTTAACCAATCAATACGCAGATGCTGTGGCTGCTGTAGATGCTTGCAAAGAACCGGGCTATATCGATTTCATGGCACGTCGTTTGGTAGAAATGGCAGGTCACATTATCATGTCTTACCTCCTTCTTGGCGACGCTCAACGCACTGCTAATTTCCGCACTTCTCTAAATGTATATGCTAAATATGCACAATCTGAAGTGTCTAAGCATATTGAATTTATCAACAAATTCAACGTAGAGCAACTCGCAAACTACATTATCAAAGACTAAAAATCTCAACGTCGTTGACGTTGGAAACATTATAATCCACCTATGGCATTGGCTATGGGTGGATTACTTTTTTCATGTTAACCAACAAATTTATACATCATTTTATTGCCGAATTCCGAAAAACGATAAAAGCACTATAAACCTTTGTTAATTCGGATTTTTTCTCTACTTTTGATATGAAAATACGCTTGACAGCCATATTGAGATTTTTGCTACAACCAATTTGCTATTACAGCAATTGATTATATCAGCATTAACAATAGTCTTAAAAAGCGTTTTCAATTAGAACAATAAAATGAATGGATAGTGGAAAGTGTGGGTGTTGTATCTGAGTTGGGACACTATTTTTCTGCCCATTCTACCCAACTACTTCCGGAATAGGAATGTCATTACCTCCTGTTTTATATAAACAAACCACAATAGATGGTCAGGTTTTGGTTTCATATACTTGGGATTCGGTAGAAAAAGTAACGCAAAATGAATTGGCTATAAGTCAGGTTGAAGATGTAGTGAGCATCGCCGGAGCGACAGGTAAGGTCAATGTGGCAATCTATACGTTTGACGGAGTAAAGGCAGCTGAAGCATCGGGCTCAGAGTCGGTCAGCCTATCGACAGCCGAATTACCGATAGGTATCTATGTGGTCAAAGCGACAGACAGCACCGGCAATAAATTAATTCAAAAAATTGTGATTAAATAAGCGATAAATTTCACTAAATTATAACCAAACATTTTGAATGAGAGGGTGTGAGTTTAAAGAAACTTGCACCCTCCTTTTGTAAATACAAGACTGCGCCACCTCTGCCTACGGCATGAAATTACTCTATATCTCCGTAAGGTGACAATCGTTATGTTGCCTATATGGCAAAAAATTCGTAACTTTGCATTTAATTTACATATCGTCAAATCAGGATTTTGAAAAGCATTTAAAAACAGAAAAACAAGAAAGATAGATATATGATTCAAGTCAATAATTTAGGCATTCAATTTGGCAAACGAGTTCTTTTTCAAGACGTCAACTTGACATTCAACAAAGGTAACTGCTATGGTATTATCGGAGCAAACGGAGCCGGTAAATCAACCTTAATGCGTATCCTTTCCGGTCAATTAACTCCAACGTCAGGGTCTGTTACATTAGGAAGTGGCGAACGTCTATCTGTACTCTCACAGGACCACTTCGAATTTGACGAATGTACTGTCATCGAGACTGTACTTCGCGGTCACACTGTGCTTTGGGATGTAATGCAAGAGAAAGATGCAATCTATGCTAAGGAAGACTTCAGCGATGCTGATGGTATTCGTGCTGCTGAACTGGAAGAAAAATTTGCAGAGATGGAAGGGTGGAACGCTGAAAGCGACGCCGCAGCTCTCCTCTCCGGTCTTGGCATTAAAGAAGACCGCCACTATATGCTGATGAAGGACATGAGTGCCAACGAGAAAGTGCGCGTACTCCTTGCTAAAGCCCTCTTCGGTAATCCTGACAACCTCCTTCTTGATGAGCCGACCAACGACCTTGACCTCGAGACTGTCGCTTGGCTTGAAAACTATCTTTCAAATTTCGAAAACACTGTGCTTGTCGTCAGCCACGACCGCCACTTCCTCGATGCTGTCAGCACTCACACGCTCGACATTGACTACAATAAGGTGTCGCTCTTTGCCGGCAACTACAGTTTCTGGTATCAATCTTCTCAGCTCGCTCTCCGTCAGCAACAAGCTGCCAACAAGAAAGCCGAAGAAAAACGTAAAGAGTTGCTTGAATTTATCCAACGATTTAGTGCAAATGTTTCTAAAAGTAAGCAAACGACAAGTCGCAAAAAGATGCTTGAGAAGCTCAACGTTGAAGATATTCAGCCTTCTTCTCGTCGCTATCCAGGCATTATCTTCACACCTAATCGTGAAGTCGGCAACAAGATATTAGAGGTCAAAGGATTAGAAGCCAGCATCGAAGGCGAACTCCTCTTCAGCGATGTCAATTTCCAAATTGAAAAGGGTGACAAAGTAGCATTCTTAAGTCGCGACCCTCGCGCCATGACTGCTCTATTTGAAATAATCATGGGTAACCGTAAAGCCGATAAGGGCGACTACGATTGGGGTCAAACCATTACTAATGCCTACCTTCCGCTTGACAACAGTGCATTCTTCGACACCGACCTTAATCTCGTCGACTGGCTCTGCCAATATAGTGCCGACTCTTCGGAAATCTACCTCAAGGGTTTCCTCGGCAAGATGCTTTTCAGCGGCGAGGAAGTGCTTAAGAAAGCATCGGTGCTTTCGGGTGGTGAGAAGATACGTTGCATGATTGCACGCATGATGCTCACTGATGCCAACACTTTGGTGCTTGACTCTCCGACCAACCACCTCGACTTGGAATCAATCCAAGCGTTCAACAATACGCTCCAAAACTTCAAAGGCATCATCATGATGGCCAGCCATGACCACGAGTTTATCCAAACAGTCTGCAACCGCATCATCGAGCTCACGCCTAACGGCATCATCGACAAGATGATGGACTACGACGACTACATCACCGACGATAAAGTCGCTGCAGCTCGCGAACGCATGTATAAACAAAATTAAATATCCCCATAAAACATATCAACAATGGTAAAACATATCGTAACATTCAAATTTAAAGGTACGGCAAAAGAACGTCTTAATATAGCCAATGAATTTAAAGCTGCACTTCTTGCACTACCTGGAAAAATAGAAGTGCTCCGATCAATGGAAGTAGGCATCAATGAAAACCCATCTGAGACTTGGGATCTCACCCTAATCGCTGTGGTCGATAAGATGGAAGACGTCGACGTCTATGCAAAGCACCCGGCACATGTCGCAGCTGCATCTATCATAAAAGATGCTAAAGAAGATCGCGCTTGCGTCGATTATAACTTCTAAAACGCAAATTTATGTTTATCGCTTCACAGAAAAAGAAAGAAAACATAGCAGAATATGTCCTCTATATGTGGCAAATAGAGGACATAATTCGCGCAAACAATCTAAATATAGAATCTATCACTGAAAATATCATTGATAAATTTACATCTTTGACTGATAAACAACGCCAAGATTTGGTGGAATGGTATGATTCACTGATAGATATGATGCGTCGCGAGAACGTAGTCGAAAAAGGCCATTTGCAAATCAATAAGAATACAATCATGTCGCTTGATGAGCTTCACACTCAAATTATGCGACACGACAAATTTGCCACATATAACGCAGAATTTTATCGCACTCTTCCGTATATAGTAGAAATACGTTCAAAGGCAGGAGATAACAAATCAGGAGAGATAGAAAGCTGTTTTAATGCACTATACGGCATTCTGATGCTTCGTTTGCAAGGCAAAGAAATCAGCAAAGAAACTATAGACGCAATTAACCAGATCTCTCGCTTTTTGGCTATTCTATCGGCTTATTATAAAAAAGACTTTAATAACGAACTATTTACCGACAATGACTAATATATTAGTAACCGGTGCAAACGGACAACTCGGACAATCACTAAAAAAAGTGTTTGCGAGCGATCAAAATATTTATGTAGTATACATTGATATTGAAGACCTTGATTTGACAGACATAGAAGCTGTAACAGAGTATTTCAACAAAAATCAATTTGACATAATAATAAATTGTGCTGCATACACAGCTGTTGATTTAGCTGAAAAAAATCAGGTAATTTGTGCTCATATCAACACTGACGCAGTTAGAAATATCGCAGAAGCATCCCGAAAAAATCAATCAAAGATAATTCATATCTCAACTGACTACGTATTCAACGGAAAAAATTTCAGACCATACGCAGAAAATGATGTCCCGGACCCACAATCAGTCTATGGTCGCACAAAACTCGAAGGCGAAGGCGTTTTAATGGCATACGGTCCACAAAGCATCATCATCCGCACATCATGGCTCTACTCTGAATTTGGCAACAACTTCATGAAGACCATGTGCAAACTCGGCGACGAAAAACAAGAGATAGGCGTTGTCTGTGACCAAATCGGCACACCAACATACGCCTATGACCTCGCTACGGCTATCCATTCGATTGTCAACCATCCGGAATGGCAACCGGGAATTTTCCATTTCTCAAATGAGGGTGTTGCTTCATGGTATGACTTTGCTGTGGCTGTCATGCGAATTTCAGGCAAAAAATGCAAAGTCAATCCTATAACGACTAAAGAATACCCTACTGCAGCTACACGCCCACATTTCAGCGTACTCAACAAGTCAAAAATCAAAACTGCATATAGTCTAACCATTCCAAACTGGGAAGAGTCGCTCTGTAAATGCATAAATAATTTTATTAATCATTAAAAAACAATATTTCCACTTATATGAGTGTTTTATTAGACGAAATATCACGTCGTAGAACGTTTGCTATCATATCTCACCCTGATGCCGGTAAGACAACTTTGACAGAAAAGTTGCTCCTATTCGGTGGTGCTATCCACGTGGCGGGTGCAGTCAAAAGCAATAAGATTAAGAAAACAGCAACATCCGACTGGATGGAAATCGAGAAACAAAGAGGTATCTCTGTTGCAACATCTGTAATGGGTTTCAACTATGGCGATTACAAAATCAACATCCTCGACACCCCCGGTCACCAAGATTTCGCCGAAGACACATTCCGTACACTTACAGCCGTCGATTCAGTAATCATCGTGGTCGATGTTGCAAAGGGTGTGGAAACACAGACCCGTCGCTTGATGGAGGTCTGCCGTATGCGCAAGACTCCGGTAATCATCTTTGTCAATAAACTTGACCGCGAAGGTCGCGACCCTTTTGACATCCTTGACGAACTCGAACAAGAACTCAAAATCGGCGTGCGTCCACTCTCTTGGCCTATCAACATCGGCGCTAAGTTCAAAGGTGTTTATAATATCTACGAAAATGGCCTAGACCTATTCACCCCAAGCAAACAGACCATCTCCGAACGCATCGAAATCGACGATGTCAACTCCAAGGTGGTCGACGAACTCGTAGGCGAAACTGATGCCACAAAGCTCCGCGAAGACCTCGAACTTATCGAAGGCGTTTACCCTGAATTTGATGTAGACACCTATCTCAGCGGCGAAATCGCACCCGTATTTTTCGGCTCTGCACTCAACACATTCGGCGTAAAAGAGCTCCTCGACTGCTTTGTCAAGATAGCTCCCGCTCCACGACCCATACAAGCTGTTGAACGACAAGTCAACCCCGAAGAAGAAGCGTTCACAGGCTTTGTCTTCAAGATTCACGCCAACATGGACCCCAACCATCGCAGCTGTATCGCTTTCGTAAAAGTATGTTCAGGAAGATTTGAGCGTAACGCTCCATATAAGCATGTGCGCCACAACAAACTACTTCGATTTGCCGCTCCTACAGCCTTCATGGCTCAGAAGAAAGACATCGTCGATGAAGCATATCCGGGCGACATCATCGGTATTCCGGACACCGGCAACTTCAAAATCGGTGACACCCTGACATCAGGCGAAGAACTCCACTTCAAGGGATTGCCAAGCTTCTCGCCTGAGATGTTCAAATACATCGAAAATGCCGATCCGATGAAAACAAAACAACTTGAAAAAGGCATCAACCAACTCATGGACGAAGGTGTCGCACAGCTATTTACCAACCAATTCAACAATCGCAAGATTATCGGCACTGTCGGACAACTCCAATTTGAAGTTATACAGTATCGTCTCCTTCATGAATATGGAGCTCAATGTCGCTGGGAACCAATCAGCCTATACAAAGCATGCTGGATTGAAAGTGACGACGAACAAGCACTCGCAGCATTTAAGAAGCGTAAGCATCAGTTCATGGCCACAGACAAAGAGGGTCGCGACGTATTCCTTGCCGATAGCAACTATGTGCTTCAGATGGCTCAAGCCGACTTCCCTAAAATAAAATTCCATTTCACTTCAGAATTTTAAGGGGAAATTTCTATAAATTGCTATGAGATTAACACGGTCATAAAGTTTTTTTCACCGACCGTATCGATACATAACTAAGTGTCCTAAAACCAACAATTTAGGGCACTTTCTTTTTGTATTAAATTTATATTTTTATTAACAATTAATTGTTAATTTTAATTAACACTACAAACCCGTTTAAACCATCGCAATTACTCAGAGTCTATAGAATGTAAGCCATCGACAAGGATACGATATTAGTCGAGGCATCCAAAAAAGAAATATAAACTCTAAAAATAATAAGACAATGAAAAAGACTATTTTATCAATTGCATTCGCACTTATCGCAACAATCGGAGTAGAAACCTTTGCTCAACAACCACAACACAACCACGAATGTGGTCGTAAGGAACAATGCCAACCAAAATCGGGAGCTAAGAAGGAATGGAAAGGCCGTCACCACAATGGTCGCTCGGTTGATATGTTCCACGGTCTCAACCTTTCGGCAGAGCAAAGAGAAAAGGTTAATAAACTCGACAACGAACGCCGTGAGAAAAATGACAAACTTCAAAAGAGAACTCGCGACGACTTCGAAAAAACTCAAGCCAACTACGACAAGAAGCTCAAAAAAATCTTAACAGCAGAACAGTACAATCAGTATCTTAAAAACAAAGAGCAACGCAAAGCTGACGGCAAAAAGGTGCGCCAAAAATTTGAGAAGCACAACAAGAAAGTCGGCAAAGTACATAACAAACCGGGTAAGCACCTAAAAGGCGACTCGTTGCTACAACAACAACGCCATAAAAAACAAGCAATGTAAAAATTTTTCATAATATGCCGATAGCGATTAAACCTTTTCGCTATCGGTTTGTCTTATTATTATCAGAAACAATTTGTCGTTGAATGCGACGTTAAATAATAAAACATGCTATCACGACAAAAACGGAGTCAGGCCGCGGCTTTTCTCCGTTTTTTATTTTATATGCAACTTTATCAACAATAAAATTTGGAAAAGTCATATAACTTTCCTATATTTGCAAATGATACAATCATTTTGCGAATCTATAAATAAATCATTATATGACTGCACAAGAATCTTCCAACATGTATAAATTCTCTGATGAGGAATTACACTATTTACGATTGCTTTCTAAATCGTTTCCTTCAATTGCTGCCGCAAGTACGGAAATAATCAACCTTGAAGCAATTCTAAACTTGCCAAAAGGGACAGAACACTTCCTTTCTGACATACATGGCGAATACGAAGCTTTTATCCATGTACTGAAGAATGCTTCCGGTTCTATTAAGCGCAAAGTCAACGACCTCTTCGGAACATCTCTACGCGAAAGCGAGAAAAGAGACCTATGCACTCTAATCTACTACCCAAACGAAAAACTCCGTATCGTCAAAAAGACCGAGAACAACATCAATGAATGGTATTTAGTCACTCTAAATCAGCTTGTAAAAGTCTGCAAGACCGTATCATCAAAATATACTCGTTCAAAGGTGCGCAAGGCCCTTCCTAAAGAGTTTGCCTACATCATTGAAGAGCTTCTTCACGACACTCACGAAGACAACAAACGTGGATATTTTAATCAGATTATTTCGACCATAATATCGACCAAACGCGCTGATGAGTTCATTATTGCCATGTGTAACCTTATCCAACAACTGGCAATCGACTCATTGCACCTTGTCGGCGACATCTACGATCGTGGCCCGGGGGCTCACATCATATTCGACACCCTCTGCTCTTATCACAACGTCGATGTTCAATGGGGTAATCATGACCTGCTATGGATGGGTGCATTTGCCGGCAATGACGCAAGCATCGCTACTGTTGTGCGCCAATCACTTCGCTACGCCAACCTCATCACTCTCGAAGAAGGCTACGGTATCAACCTCCTCCCTCTCGCTACGTTTGCAATGGAGGTCTATAAAGACGATCCTGTAGAGGTCTATGCCCCAAAAATGAAATTTGTTCCGGATCGCTATAGCCAGAAAGAGCAACGCCTTATCGCTCAAATGCATAAAGCGATTTCTATCATTCAATGGAAGTGTGAAGCCGCACTCATCGACCGCAACCCGGCATACGAAATGGAAGATCGCAAACTCTTCCACCTCATTGACTTTGAAAAGGGTACAATTACTATCAACGGCATCGAATGTGAATTGCTTGACAAGCTCTTCCCTACTATCAACCCTGCCGATCCATATACCCTTACCCCGGAAGAACAGGCAATCATCAACCACCTCCACAACTCGTTTGTCAATAGCGAAAAGCTCAAAAAGCACGTCTATTTCTTACTCCGTCGAGGTTCTTTCTATTTGGCTCGCAACAATAACCTCATGTTCCACGCCTCAATTCCTCTCAATGAAGACGGTTCATTCAAGCAAGTGAAAATCATGGGCGAATATTTTGCCGGCAAATCACTCTTGGATCGTCTTGATGCACTCGTACAACTTGCTTGTCGCAAATCATCAGAAATGACTGAAGAAAAGCAATACGCTGTTGATTATATGTGGTATCTATGGTGTGGTGCCGATTCTCCTTCTTTCGACAAGGCAAAAATGGCTACTTTCGAACGCTATCTTACTACAAACAAAGACGTTCAAAAAGAACCTAAAGGTTATTACTATAAGCTTCAGAATGAAGAATTTGTATGCGACAACATTCTCAAAGAATTCGGTATAGAAGCCAAACGAGGTCACATCATTAATGGCCACGTTCCGGTTAAAATCAAAAAGGGTGAACATCCTGTTAGGGCTAATGGAAAACTTATCGTTATCGATGGTGGGTTCTCTAAAGCATATCAGTCAGAAACGGGTATCGCAGGCTATACTCTTGTTTACAACTCATTCGGATTGCAACTCGTACAACATGAGCCATTTGAATCAACACAAAAAGCCATTGAGGAGGGTCTCGACATTATTTCTAACACCGTACTATCTGAACACAACACCGAACGTCAATTGGTAAAAGATACAGATAAAGGTGAAGACATGATTAAGCGCATCGAAGATCTTCACAAGCTTCTAATTGCTTATCGTACAGCTGCAGTCAAAGAAAACAACTGATTCCCCTAAGATTTAATGGGTAATGAGTAATGTTAAACGTTTAAAGTTGAATGTTTAATGGGGCGTTAGCAACGAGGTAAGGTTTAAAGAGCAATGCCTTTTGAGACTTTTGGGACTTTCCCTTCCTTTAGCCCTTCAGAGCCTTCGTCGAAGATAAAGCACAGATAGTGGCAGTCGGATTATATTTCGGCTGCCATTTTTGTGTGTATACCGACGACAACAAAGCGAAGACGCATCTATCCTCCCATACAATGCCTAAGCATCCCGGTGTCTCAGTGTTGGTGCATCTAAGCGTATAGCGTGGGAGTGTTGCAAGTGTCTCGCAATGTCCCAAGTAACTCATCCCTGAAACGATGGGACAGTGGGACAGGGTGCTGAATGTGTAATGTTTAATGTAGGATTGTTTAAGGTATAAAGGGCGATACCTTGTAGCCCATCAGATTGCCGAGCCGAGAACGAAAGGGGATTAACCCTCTTTCTCCATGAGTTCGAGCATACGCATTTCGACCATGTCGATTTCGTCGATAAGTGCACTGACACGCTACGATGCCTTCAGAAGCTCATCGGTCAATGCCTTTAACAGTTCTTGCGTACGCTTTCTTATATCCATGGCTAAAATCTATCTAAAATTTTAGCACAAAAGTAGCATACACATGTGCAAATTTCTGACAGTCAATTCTTAAAAAATATTATCGCTGTAGACTATCCTAATTTCGGTTTGGGGATATGGCTTTGAGTTTTCACCATAATACGCAGTCTTAATCCTATTGCCGTGGGAGTCATACTCATAACGCGAGTTCGGGATAAAAACATATGTCAATAGGGAGGAAACAAGTATACACAATTTATCGGGCGATCTGAATATAGGTCGCCTGATTTGTTAAAAAAACGTCTTATTGCCAGATGGCGAGCTG